>NZ_CBFHTG010000004.1:0-224984 GCF_965658795.1 Lentibacter sp. | reverse complement strand
GGGTGAGGGGGCGATTTTGCGAAGAAATCGGGCGTAATAAGGTGTTGGAGGGTGAAGATATGATGACGGGTGAAGACCAAAGTGCTGTGATTGCGGCACTGGATAGGTTGATTGAAGGCGTTGCGCCCGAGGTGAGCCGCCTCGCAAAATATGGCGGGACGCTTTACACGGTTCGGCCAGAAGAAAAGGAAGGCCAGTTTTGTGGGGTGTTTTCCTACAAGGAGTACGTGCAGCTTTTGTTGAGTGACGGGGCTGTTCTTGCGGACCCCGCGCAGGTGCTTCAAGGGACGGGCAAGTTTCGCAGGCATGTAAACTTTGCCACTGTGGAGAGTATTGATGCGGTGATGATCTCGGAGCTGCTGCAGGAGGCGGCGGCACGCTCGCGCGGGCGGTGACGGGCTACCATTGAGCGCAGTCGCAGCGAAGGTCTGGATTGAGCCTAAAGCTATCTATTTGGTTTCTTGCTAATCACGGTCGTCACAGTTTGAGTTGAGCGACTTTGAGTGAGAGCTATGGCACCCAAAACGAGTGCGCAGGCGATCGCTTGAGCCCAAGTGACCACTTCGCCGAACGCAAGAATGCCAACGGCAAACATTGTGGGCAGTTCGATACTTCCGATAACGGCGGTGCGAGTCGCCCCGATGACGGGTGAATAGACGGTGTAAACCAGTTGCGGGATAAGCGCCGTCACAAGGCCGATTCCGGCAATCAGGAACCAGTCACTCCCTCCTTGTGGTATGATTTCAACGACCTCCGATGAAAGTATGAGCGGGGCAAGCCCAATGACCGAACCAAGCGAGATTGACGCTATTCTGGCCAATGGGGCAATGCGTGACAGACGGTGAACGAGAACGCATATGCCAAAGCCAAATCCAAAAGGTGCTGCTAATGAGACGAGGAGCGTCGGAATTTGATCAGGAGGTACAGATGCTGGAGACCCCGCGATTATTGCAGCGATGATAATCAATCCAGCCGCAACAAGGCTGCGCTGCGTGGGTTGATCGCCGAAAAGTGCCCACGCGATGGCAATCGTAAATACTGGATACGTCATATAGAGAACGCCAACCGTCGATGCAGGAACAGTTTCAAGGGCACTAACATAGCCGACCCAGCCAAGACCCATCACTGCGCCTGCACCTATACCCCAGACGATTTCCCGCCAATTTGAACGATGCAGTAAAAGTGCTGGTAACAGGACGATCGCTGCCAATATGTACCGATAAAAAGCAACCGCGTAAGGAGCGAGACCTTGATCGGTAAGCCCGCGGCTGAAGTAGGGCACAAAGCCAAAGCAGATGGATGCAAAAAGTACGCCTACAACCGCACGGGCATAGGGTGTGACTTCCTGCTTGGCTGAGGTTTGTTTTTCCATTTCTGACAACTAACACGCAAGACTGTCGTTTGCATCATTAAGGCAATTGAACGGCACTAAGGTCCGCACAGCCGCCTTTTGGGCGTGGTGCGGAGAGCGTCTGCTTTGGGGCAAACTTGCGGGGTGCCCCAAAGCAGAGCGCTGGATTACTCCAGCTCGATCATCAGGTCTTTGGCGTCGATCTGGCCACCCGGCTGCACATGCACAGCCTTGACCGTGGCGGCGCGCTCGGCGTGGATGCCTGTTTCCATTTTCATGGCTTCAATGGTGAGCAGCATGTCGCCTTCGCTTACCTTCTGGCCCACGGTTACGGCCACAGAGGCCACAACACCCGGCATCGGCGCGCCGATGTGGTTGGCGTTGCCTTGCTCGGCTTTGGGGCGCTGGAGGGTTGTGGCTTTCACAATGCGGTTGGGCACGCGGATGGTGCGCGGCTGGCCGTTGAGCTCAAAGAAGACTTTGACCTCGCCGTTCTCATCGGTTTCGCCCAGAGCTTGCAGGCGGATTTCCAGTGTTTTGCCCGGGTCAATCTCGGCTGTGATTTCTTCGCCCTGTTCCATGCCGTAAAAGAAGGTCTTGGTGGGCAGGGTGCGCACAGGGCCATAGGTGCGGTGGCGGCCCATATAATCCATGAAGACTTTCGGGTACATCAGGTAGCCGTTGAGATCTTCGTCATCAATGGCGAGGCCGTCAAGCTCCTGGCTGACCTTGGCGCGGGTCGCCTCAAGATCAACGGGCGCGAGGTGTGCCCCCGGGCGCGAGGTGTCGGGCGCGTCGCCTTTGAGGGCTTTCTTGACGATCCCGTCAGGGAAGCCTCCCGGAGGTTGGCCAAGGTTGCCGCGCATCATGTCGATGACAGAGTCCGGGAAGGCCACGTCTTTGTCGGGGTTTTCCACATCATCGCGGCTGAGGCCCTGACTGACCATCATCAGGGCCATGTCGCCGACCACTTTGGAGCTGGGCGTGACTTTGACGATATCGCCGAACATCTGGTTGACGTCGGCATAGGTGCGCGCAACCTCGGGCCAGCGCCCTTCAAGGCCGAGCGAGGCGGCCTGGGCCTTGAGGTTGGTGAACTGGCCCCCCGGCATTTCGTGCAGGTAGACCTCGGAGGAGGGCGCTTGCATGCCTGTTTCAAAGGCCGCGTAGTGGCCGCGCACCTCTTCCCAATAGTCAGAGATTTCGCGCACGGCTGTGACATCGAGACCTGTGTCGCGTGGCGTGCCGCGCAGGGCCGAGACCAATGTGCCCATCGTGGCCTGGCTGGTGTTGCCCGAGAATGAGTCCATCGCGCAATCGGCGGCATCAACGCCTGCATCGGCGGCGGCGAGAATGCTGGCGCAGGCAATACCTGCCGTGTCGTGGGTGTGGAAGTGGACAGGGATTGTCAGCTCTTCCTTGAGTGCCTTGATGAGCACGGTGGCCGCGGCGGGCTTGAGCAAGCCTGCCATATCCTTGAGGCCCAAGACATGGGCGCCTGCGGCCTCAAGCTCTTTGGCCATGGAGACATAATACTTCAGGTCATATTTGGCGCGGGCGGGGTCGAGGATATCGCCTGTGTAGCAGATCGTGCCTTCGCAGATTTTGCCGCTTTCTTGCACGGCGTCCATTGCGACGCGCATGTTTTCGACCCAGTTGAGGCTGTCAAACACGCGGAAGACATCGACCCCTGATGTGGCGGCTTGGGCCACGAAGCTTTGCACGACATTGTCAGGGTAGTTGGTATAGCCCACACCGTTGGAGGCGCGCAGAAGCATCTGGCTCATCACATTGGGCATGCGCGCACGCAGGTCGCGCAGGCGCTGCCACGGGCATTCCTGCAAGAAGCGGTAGGCAACATCAAAGGTCGCGCCGCCCCAACACTCGACAGAAAAGAGCTGGGGCAGGTTGGCCGCGTAAGCGGGGGCGACCTTGATCATATCAATCGAGCGCATACGGGTTGCGAGCAAGGATTGGTGACCATCGCGCATGGTGGTGTCGGTGAGCAGGAGCTGCTTTTGCGCCAGCATCCAGTCGGCCACGGCCTTGGGGCCTTGGGCCTCAAGCAAGGTGCGTGTGCCGCTTGCGGGCGTCTCGCTGCGCAAGCTGGGCGCGCGCGGGTCTTTGAGGCCTGCGGGCGGCGCGGGGCGGTCGTTGGTCTCGGGGTGACCGTTGACTGTGATATCGGCGATATAGGTGAGCACCTTGGTGCCGCGGTCCTGCCGCTTCTTGAAGGTGAAGAGATCGGGGGTCTCGTCAATGAATTTGGTGGTGTATTCATTGGAGAGGAACGTGGGGTGCTTGAGCAGGTTTTCCACAAAAGCGATATTGGTGCTCACGCCACGAATACGGAACTCGCGCAGAGCACGGTCCATACGGGCGATGGCGGCTTCGGGCGTTTGGGCGTGGGCTGTGACCTTGACCAGCAGGCTGTCATAATAGCGCGTGATCACGCCACCTGTGTAGGCGGTGCCGCCATCAAGGCGGATGCCCATGCCTGTGGCCGAGCGGTAGGCCGTGATGCGGCCATAGTCGGGAATAAAGTTGTTTTGCGGGTCTTCTGTTGTGATCCGCGTCTGGAGCGCGTGACCGTTGAGCCGGATATCGGCCTGTGAGGGCTTGCCTGTGGCTTCGGCCAGTGTCTTGCCTTCGGCGATACGGATCTGGGCCTGAACAATGTCGATGCCTGTGACCTCTTCTGTCACGGTGTGCTCGACCTGCACGCGGGGGTTCACCTCGATGAAGTAGAACTTGCTGGTGTCCATATCCATGAGGAACTCGACCGTGCCGGCGCACTCATAGTTGACGTGGGCGCAGATCTTGCGGCCCAGTTCGCAAATCTCTTCGCGCTGGGCTTGGGTGAGGTAGGGCGCGGGCGCGCGCTCGACCACTTTCTGGTTGCGGCGCTGCACCGAGCAGTCGCGCTCCCACAGGTGGTAGATGTCACCGTGGGTGTCGCCGAGGATCTGCACCTCGACGTGACGGGCGCGGATGATCATCTTTTCCAGATACCCCTCGCCGTTGCCAAAGGCGGCCTCGGCCTCGCGGCGGCCTTCCATGACTTTTTCTGGCAGCTCTTTTTCGTTGAGGATCGGGCGCATGCCGCGCCCGCCGCCGCCCCAGCTGGCCTTGAGCATCAGCGGGAAGCCGACCTCTTTGGCCTCTTTGATGATCGCGTCCATATCGTCGCCCAGAACTTCGGTGGCGGGGATCACAGGCACACCTGCCTCAATGGCCACGCGCCGTGCGCTGGCCTTATCGCCCAGAGCGCGCATGGTGGCGGCTTTGGGGCCGATGAAGGTGATGCCGCTCTGTTCGCAGGCGTCGACCAGCTCGGGGTTTTCCGAGAGCAGGCCATAGCCCGGGTGAATGGCGTCTGCGCCAGAGGCGCGCGCGACGCGGATGATTTCCTCAATGCTCAGGTAGGCGGCAACCGGCCCCATGCCTTCGCCGATGCGGTAGGCCTCGTCGGCCTTGAAGCGGTGCAGGCCGAGTTTGTCTTCTTCGGCATAGACCGCAACCGTCTTTTTGCCCATTTCGTTGGCCGCACGCATGATGCGAATGGCGATCTCGCCACGGTTGGCGATGAGGATTTTCTTGAAATCGGGCAAGGCGTGTCTCCTGAGGGGCGCTGGGATGTGCTGCTCCATGCCGCTGCCCCCGAGCTTGCATGAAGAAAAATCGAATCTCTTTCGCGCTTTGGTAACATTTCTTTACCAATCCGCGCTATACTTCATTCATATTCCTGTGAACGGTGTGTTTTTCGCATTCAAATTGCGGTAGGTTTGACGCTTACTGTGGCTATGTTGCTCGAAAGGTGAGGATTTTTTGTGCCCGAACTGACACGCCGCTTGTTTGCTCTTGGTCTGGGGGCGCTTGTGTTTGCCACGCCCGTTGCGGCGCAGCCGCCTGTGATGTCGGCCCAAGAGGCGTCTCGGGCTGTGGCTGCGGGTGAGATTGTGCTGATTGATATTCGCACGCCTGACGAATGGCGCGAGAGCGGTGTTGCGCTGGGGGCTTGGCCGATTGATATGGTTTCACGCGATTTTTCCAGCCGTATGCAGGCGCTTTTGAAGGCTGAGGCGGGCAAGCCTATTGCCATTATCTGCGCCACAGGCGGGCGCACGCAGTTTTTGCAAAAGGTGATTGCGCAGAACGGTTTGGGCGATGTGATCGATGTGGGCGAGGGTATGTATGGCTCGCGCCACGGGCAAGGCTGGCTTAAAGAGAACCTGCCTTTGGCGCGCGCTGAGGCCGCGCTTGCGGCCATGCCCGAGGCCTACCGCGCCGCGAAATGACGGCTTGAGACCTATCCTTAAGAGACTGTCTGCCTTCAATTTTCGTTAACCCGTTTTAGGCAATCTGGCGTTGTTAAATAACGGAGGACGTCATGCTGGGCCGATTGGTATATGTCAGTGATGCTGCTGCGCAGTTTAAAGTGGCAGACTTGCCAGAAATTCTCACAATTTCACGCCGCAACAACGAACGCGACGGTCTGACGGGCGTTATGGTGTTTCATGAGGGGCGCTTCTTTCAGGTGCTGGAGGGAGAGATGGACGCTGTGATGGGCTGTTTTAACCGTATCATGCGTGATCCGCGCCATGCCAAGCTGATGATGATCGAAACGGGGCAGGTGGCGGAGCGGGCCTTTGGGCAGTGGCGCATGGGATATGCGCGCACCGAGGATATGCCGCGCAGCATGCAACATGCGGTCTTTTCGATCTATGACATGGTGCCGCCCGACAGCGAGGCGCGGGGCGACGAGGCCGGCGTGCGCAAGCATGTGAGAGATTTTCTGGCCTCATATGACACTTTGAAAGCCTCTGTTTGAAAGGCGGGCCGATGCCAGAACCAGACTTGATCTGTAAGGTCTATATCAGCTCGGCGCGCGCAGGGTTTGGCGACGCTGACTTGCAGGATATTCTCGATGCCTCTTTGCGCAACAACGGCGCGGCGGGGCTTTCGGGGCTGTTGATATTTCATGAGGGGACTTTCTTTCAAGTTCTTGAAGGCCCCAAGGCCGCGGTGCAGGCCTGTTATGCGCGGATCGAGATGGATGAGCGGCACCGCCAGATTATTCCGATGGTTGAGCTTGAGGTGCGGGAGCGCACCTTTGCGCAGTGGCGCATGGGGTTTGCGCGGCCAAATGATCTGGGAACATCGCTGCGCCATGAGGTGCTTTCGATTTATGATATCCAGAAAGAGAGTGGCTGCACCCAAGGCGGCAGCCAACGCGTGCGCCGCCTTGTCGGGAGCTTTTTGAACAACTTCCGCAGCTTGCCGCTTTAGGGGTGTCGCCGCTCGGCGAGCTTGGCGAGGTCTGACACGCCGATCTGGCCCAGATTGGCGCGCATGTCGCTTTCCAACATATCTGTCAGGTGCTGCGGGCCTTTTGCGCCCAATGCGGCGAGCGCATAGTGCCAGGCGCGGCCCAGCATCACAAAGTCAGCTCCCAAAGCCAGTGCGCGCAGGATATCAAGCCCGCCGCTGACGCCGCTGTCAAAGACGATGGGCAGCGCCGATGCGGCGCGGATGTGCGGCAGCATTTCGATGCTGGCGGGAGCGCCATCAAACTGGCGGCCTGCGTGGTTGGAAACCCAAAGCGCATCGACGCCAGCTGCCTCAAGGGCGGGGAGGCTGGCTGGGTC
This sequence comes from Lentibacter sp., assembly GCF_965658795.1. Classification (NCBI taxonomy): domain Bacteria; kingdom Pseudomonadati; phylum Pseudomonadota; class Alphaproteobacteria; order Rhodobacterales; family Roseobacteraceae; genus Lentibacter; species Lentibacter sp. The sequence continues at coordinate 217,985 of NZ_CBFHTG010000004.1, read as the reverse complement.
CATGATCCCTTTGACAACCAGCGGCCCCTGCCAGAGCGCGCGCACGCGCTCAAGGTAGGCCAGATCAGGCGAGGCGCGCAGCAGATAGCCGATGTGGGCGGTGGAGGGCAGGTTGCCTGTGTGGGTGATGTATTTGTCCAGCGTTCGCATGCGCGGTGCGCCGCTCTTGAGCACCTCCCAGGCCCAGGCGGGGCGCTTTGCTGTCTGCCACAAGAGGCGCGGGCCAAACTTGGGCGGCTGGGTGAGGCCTGAGCGCACTTGCCGCTCGCGGCGCGAGGCAACGGGGACATCAAGTGTCAGCACTAGCGCATGAAAGCCTGCGGCCTTGATGCGGGTGATCATGTCTTTGAGGATGCTCTCGTCTTTGGGCGGGTAGAGCTGGAACCATGCCTTATCCCCCAGTTCGGGGGCAACGTGTTCGGGCGTTTGGGCGGCCACTGTGGAGAGACAAAAAGGCAGACCCGCGCGCGCGGCTTCACGTGCCAAAAGCCGCTCGGCATCAGGCCAGATGAGCCCTGACATGCCCACGGGAGCCATGCCGAAGGGCAGCGCGTAGTCTTTGCCCAGAAAACGGCGGCCAAGCGTGGCTGTTTGGGGGCCGTGCAAGACCGAGGGCATGAAGCGGATTGTCTCAAGCGCGCTCTGGTTGCGCGCTGTGGTGGTCTCGCGGCCTGTGCCGCTATCAAGGTATTCAAACACAAAATGCGGAATGCGCTTTTGGGCACGTGTGCGCAGATCGTCGATGCCGGGGTATTTTGCTTGCAAATCCATGCGCCGCATTGAGCGTATGGCACGCGGCATTGTCCAGAGGAGACGTAGCGGCGCAATCTTTGGGGCAACAAAAAAGGCGGATTTGCCAAATACACCAGAACACAAGGCGAACATTGCTTTGACTTGGGTGTGAAAATCTTTAGGTATTGGGGCCAAAGCAGAACAACCAAAGAAGTGACGACACCGTGGTATCTCTTTCGCAAAAAGCCCTCGCGGCACGGGGTGCGCCCTATCTGGACGAACTCAACCCGGCCCAGCGTGCGGCGGTGGAAACGCTGGATGGGCCCGTGCTGATGCTTGCGGGCGCGGGCACAGGCAAGACCAAGGCGCTGACCACGCGGATTGTGCATTTGCTCAACACGGGGCGGGCGCAGCCAAACGAGATTTTGGCTGTGACCTTTACCAACAAGGCCGCGCGCGAGATGAAAGAGCGGGTGGCCAAGCTTTTGGGGCAGTCTGTGGAAGGGATGCCCTGGCTTGGCACGTTTCACTCGATCTGCGTGAAGCTTTTGCGCCGCCATGCCGAGCTTGTCGGGTTGAAGAGCAACTTCACCATTTTGGACACGGACGACCAGCTGCGCTTGCTCAAGCAGCTGGTGCAGGCGTCACATGTGGATGACAAGCGCTGGCCTGCGCGGATGCTGGCAGGGATTATCGACAACTGGAAAAACCGCGCGTGGCTGCCTGAAAACCTGCCCGCCGCTGAAGGCAGCGCCTATGACGGCCTCGGCCCGCAGCTTTATGCGCAGTATCAGACCCGCCTCAAGGAGCTGAACGCTGTCGACTTTGGCGATTTGCTTTTGCATGTGGTGACGATCTTTCAGCAGCACGAGGACGTGCTGGCGCAGTATCAGCGCTGGTTTAAATATGTTCTGGTGGACGAATACCAGGACACCAACGTGGCGCAGTACCTCTGGCTGCGCTTGCTGGCGGGGGGTCACAAGAACATCTGCTGTGTGGGCGATGACGACCAGTCGATCTATGGGTGGCGCGGGGCCGAAGTGGGCAATATCCTGCGGTTTGAAAAGGATTTTCCCGGGGCCGAGGTGGTGCGCCTTGAGCAGAACTACCGCTCGACCCCGCATATTCTGGCCGCGGCCAGTGGTGTGATTGCGGGCAATGAGAAGCGCCTTGGCAAAGAGCTGTGGACCGAGGCCCAAGACGGCGAGAAAGTGCGCCTGATTGGCCATTGGGACGGCGAAGAAGAGGCGCGGTGGATCGGGGAAGAGGCCGAGGCCATGCAGCGCGGCACGCGCGGGATGAGGGCCATATCGCTCAACAGCATGGCGATACTGGTGCGCGCCTCGCACCAGATGCGCGCGTTTGAAGACCGTTTCCTGACCATCGGGATGCCTTACCGTGTGATCGGGGGGCCGCGTTTTTACGAGCGCATGGAAATTCGTGATGCCATGGCCTATTTCCGCCTTGTGGTGAGCCCTGAGGATGACCTTGCGTTTGAGCGGGTGGTGAACACGCCCAAGCGCGGGCTTGGCGACAAGGCCCAGCAGAAAATGCAGGTTGCCGCGCGCGCGAACTTTTTGCCGCTGCATGAGGGCGCGCAGATTTTGCTGGATGAAAAGGGGCTTGGCGGCAAGGGCGCGGTTGAGCTTCAACGCTTTTTGGAAAATTTGAAGCGCTGGCAGCGCCTTGAGGCCAGCCCTGAGGTGAGCCATGTAGAGCTGGCCGAGATGATCCTCGACGAGAGCGGTTACACGGGCATGTGGCAAAACGACAAGACACCCGAAGCGCCCGGGCGGCTGGAAAACCTCAAAGAGCTTGTGAAAGCGCTGGAGCAGTTTGAAAACCTGCAAGGCTTTTTGGAGCATGTGGGCCTGATCATGGACAATGATAAGGACGATGCCGACGAAAAGATCTCGATTATGACGCTGCACGCGGCCAAGGGGCTTGAGTTTCCTGCCGTGTTTTTGCCCGGTTGGGAGGATGGGTTGTTTCCGTCGCAGCGCTCGATGGACGAGAGCGGCACCAAGGGTCTCGAGGAAGAGCGGCGGCTGGCCTATGTGGGCATCACGCGGGCCGAAGAGATTTGCACGATCTCCTTTGCGGGCAACCGCCGTGTCTATGGGCAGTGGCAAAGCCAGATGCCGAGCCGCTTTATTGACGAGCTGCCAGAGGCGCATGTGGATGTGCTGACGCCGCCCGGACTTTACGGCGGAACATATGGCGCGGCGCAGACTTACGGACGCTCAAGCCTTGAAACGGCTGTGTCGGATGCGGATGTTTACAACTCTCCGGGCTGGAAGCGGATGCAGGCGCGCAGCAGCCAGCGGCCCACAGGCCAGCCACAAGAGAGCCGCAACATCGTGATTGATGCGCAGGCGATCTCGGCGTTTTCGGTGGGGGAGCGGGTGTTTCACCAGAAGTTCGGATATGGCGAGATCACAGGGGTCGAGGGAGACAAGCTGTCTATCGAATTTGACAAGGCCGGGACAAAGAAAGTTGTCTCGCGCTTTATCATGAGTGCGGCCGATGCCGACACGATACCGTTTTGAAGGGTCTTAAAAAAGCGAAGGCGGCAGGCCTTTAAGGGAGGAGGAGGCCTGCCGCGCAATCTTGTGCCGGAAAAGGGAGGAGAACCGGCACAATCCGGTTTTGCATTTAGCCGTAAACAGCCTCGTAGGCGGCGGCGTGGATGCATGACTTGTTGAGGCCCAGATCTGCAAGCTCGCGGCCTGTCAAAGATGAGAGCTCAGAAATTGTTTTGCGGTACTGGCGACGCAGAACCAGTTTCTCGTTTGTGTCTGAAACGAATGAAACGGCTTTGCCGATAAGCTCTGCGATGGTGTCGCTGAGAGCGCCTGATGTTGTTGTGATGACGTGGTTCATTGCTGTACTCGTTGATGTTTGTTTCGCTGTTGAGGGGGATATAGGGCTATGCTGCAGATGCGAAAAGACCTAGTTTGGCAATGCCGCTATGCAGCAATTGCATAGGTCCTTACGTGCGCGTCAATCTGCTTTCGGGTTGTAATTTGACGAATGAAGCGCACCTATGCGCTGAAGAGAATGAGGAGCGCTATGATGGTGACACGAGAACAGATACTGGCAGAGCTTGATCGTTTGCAGCTCCCTGACGGGCGCGGGCTTGCGACAGCCGATATGGTGCGGGCTGTTGCTATAGATGGGGGCAAGGTGCGCTTTGTGATTGAAGCGCCAAGCCCTGAGGCTGCCGAAAAGATGGAGCCGATCCGCGCCGCCGCTGTGGAGATGGTGGAAAAGCTTGCAGGTGTTGAGAGCGCCGCCGCGGTGCTCACAGCCCATGGGGCGCAGGGCGCGCCGAAAGCGCCGCCCAAGCTGAGCATCGGGGGGCACCCTGACCCCAAGCGCACGGACATTCGCCCCAAAGGCGTGAAGCGCATTATTGCGGTTGGCTCTGGTAAGGGCGGTGTCGGGAAATCAACGGTCAGTGTGAACCTTGCGGTGGCGCTGGCGCGGGCAGGGCAGACTGTGGGCCTTTTGGATGCGGATTTCTACGGGCCCAGCCAGCCGCGGATGCTGGGCGTGAGTGCGCGCCCTGGCCAGTCGCCTGACGGGAAGATCATGCCGCCTGTGGCGCATGGGCTCAAGATGATGTCGCTTGGTCTGATGGTGGACGAGAAGCAGGCCGTTGTCTGGCGCGGCCCGATGCTTATGGGCGCGGTGCAGCAGATGTTGGGGGAGGTTGATTGGGGCGAGCTTGATGTGCTCGTCATCGACCTGCCGCCGGGGACGGGGGATGTGCAGCTGACGCTGGGCCAGCAGAAGGTGCTGGACGGGGCTGTTATTGTGTCCACCCCGCAGGATGTGGCGCTGATCGATGCGCGCAAGGCCATCGACATGTTTGAGAAGCTCAAGGTGCCTGTGATCGGGATGGTGGAGAATATGTCTCTCTATATATGTCCTGAATGCGGGCATGAGGCGCATCTCTTCGGACACGGGGGTGTTGGGCTTGAGGCCAAGCGGCTCGGTGCGCCGCTTCTGGCGCAGATCCCGATTGATCTTGAGACACGTCTGGGCGGTGATGCCGGGCAACCTGTGGCCACGGGCGAGAGCGCGGCGGCAAAGATATATGCGGATCTGGCGCAAAAGCTGATCTGAAGGCAAAATTCTTACGGGAATTGATGGGACGCTCCATGGGAAACCATGGGCGTCCTTTTCTTTTGGGTGCGAATCACTTGCGGATTTGAGGTGATTTGGCCGTCTTTGCGGGCGGTTTGAGCCTTGGATAGAAGGGATTTGGCCTTTGGTGAGTCTCAGTTTGAAAAAAAGTGGGATTTTATGGGCGTGTTTGCGGTGAGCTGCGCTTCTACCATATCTAGTGGCTCTCGATTCGGGTTCCGCTAAGATTTGTGCAAAATTGGGCCTAGTTGACCACTACATCTAGTTTTCCAGGGGCGTCTGGACTAGATAATGTGGGTGTTGGGCTGAAAAACTTGTTGATTACCATGAATTCCCATGGCATCCCTAGTTCACGAGATGAGGTTGGGACACAAAGGGGCGATCAAAAAAGACCCCGCAAAACTCCCTAAGTCAGGTTTCATACAGGCACCCACTTCATCAGAACAAGAGATCCGGCGCGCGGGCGAGCAGACATCCCCCCAGGTGGCGCGCGCAGCTGGACACCCCCGCAAAGCGGGACGAGGGCGGCGGTTGATCAGTGGCAGCAGATCAATCGCCGTTTCCTTATCAAAGACTGGATTTTCGGGGGATTATGGAGAGGCGGCCCAGAGTGGTTCGTAGATTTCGCGGCGAAAGCCACCATAAGGTGGATGCTAAGGGGCGGGTGTCAATTCCGGCCTCTTTTCGGCGTGTTCTGGAAGCTTCTGATCCAAACTGGCGCGAAGGCGATACGCCCGAGCTTGTGATTGTCTATGGAGATCACCGCCGCAATTACCTTGAGTGTTATACTGTAGAAGCCATTAACGAAGTGGACGACAAGATCGCGTCCTTGCCGCGTGGCTCAACCGAACGCAAAATCTTGCAACGTTTGTTCCAAGGTCAGTCTTTGCCCACAAATGTCGATGACACGGGCCGCCTTGTGCTGCCCCAGAAGCTGCGCGAAAAGATCGGCCTTGAGGGCGAGGCCTTCTTTATCGCTGCTGGCGATACCTTCCAGATCTGGAAGCCCGAAACCTACGAGGCCGAAGAGCTTGCCAAGACCGAAGAATGGCTTGATGAGCTGCCCGAAGATTTCGACCCCCTGATTTACCTTGATAAGGCCACGAGCGGAGACTGACCCACTATGGAACATGCCAACCCAGACCGCAGGCATATTCCGGTTTTGCTCACGGCTATTCTTGACCATATCGCGCCTGTTGAGGGGGTGTGGGTTGATGGCACTTTGGGGGCTGGCGGCTATGCGCGCGGGCTTCTGGAGGCGGGGGCTGACAAGCTGATCGGGATTGACCGTGATCCGCTGGCCCATGAGCTTGCCAAGACCTGGGCGGCGCCATACGGCGACAAGGTCGAGTTGCACCAGACGACATTTTCCAAGCTCGATCAGGTCGCCTCTGGTGTGGATGGCGTTGTGCTTGATTTGGGTGTGAGCTCCATGCAGCTTGATCAGGCAGAGCGCGGGTTTTCCTTTCAGGGCAACGGGCCGCTGGATATGCGCATGAGCCAGACGGGGCCTTCGGCCAAAGATCTGGTGAATGAGTATGACGAGGCGCAGATCGCTGATATCATTTATCTTTTTGGCGAAGATCGCGCCAGCCGCCGTATCGCCAAGGCGATTGTCAAGGCGCGCGAAGTCGCTCCTATCGAGACAACAGGCCATCTTGCCGAGATCATTCAAAGCGTGATGCCACGGCCCAAGCCCGGCCAGAGCCACCCTGCGACACGCAGCTTTCAGGCCATTCGCATTGCCGTGAATGACGAGTTTGGCGAGCTGGTGGCAGGGCTTGAGGCGGCCGAGCGCGCGTTGAAGCCCGGCGGGCTTTTGGTTGTGGTGTCGTTTCATTCGCTCGAAGACCGGGTTGTGAAGCGCTTTATGCGGTTGCGCGCGGGGGAGGCAGGCGGCGGAAGCCGCTATGCGCCCGAGCAAACGCCCGAGCCTGCGACCTTCAAGTTGATCAATAAAAAGGCCATCGGCCCTGATGCCGAAGAGCTGGAGCGCAACCCGCGCAGCCGCAGCGCGCTTTTGCGCCTTGCGCGGCGCACCGACGCTGAGGCGCGCGAAGTCAATGCGCGGGCCTTGGGCGCACCGCAGTTGAAAGAGGGTGGATCATGAGAACACTGGTTGTTTTGCTCACGGCGCTGTGTGTGATCGGCAGTGCGTTTTGGGCGTATCATGAAAACTACCAGACGCAGGAAGCTTACAGCCACTCGCAAGACTTGCAGCGCGACATTGGTGAGGCGCGCGCGCGACTGGCGATTTTGCGGGCCGAATGGGCCTACCAAAACCGCCCTGACCGCCTGCACGAACTGGCCGAGCTGAACTTTGGCAAGATCGGCCTGTTGCCGTTGACGCCCGAGCATTTTGGCGTAATTGACGAGGTCGCCTATCCGATGGCGGCAGAAGAAGGCTTTCAGCTTGATCTTGACGGCTCGATAGAAGTGTCGAGCGACGGGGTTGAACAGACCGGGGCAGACCAATGACACGTATCCCTCTCAGGCCTTTGGCCGCCATTCTGGACGCGCGCAAAAAGGGCTCTGACCCTGACGTGATCGAACGGCGCAACACCAAGGCGCGCCATGAGGCGATCCAGAGCGAGCTGCGTTCGGTGGGTGAGGGGCGTCTTGTTGTGCTGGGTGTTATGTTCTTTTGTGCTTTTGCTGTCATCGGCGCGCGCATGGGGCTTTTGGCAGGCTCGGAGCCGACCGAAATCAGGGTGGCCAGCACGGCCTCTGACATTCTGGCGCAGCGCGCCGATATCGTTGACCGCCGCGGACGTGTTCTGGCGACCAATATCGAGACCCATTCGCTCTATGCCCAGCCACAAGAGATGATCGAGCCTGAGCGCGCGGCCAAGGAGCTTGTGAAGATCTTCCCTGATCTTGATCTGGCGCGGCTGACCAAAGATTTTACGGGCAAGCGCAAGTTTGTCTGGGTGAAAAAGAAGATCAGCCCCGAGCAGCTGCAACAGGTGCATGACATTGGCTCACCGGGTCTTTTGTTTGGCCCGCGTGAGGCGCGCCTTTACCCCAACGGCACTCTGGCGGCCCATGTTATGGGCGGGACGAGCTTTGGGCGCGAGGGCGTTCATGCTGCCGAAGTGATCGGCACGGCGGGTGTTGAGAAGCAGTTTGACGAATATCTGCGCGACCCGAGCAATGGCGCGCGCCCCTTGCAGCTCTCGCTTGATCTGACTGTTCAGACCGCCGCAGAGCGTGTCATGGCTGGCGGGATGCGCCTGATGGGGGCCAAGGGTGCGGCGAGCATTCTGATGGATGTGCACACGGGTGAAGTGATTTCTGTGGTGAGCCTGCCCGATTTTGACCCGAACGACCGGCCCATGCCGCCCGTGGAGGGCGACCCTGACGATAGCCCGCTCTTCAACCGTGCGCTTCAGGGCGTTTATGAGCTTGGGTCTACGTTCAAGGTCTTTACCATCGCGCAGGCGCTTGACTTGCGGCTTGTGAACGAAAGCACAATGATTGACACGCGCGGCCCGCTTGTCTGGGGCAAACACCGCATTCGCGACTTTCACGACTACGGCAAAGAGCTGGATGTCACGACGGTTCTGACCAAAAGCTCCAATATTGGCACCGCGCGGATCTCGCAGATGATTGGCGCGGAGCGTCAGCGCGAGTTTCTGGGCAGCCTCGGGATGCTGGAGCCAACCTCTGTCGAGATGCCGGAGGCGGGCGGCGGACGGCCCCTTTTGCCCAAGAACTGGTCGGAGATTTCGACCATGACCATTTCTTATGGCCACGGTATTTCAACCACACCGATGCATTTGGCGGCCGCTTTTGCCACCATCGCCAACGGCGGGCGCAAGATTTCGCCGACCTTGATCAAGCAGGATGCGCCGAATTATGGCCCGCAGGTGATGTCACCCGAGGTGGCGCGCAGCATGAATGCGATGATGCGCAAGGTTGTCACGGAAGGCACCGCCAGCTTTGGCGACGTGGCGGGCTATAAAGTGGGTGGCAAAACGGGCACAGCCGACAAGGCGCGCGCGCGCGGCGGGTATTATGAAGACAAGGTCATTGCGACTTTTGCCAGCGTTTTCCCCGCCGATGACCCCCGTTATGTGCTGATCGTGACCCTGGATGAACCCGAAATCCACTCCTACGGGGAAGACCGCCGCAGTGCAGGCTGGACAGCTGTGCCGGTGGCAGCAGAGTATATAAATCGCATCGCGCCGCTCTTGGGGCTGCGACCAGACGTTGAACCGGGGAATTTGGCTGGTATAACGCTCACATCGAACTAACAGATAAGAGGCCGCAGTGGGGCAGAAAAAACTGAGCGAGCTGGGGCTGACCGCCGTTGGCGGCGGAGATGTTGAAATCACTGGGCTGGCTGTTGACAGCCGCGATGTGAAAGAGGGCTTTCTCTTTGCCGCTCTGCCGGGCACGTCGGTGCATGGCGCTGAATTTATCCAATATGCCTTGCGCATGGGGGCGGGGGCCATTCTCACCGACCCAAAGGGCGCAGCCCTTGCGCGCGCAGAGCTTGACGCCTCGCCAGCCGCGCTGGTGATCAGTGAAAACCCGCGTCAGGTTTTGGCCTATACCTCCGCGCTCTGGTTTGGGGCGCAGCCTGACACCATGATTGCAGTGACGGGAACGAACGGCAAAACCAGTGTCTCAAGCTTTGCGCGGATGATCTGGCAGGAGCTTGGCTTGCCCGCCATCAACCTTGGCACAACGGGGGTTGAGGGCGACTGGAGCGCGCCACTGGCCCACACCACGCCAGAGCCGATCACCTTGCACCGCACATTGGCAGCTGCTGTTGACGCGGGCATTGGCCATGCGGCTATGGAGGCCTCTTCACACGGGCTGTCCCAGTATCGCCTTGATGGTGTGCGCCTTGCGGCGGCGGGCTTTAGCAATTTTACGCAGGATCACCTCGATTACCACGAGACCTTTGAAGAGTATTTCGCCGCCAAGGCTGCGCTCTTTGGGCGGGTTCTGTCGGATGACGGGATTGCCGTGATCAACATCGATGACCCGCGCGGGCCGGATATGGCGAAGATTGCGCGCGAACGCGAAATCGAGGTCCTGACTGTGGGCCGCATGGACGGGGCCGATATCCAGCTTACGGCGCAGCGCTTTCACAGCACGGGGCAGGAGGTGTTTTTCAAACACAACACCAAGGGCTACCGCGCTGACCTGAAGCTGATTGGCGGCTTTCAGGCCGAGAATGTGCTCTTGGCGGCGGGGCTTGTCATCGCCGGGGGCGAAGCGCCTCAGGCGGTGTTTGAAACGCTTGACCATATGCAGACCGTGCGCGGGCGGATGCAGCTTGCGGCAACCCGCGAGAATGGCGCGGCTGTTTTTGTGGACTATTCCCACACGCCTGATGCGATTGCCACTGCGCTCAAGGCGATGCGCCCGCATGTGGCGGGGCGCATCATTGCGATTATCGGCGCAGGCGGCGACCGTGACCGTACCAAGCGCCCGCTGATGGGCAAGGCGGCGGCGGAAAATGCCGATATCGTCATTGTGACCGATGACAACCCGCGCTCGGAAGCGCCAGCCAGCATCAGAGCGGCTGTTATGGCGGGCTGCCCTGAGGCCCATGAGGTGGGCGACCGCGCCGAGGCGATCTTGCGCGGGGTGGATCTGCTTCAGCCGGGTGATGCGCTTTTGATTGCAGGTAAGGGCCATGAGACAGGGCAGGTTGTGGGCGATGATATCTTGCCATTTGATGATGTTGAGCAGGCCAGTGTGGTGGTGGCTGCGCTGGAGGGACGGATATGATGCCGCTTTGGACAGCCGCCGAAGCGGCCGAGGCCACGGGGGGGCAGGTCGCGAGCGACTGGGCTGCGACGGGGGTTTCGATTGATACGCGCACATTGGTTGCTGGTGATTTGTTTGTCGCGCTACAGGCGGCGCGGGACGGGCATGAATTTGTTGCCCAAGCCTTGGAGAAGGGTGCGGCTGCCGCGCTTGTGAGCCATGTGCCTGCGGGGCTGGAAGGCTCAGGAAGGCTGTTGCTGGTGGACGATGTGCTCACCGCGCTTGAGGATTTGGGGCGCGCTGCGCGTGCGCGGAGCACGGCCAAGATCATTGGTGTGACAGGCAGCGCGGGCAAGACCTCAACCAAGGAAATGCTGCGCGTGATATTGGCTGCGCAGGGCTTTTGCCATGCGGCAGAGGCGAGCTACAACAACCATTGGGGTGTGCCGCTGACACTGGCGCGGATGCCGCGCGAGGCGGAGTTTGCCGTGATCGAGATCGGCATGAACCACCCCGGTGAGATCGCGCCTCTGGCCAAACTGGCTGCGCCGCATGTGGTGATGATCACCACTGTCGCTGCGGCCCATTTGGCCGCTTTTGAGAACGTCGAAGGCATTGCCCACGAGAAAGCCGCGATCATGGAGGGGCTTGTAGAGGGCGGTGTGGCCATCTGGAATGCCGACCTCGCCACAGCACCTATTCTGGCGGCCAAGGCGGCGGTCTGTGCCGCCACGGAGCTGACCTTCGGAGCCACGTCAAGCGAGTACCGCCTGATCTCGACCCGCCTGAAAGAAAACATGACCATTGCCGAGGCCGAAGTGGGGGGCGAAGCGCTCATCTTCAAGGTGGGAGCCGCTGGCCAGCACTTTGCGATGAACGGGCTTGGCGCCATTGCTGTCTGTGAGGCCGTGGGCGTAGACCGTGCCGTGGCCGCCAGCGACCTTGCCGCATGGCAGCCGCCAGCCGGGCGGGGCAAACGCGAAATCTTGCCGCTGGACGAGGTGGAAGACGACCACATCGAACTGATTGACGATGCGTTCAACTCAAACCCCGCGTCGCTCACGGCCTCATTGCAAGTGCTGGCAGATATTCCACGCGCCAGCACAGGCCCGTGCCGCAAAATCGCGATTATCGGGGATATGCTGGAGCTTGGCGTCACCGAGGCGGCCCAGCATGAGGCTGTCGCGGCGCTGCCGTCTGTTGCTGTGCTGGATGTTGTGCATTGTGTTGGCCCTTTGATGCGCCACACATGGGAGGCGCTGCCCGATGCCCAACAGGGCGAATGGTTTGAAACGGCCGATGAATTGGCCCATAAGGTGCGGGGCTACTTGCGGGCGGGCGATATTGTGCTTGTCAAAGGCTCCAAGAGCATTGCGGTGAGCAAAATTGTGACTGCGATCCGCGAGGCGATGCGCCCCAAAACTGAGAGACGAGGAACCGAGTAGATGCTTTATTGGCTTACGGCGCTGTCTGATGGGGGCGATTTTTTCAACCTGTTCAGGTATATCACCTTCCGCGCGGGTGGCGCTTTTCTGACAGCTCTGCTGTTCGGTTTTTTCTTCGGCCTTCCTTTGATCAACGTGTTGCGCCGCCGTCAGGGCAAGGGCCAGCCGATCCGTGATGATGGCCCTGAGGGGCATCTGGCGAAGGCGGGCACCCCGACCATGGGGGGCTTGCTGATTGTTGGCGCTTTGCTCACCTCGACCTTGCTTTGGGCGCGGCTGGATAACCCGTTTATCTGGATCGTTTTGTTTGTGACCATGAGCTTTGCGGCCATCGGCTTTGCGGATGATTATGCCAAAGTCAAAAAGCAGACGACGGCGGGGGTCTCGGGCCGTGTGCGGATGCTTCTGGGCCTGCTGATCAGCGCCATTGCGGGCTACTGGGCAGCGCTCTATCACCCTGAAGCGCTGCAATATCAGCTGGCTGTGCCTGTGTTCAAAGACACGCTGATCAACCTTGGCTATCTCTTTGTGCCTTTTGCCATGATCGTGATTGTTGGCTCGGCCAATGCGGTGAACCTGACAGACGGCCTTGACGGTCTTGCCATCATGCCTGTCATGATTGCGGCTGGCACCTTGGGGGTGATTGCCTATGCGGTGGGGCGTGTCGACTTCACCGACTATCTGGATGTGCATTATGTGCCCGGAACCGGCGAGATCCTGATCTTTACGGCAGGGCTGTTTGGCGGGGGCTTGGGCTTTCTTTGGTACAATGCGCCGCCCGCGGCTGTGTTTATGGGCGACACCGGCTCACTGGCCCTTGGCGGCGCTTTGGGCGCGATTGCGGTGAGCACCAAGCACGAGATCGTGCTGGCCATTGTGGGCGGTCTCTTTGTGGTTGAGGCGCTTTCGGTCATCATTCAGGTGCTGTATTTCAAGCGCACGGGCAAGCGCGTGTTTCTCATGGCGCCGATCCACCACCACTATGAAAAAAAGGGCTGGGCAGAGCCGCAGATCGTTATTCGGTTCTGGATCATTTCCTTGATCCTGGCGATGATCGGCCTTGCGACGCTCAAGCTTCGTTAACAACGCGCACCAAAGGGGAAGCGGATGATTCCAGTGACGGGATATGCGGGCCAGAGCGTAGGTGTTCTGGGCCTTGGGCGCAGTGGGATATCGGCGGCGCGCAGCCTGCGCGAAGGCGGGGCCGAGGTGCTGTGCTGGGATGACAACCCCGACGCGCGGGCGCGGGCGGAGGCCGAGGGCTTTGAGTGCTTTGATCTGGCCAAAGATGCTGTGATGAGCCGCCTTGCCACCCTGATTGTGAGCCCCGGCATTCCCCATCTCTACCCCGAGCCGAACCGCGTGGTGAAGGCGGCGCTGCTGGCGGGCGTGCCTGTGGACAATGACATCGGCCTCTTCTTTGCCTCTTTCGGATCGGGCGCGTGGCACGACCTTGATGTGCCGCCGCGTGTGGTGGCTGTGACAGGGTCGAACGGCAAGTCGACGACTTCGGCGCTGATTGCGCATCTTATTGAAAGTGCTGGTAAAACAGCGCAGCTTGCGGGCAATATCGGCCGCGGTGTGCTGGATCTGGATACGCCCCATTCGGGCGATGTGATCGTGCTGGAACTGAGCTCGTATCAGACCGAGCTGGCGCGTGCGCTGACGCCTGACATTGCCGTTTTTAGCAACCTTTCGCCTGACCATCTTGACCGCCACAACGGAATGGGCGGCTATTTTGCGGCCAAGCGGCGGCTGCTTGTGGAAGGTGGCCCTGACCGTGCGGTGATCGGCGTGGACGAAAACGAGGGGTTGTTTTTGGACAACCAGCTCTCGACGGGGCAGGGCGATGACCGTGTGATCCGGGTGTCTGTGGAGCGTAAGCTGACGGGGCATGGCTGGAATGTTTTTGCGCGCAAAGGCTTTCTGGCCGAGTGGCGCAAGGGGCGGCAGGTGGCTTCGATTGACCTGCGGCAGGTCAAGGGCTTGCCGGGGGCACACAACCACCAGAACGCCTGTGCAGCCTATGCTGTCTGCCGCGCGCTCGGGATTGCGCCGCGCGATATTGAGCAGGGATTTCATAGCTTTAAGGGCTTACCGCACCGCTCACAGCGGATCGCTGAGGCGGGCGGGATCTCGTATGTCAACGACAGCAAGGCGACCAATGTGGACGCCGCCGAGAAGGCGCTGCGCGCGTTTCAAAACATCCGCTGGATCTGTGGTGGACTGGAAAAGGAAGGCGGCCTTGGCGGACTGCAAGACGCGCTTGGCAGCGTGAAAAAGGCCTATGTCATCGGCCGCGAAGCTGCGCATTTTGCGATGCAGCTTGAGGGCGTGGAGGCCGAAGTGTGCACCACCATGGAAAAAGCTGTCGAATCAGCGATGCGCGAGGCCGAGGCGGGCGATGTTGTGCTGCTCGCCCCTGCGGCGGCGAGCTTTGACCAGTATGACAGCTTCGAGAAGCGTGGGGAGCATTTTACATCAGAGGTCTTAACGCGGCTTTAACGGCAGATGCGCTGCGTCCTGGCTCCGTCCCATGGCAGGCTAACCTCTTGAGGACTATGCAGCTTTCCCAGCGGGAAGGCCGCGCTGAGCATCTCTTCCAGCCGCTGCGTGCGGGGCGCTTCGGGGTCGAGCGTGGTGCAACAGACGTATTCTTCCACAAGGCTGGCCTGCTGCTCGTATGGATAATCCAGAAAGCTGTTTTCTGTATTGATATCAAAAAGGTATGGGTCATCTACCGTGCTGTGCTCGGCGGCGGCTTTGAGCGGGTGATAGCCTGTCTTGGCGCGGTTCTGCCACTGCCAGATATGGGTGGCCTCATGGGCAAAGAGCATGGCGGCATAGAGGCTCATGCTGTTGGGGTAGCCCTCTAAATAATCGTTTGAATAAAACGGTTTAGCGAAGAAAACATGGTTAAACAGAGCCACGGCAGCGGGGCTTGTTGTGACGATTTCGTCCTGTGCAGGCGGGAAGAGACGCTCGCGGCAGGTGAGGCGGGGGCGCGGCTTGCGCTGGAAGGTGACAGAGCCGACCAGCGCCCCGTTGTGCAGCCGCGCGCGGCTGGTGGCAAAACTCTCGCCATATATCTGATGTATAAAGGATTTTTCAGTGTGTGAGAGAGGCCGCCCGCAGCCCGACAGGCTGAGAAGAAGGCAGACAAACAGAGCACTCACACAGATACGCATAGCCCCAGACTAGCGGGAACCCGCCAAGCGCGCGAGAGGGTTAACGCGGCCTTTGGCACGAAATTTGAGGGGGGTGAAACCCGTGCACCACGCGTGCACCACCCGTGCACCGGCAAAACTGGGTTTGACGGTGGGGGGAGGGGATTAACGGGGCGTGCGGTGGTTGGGGGGAAGGTGGGTTGGCACCCACCCTACGTTAAGATGGCTTTAACCATGGATACGCAAGATTGGCGCATGGCCAATTATCGACGTTTTATGTGCAAAGGTGGCGTTTACTTTTTTACCGTGAACCTCGCGGATCGTAAGTCTGATTTGCTGACCCGTCATATTGCGGATTTGCGCGCATCCGTTCGGGAGGTGCTCAGGCACCGCCCGTTTCAGATTGATGCGATGGTCGTTTTGCCCGATCATCTGCACGCGGTTTGGACCTTACCCGACGGTGACAGTGATTTCTCGACGCGCTGGAAGGACATAAAGACAGGCTTCAGTAAGCGGACGGGCGCGCGGGGGCATTGCAGTATGAGCAAGCAGTTGAAAGGAGAACGCGGTCTCTGGCAGCGGCGGTTTTGGGAACACCTCATTCGTGATGAAGCGGATTACAACGCGCATGTGCAGTATTGCTGGGCCAATCCTGTGAAACACGGCCATGTGACGCGCGCTGTCGATTGGCCGTATTCTTCCATCCATAAGGATGTGCGATTGGGACGGGTTCCGAGTGACTGGCTCGCACCTTTGGCTGGCGTATACGGGGAGTAGGGTGGGTGTTAACCCACCTCTTGTTCCCGTATCGCGTTTGAATGGTGGGTTGGCACCCACCCTACGGGTGTCTGTTAAGCTGGTTTAAACATCCAGCTCCTCAACAAACCGCGCGTTTTCCTGGATATACTGGAAGCGCAGCTCTGGTTTCTTGCCCATCAACCGCTCCACGAGGTCGCCTGTTTGGCCCGGTTCGTCTTCGTCGATGGTCACGCGGATCAGTTTGCGTGAGGTCGGGTCCATCGTGGTTTCTTTCAAATCCTTCGCGTCCATTTCGCCCAAGCCCTTGAAGCGCTGCACGTCGATCTTGCCTTTGCCGCCAAGGCCCTTGTCCATCATGCGGTCTTTCTCGGCATCATCGGCCACATAGAGCCGGCGCGCGCCTTGGGTGAGGCGGTAGAGCGGCGGGCAGGCGAGGTAGAGGTGGCCATGGTCGATCATCGGGCGCATCTGGGTGAAGAAGAAGGTCATCAGAAGCGCGGCGATGTGGGCACCGTCGACGTCCGCATCTGTCATGATGATGATCTTGTCATAGCGCAAATCATCGACGTTGAACTTGGTGCCAAGCCCCACGCCGAGCGCTTGGGTGAGGTCGGCGATCTCCTGGTTGGTGCCGATCTTTGAGGAGGCCGAGCCAAGCACGTTGAGGATTTTGCCGCGCAGGGGCAGCAGCGCCTGATTTTTGCGGTTGCGGGCCATTTTGGCGGAGCCACCCGCCGAGTCCCCCTCTACGATGAACAGCTCGGTGCCATCGCGGGTTTTGGAGGAGCAGTCGGTGAGCTTGCCGGGCAGGCGCAGCTTTTGGGTGGCGGTTTTGCGCGAGGTCTCTTTTTCCTGACGGCGGCGCAGGCGCTCTTCGGCGCGCAGCACGAGGAAATCAAGGATCGCGCCAGCGGATTTGGTGTCGGCCGCCAACCAGTTGTCAAAGTGGTCGCGCACGGAGTTTTCGACCATGCGCTGCGCTTCGACGGTTGCGAGGCGGTCTTTGGTCTGGCCGACAAACTCGGGCTCGCGGATGAAGCAGCTCACGAGCGCGCCTGCGCCTGTGGTGAGGTCTTCGCGGGTGATCGTTGCGGCCTTTTTGTTGCCGACAAGCTCGCCGTAGGCCTTGATGCCTTTGAGGATCGCGGCCCAGAAGCCCGCTTCGTGGGTGCCGCCCTCGGGGGTGGGCACGGTGTTACAGTAGCTCTGGATGAAGCCGTCGCGCGCGGGTGTCCAGTTGATCGCCCATTCGACCTTGCCGGGGCGGTCGAACTTCTCAAAGCTCACGGTGCCGGCAAAGGGCTGCTCTGTGTAGGTGGTCGCGCCGTTCATCACCTCTTTGAGGTAGTCTGACAGGCCGCCGGGGAAGTGGAACGTGGCCTCTTGGGGCGTTTCGCCATCAACTTGTGCGGTTTTCCAGCGGATTTCGACGCCAGAGAAGAGGTAGGCCTTGGAGCGCGCCATGGCAAAGAGCCGCGCGGGCTTGAGCTTGAGCGAGCCGAAGATCTCGGCGTCGGGGTGGAAGGTGACAGATGTGCCGCGGCGGTTGGGCGCCGCACCGACTTTGGCGAGCTTGCCCTGGGGCACGCCACGGGAGAATTCCATGGCGAAGAGCTCTTTGTTGCGCGCCACTTCGACGCGCAGATGATCAGACAAGGCGTTGACCACAGAGGAGCCGACACCGTGCAAACCGCCCGAGGTTTCGTAGCTGTCGCCCGAGAATTTGCCGCCCGCGTTGAGCGTGCAGAAGATGATCTCGAGCGCGGATTTGTTCGGATCAGAGGGGTGCGGCCCTGTCGGGATGCCACGGCCGTTGTCGCGCACGGAGACATGGCCGTTTTCGTGCAGCTCGATCTCGATCCATGTGGCGTGGCCTGCGACGGCTTCGTCCATGGAGTTGTCGACAATCTCGGCCACCATATGGTGCAGCGCGCGGTCGTCCTTGCCGCCGATATACATCCCCGGGCGCAGGCGCACGTGCTCCATATCTTCCAGCACCTGAATGGAGGAAGCATCGTAGCTGTCGGGGTTTGCACCCGCACCTTTGAGAAGATCGTCTGACATTACCGCTGCTCGTCTTGTTATTGGTTTGGCTCTTTATGACAGAGGAGAGCAGGGCAGGGAAGTGGGCAAGACCCATTCCGCTGTCTCGATTTGAGCTTCTTCGGGCTAAAAAACCTGTGGCCTTATGTTGCGCGGCGTAATTCGCGGCTTTTGTGCGCGACATCTAAACCCCTTGTCACTTTGGGCCAGTTGCGCATAAAGGGGCGCATGAGTGACAAAACCCTCAAGACAGCGGGCACCACAGCCAGCCTTTTGCCGAGCACACAGCGCTCTTTGCCCATCGCGATGTTGCGCGGACGCGAGGCCGTAATGGGGCCGTATCGCCGCATGTTGGCCAAGATCGGCGTGACCGAGCAGCAGTGGCGCGTGATGCGTGTGCTTGACGAGTGTGGCACGATGGATCCAAAAGAGATCGCCGAGGCGGCCTGTTTGCTCAATCCTTCGCTCACGCGGATCATGCAACTTCTTGAAAAGAAAGAGCTGATCAGCCGCAAGGGCCACCCCGAGGATCGCCGCCGCGTGCAGGTGAGCATCACCGAGGCGGGGCGCCAGATGCTTGTGAGTGCCCAGCCCGAGAGCATGGTGATTGCCGAGCGCCTGCGGGAGCGGGTCGGTCAGGAAAAGCTTGATGAGCTGTTGGATTTGCTCAACGAGCTTTCGGAAACCCAGCTCGACTAACCATCTCTCTCTCCCTGTCTCGCGTGCCCTCAGGCGGATGCCTGTTTTTTGGGCTGGAAACAGATTGTTTCTGGTTTGGAAACCTTTTTGCCTTGATATTCAACCTTAGGTTGTATTTGCTGAAGAGGCTGACAAACACGCTTTTCTGAAAAGCTGCCAAAAGTGTTTTGAAGAGTGACTGAATGTTTTTGTTTTGGGGGATTGTCTATGTGGAACCGTATTGTTGTGACCGACCGCAACCGAGGTGTGTATGGCGCGCTTGTGCATGAGCATTTGCAAAAGCGGCGCATCCTGTTTCATGAAAAGCTGGGCTGGGATATTCCGCGCACCGAGCATATCGAGCAAGACCAGTATGACCGCGCCGAGACCGTCTATGTTCTGGTTGAGCGGGCGGGGCGGGTTGAGGCCTATGCGCGGCTGATGCCGACAACCGCAAAGGTCTCGTATGGCGCTGTGGAGTACAGCTATATGATCCGGGATGCGACGCGGGGTATGTTGCCAGGTATCCCCGATGATATTCTGGGGGCGCGGGTGCCGCCGCAGGCGGCCAGTATCTGGGAGGCGAGCCGTGTTGAGGCCTCTGGCAGGGCCGCGCTGGTCGCGCTGTTTCTCACCATTGCGGAATATCTCGAAGAGGTGGGCGCAGATGAGCTGATTTCCTTTACGCGCAAGAACTTTGACGCCATCGTGAGGGCGATCGGCTTTGATGCTGCGGTGATCGGAGAGCCTGTTTATTATGAGGGCAAGCCCTATTGCGCGATCAGCATGAGGTGGGCCGAGGCCTTGGAGACGGGTGACAGCGAGGCCCATGTGGCTGCGCCAGCTCTTGCGGATGAACCGATGCGGCTCGCGGGGTAGCAGAGTCGGGTTGACACTAGGGCAAGTGCGTCCAAACATAGGCCCATGAGCGAGCAAGGTCTGAGAGAGATTGTCGATCTGCCTGATGTCGGGATCGTCATGTCGGACGGGGTGCGCCTTTCGGCGCGGGTCTGGATGCCTGTTGATGCGGGGGAGCACCCTGTGCCAGCGGTGCTGGAGCATCTGCCCTATCGCAAGCGCGACGGCACTTGCGGGCGCGACGAGATTTCCCACCCTTGGATGGCGGCGCGGGGCTATGCCATGGTGCGTGTGGATATGCGCGGCAATGGCGACAGCTACGGGCATATGGACGATGAATACACCGCCCAAGAGCTGGCTGACGCCTGCGAGGTGATCAACTGGCTGGCTGCGCAAGACTGGTGCACCGGCAATGTCGGTATGCAAGGGATCAGCTGGGGCGGGTTCAACTGCTTGCAGACGGCGGCGTTGCAGCCAGCCCCTTTGAAGGCTGTGATCAGCATTTGCTCGACTGTGGACCGCTTTGCCGATGACATCCACTATAAGGGCGGGTGTTTGCTCAATGAGAACCTCGCGTGGTCTTCGACCATGTGGGCTTACTCCTCCCGCCCGCCTGATCCTGCCTTGCGCGCAGATTGGCGCGAGATCTGGATGGAGCGCCTTGCGCGGGAGCCGTTCCTGATTGCGAACTGGCTCAAGCACCAGCGCCGCGATGCCTTTTGGCAGCATGGCTCTGTTTGCGAGGAGTATAGCAAGATCAAAGCCAAGGTGCTCGCCATAGGCGGCTGGGCAGATGGCTATAAAAACGCCGTGCCAGCGCTTGTGGAAAACATTGATGGCGCCAAGGGAATTACGGGGCCGTGGGTGCATCTGTATCCGCATATCGCTGTGCCCGAGCCGCGGATCGGCTTTTTGCAAGAGGCCAAGCGCTGGTGGGACACGTGGCTGAAAGGGCTTGAAACAGGGGTTGAGAGCGACCCTGCCTTTCGCGGCTATGTGATGGAGGGGTATCGCCCCAGCCGCTTTAATGCGCCGCGCGCGGGTGTCTGGATTGCCGATGAGGCCACGGGGGGCGCTTTGCGCGCGCTGCCCTTGGGGGCCGATGGCGCGCTTGGCGGGGCGGGGGCCTTTGAGGTGCCGATTGCGTCGCCGCAAAGCTGTGGGCTGGCAGGCGGGGAATATTACGCCATTGGCCGTGGCCCCGAGTTGAGCGCAGATCAGCGCGCAGATGATGCCTATTCGGCGGTCTGGACGGGTGCACCGCTGGCGGCACCTGTTGATCTTGTCGGGCGGCCAAAGCTGCAGCTGACGCTGCGCTCTGACACGCCGCAGGGGCAGATTTGTGTGCGGCTCAACCATGTGCACCCTGACGGGGCCAGCACGCGGATGAGCTTTGCTGTGTTGAACCTCACCCATCGCAAGAGTTCGGCCAGCCCCGAGCCTATGCCCGTGGGCGAGGCGGTGGAGATTGAGCTTGTGCTGGATCACATGGCCTACCGTGTGCCTGCGGGGCACAAAGTTGCGGTGGCGGTCTCTACGGCCTATTGGCCGCTGATCTGGCCCGCGCCAGAGGCGGGGGCGGTGACTGTGACGGGGGGGGTGCTGCATCTGCCCGAGCGGGGTTTGGCTGCGACGGATGAGTGGCACTTTGAAGAGCCTGAGGGCGCTGCGGGCTGGCAGACTGAAGAGCTGCGCGCCCCGCGCAATGAGAAACACGAGGTGACAGACCACGAGACGGGGCTGATCACGCTCACCATCACCGATGATTTTGGCAAGCGGCGCGACGTGGCCCACGGGCTGGTGAGCGGGGGCGTGAGCCGCGAGACCTGGGTGATTCATCCGGATGATCCTTTGAGCGCGCTTGGGCGCACCCATTGGACAGAAGAGACCGAACGCGCGGGGCTGGCGCTGCGCACCGAGACCTTTGCCGAGATGACGAGTGACGCCACTTACTTTTATGTGACAGGGCGCTTGGAGGCCTATGAGAACGATGTTTTGGTCTATGCGCGTGATGTGCAAGACCAAGTGAAGCGCGACATGATGTGAGCGGCTTTACGGAACTGTCATGAGAAAACCCTTGCTGTATCAAACGCAATCGGCTTTCCTTGACTCAATAATCAATAAAACCTGCGTGTAAGCGGGGCAAAAACAACTGGGAGACGATAATGACTGACCAACTCGACTATCTGAAAAAGCAAGCAAGCCTTGGCAAACTTTCGCGCCGCGACTTTCTGGGCAAGACCAGCGCGCTTGGCGTTTCGGCGGCGGCTGCGGGCACGATGTTTGCCACTGTGGCGCGTGCGGATACGCCCAAAAAAGGCGGCGATTTCAAGCTTGGCTCGGTTGGCGGCGAAAGCACAAACAGCCTTGATCCGGCAACCTACGCAAGCCAGGTGCCGTTTCACAACGGCAAGCAGTTTGGTGACACGCTTGTTGATGTGACGGGCGATGGCTCGATCAAGAACATCCTGGCGGAGAGCGTTGAAAGCTCGGCAGACGCCAAGACGTGGATGTTCAAGATGCGCAAGGATGTCGAGTTCCACAATGGCAAGACCATGACGGCCGAAGATGTCATGAAGACAATGGAGCGCCACTCCAACGAGGACTCCAAATCAGGTGCGCTTGGCATCATGAAGGGGATCGAGAGCATGAAGGTGGACGGGGATATGTTCTCTGTCACGCTGAAAGACCCGAACGCCGACTTGCCTTATCTGATGGCCGACTATCACCTGATCATCCAGCCAAACGGCGGTATGGACGCGCCAGATGCGGGCATCGGCACGGGGCCGTACAAACTGGAAGTCAACGAGCCGGGTGTGCGCCATGCGTATACCAAGTTTGAAAACTACTGGGCGGATGATGCGCATTTTGACTCAGTCGAGATCATCGTGATCAACGATGCGACCGCGCGGACAGCGGCGCTGCAGTCGGGTCAGGTGCATATGATCAACCGCGTTGAGCCCAAGGTTGCGGGCCTTCTGGACCGTGCGCCGAACGTGAATGTGACCTCGACTGCGGGCCGTGGCCACTATGTCTTCATCATGCATGCTGACACGGCGCCGTTTGACGAGAACGAGCTGCGCCTTGCCCTGAAACACGCGATCAACCGTGAAGATATGGTTGATAAAATCCTGCGCGGCTATGGCTCTGTTGGCAATGACATGCCGATCAACAGCTCGTATCCTTTGTTTGATGCAAGCATCCCGCAGCGCAGCTTTGACCTTGCCAAAGCGGCTGAGCACTACAAAAAGTCTGGCCATGATGGCAGCCCGATTGTCTTGCGTGTGGCTGATGGTGCCTTCCCGGGGGCGGTGGATGCGGCCTCGCTCTTCCAGCAGAGTGCGGCGCAGGCGGGTATTCCGCTTGAGATCAAGCGCGAGCCGAATGATGGCTACTGGTCAGAGGTCTGGAATGTGCAGCCTTTCTGCGCGAGCTACTGGGGCGGTCGCCCTGTGCAAGACCAGATGTACTCAACCGCTTACCTCTCAACCGCGGACTGGAACGACACACGCTTTAAAAACCCTGAGTTTGACGCCATGTTGCTGGCGGCGCGTGCAGAGCTCGACAACGCCAAGCGCAAGGACATCTACTCCAAGATGGGCTACATGGTGCGCGACGAGGGCGGCCTGATCTGCCCGATGTTCAACGACTTTGTCGAAGCGCATAGCACCGATCTGATGGGGTGGGGGTCGAACGGCAACCAAGAGCTGATGAACGGGCTTATCACCCGCGACATGTGGTTTGCGTAAGCAGGTCTGATTGATGCACCCGATTATTAAACTTGTTGCCCAGCGGTTTTCGCTGGGCATCCTCCTCCTGGTTGCGGCCTCTGTTCTGATTTTTGGTTTGACAGAAGCTTTGCCCGGAGATGCGGCGCAAGCTGTTTTGGGGCAGGCGGCAACAGCGGAAAGCCTTGCGAACCTGCGCGAAGAAATGGGGCTGAACCGCCCCGCAACGACACGGTATTTTGAGTGGTTCGGCGGGATCATCACTGGCGACTTGGGCACATCGATTGTCAACCGTCTGGACATTGCCGAAAGCGTGGGCAAACGGCTGGGCAATACGCTGTTTCTGGCCTTTTGGGCGGCGCTTGTCTCGGTGCCACTGGCTATTTTCCTCGGCCTTCTTGCTGTGCGCTACCGCAACCGCTGGCCTGACAAGCTGATTTCGGGTGTGACACTCACCACGATTTCTATCCCTGAATTCCTGATCGGGTATGTGCTGGTTTACTTCCTTGCTGTGAAGCTCGGATTTGGCTCGGCGCTTGCCATGATCAACGACAGCATGACGCTGTTTGAAAAGCTCCAGTCAATCGTGCTGCCTGTGATGGTGCTGACGCTTGTTGTCTTGGCGCATATGATGCGCATGACGCGCGCGGCCATCCTCAATGTGATGCAATCGGCTTATATTGAAACTGCCGAGTTGAAGGGCTTGAGCACCTTCAATGTTATTGCCAAACACGCCTTTCCCAATGCGGTCTCGCCCATTGTGAATGTGGTGATGCTGAACCTTGCCTATCTTGTTGTCGGGGTTGTGGTTGTGGAAGTTGTGTTTGTTTACCCCGGCATGGGGCAGTTTCTTGTGGATGCGGTGACCAAGCGCGATGTGCCTGTTGTGCTGGCCTGCGGCGTTATCTTTGCGGCGATCTATATCGGCCTGAATATGCTGGCGGATATTATCTCGATCCTTGCGAACCCAAGACTGAGGCACCCGAAATGATGAAAAATATTCCTCTTTCGGCGCTGATCGGACTGTTTATCACGGGGCTTTACTTTTTTGTGGCCATCTTTGCGCAGTGGATTGCGCCTTTTGGCATGGCCGAGGTTGTGGGCGATGTCTGGGAGCCTGCGAGTGCCGAGCACCTCTTGGGCACAGACAACATTGGCCGCGATCTGCTGACGCGGATGATCTATGGCGGGCAGACGACGATTTTCATCGCCACGATGGGCACGATCCTGAGCTTTGTGACGGGGTCAAGCCTTGGCTTTCTTGCCGCCGTGCTGGGCGGCTGGGCGGACCAGCTTTTGAGCCGCCTCGTTGATTTGCTCATGGCGATCCCCTCGCTGATCATGGCGCTGGTTATTCTGGCGATGGTCCCTGTGACGGTGCCTGTGCTTATTCTGGTGATGGGCCTTCTGGACGCGACACGCGTGTTTCGCCTTGCGCGCTCTGTGGCTGTGGACATCAACGTGATGGAATATGTCGAGGCCGCCTCGCTGCGCGGGGAAGGGCGGCTCTGGGTTATCTTCCGCGAGATCCTGCCCAATGCGCTCAGCCCCTTGGTGGCCGAGCTGGGCTTGCGGTTTATCTTCATGGTGCTGTTTATCTCGACCCTGAGCTTTTTGGGGCTTGGCGTGCAGCCGCCGCTCGCGGACTGGGGCGGGATTGTGAAAGAAAACAAAGACGGCATCGTCTATGGCATCGGTGCGGGGCTTTACCCTGCGGTGGCGATTGCCACGCTGGCGATCAGCGTGAACCTTGTGGCGGACTGGATTTTGAACCGAACCACCAGCCTGAAAGGGGGCCGCGGATGAGCGAGACATTTATGCGTGTGCGCGACCTGAAGATCGGCGCGACCGTTTACCCGCCAGATGCAAAGCCCCATGACATCGAGATTGTGCATGGTGTGTCTTTTGACCTTGAGAAGGGCAAAGTGCTTGGCCTGATCGGAGAATCTGGCGCGGGCAAATCAACCATCGGCCTTGCGGGCATGGCCTATGGGCGCGGTGGGGTGAAGATCACCGGTGGCGACGTCTGGATCAACGGGCGCAACATTCTGGCCAGCTCTTTGAAAGACCTGCGCGCTTTGCGCGGGGGAGAGGTGACCTATGTGAGCCAGTCGGCGGCGGCGAGCTTTAACCCGGCCAAGAAAATCTTGGAGCAGGTGACAGAAGCCGCGATCCGCCATGGCAAATTTGGCAAGCCCGAGGCCGAGGCGCGGGCTGTTGAGCTGTTTCGCAAGCTGGGCCTGCCTGACCCCGAAACCATCGGCAACCGTTACCCGCATCAGGTTTCGGGCGGGCAGTTGCAACGCTGTATGACCGCGCTGGCGCTCTGCCCCGAGCCTGATCTTGTTGTGTTTGACGAGCCGACCACGGCGCTGGATGTGACCACGCAGATTGATGTGCTTATGGCCATCAAGGAGGCGATCCGCGACACGGGTGTGGCCGCCCTGTATATCACCCATGATCTGGCTGTTGTGGCGCAGGTGTCTGATGACATCATGGTGCTGAAGATGGGCGAGATGGTGGAATATGGCTCGGTGGACGAGATCATCAACCGCCCCAAAGAAGCCTACACCCAAGCGCTTGTTTCGGTGCGCTCGATTGACCACGCGGAAAAGCAGCCCACATCCGAGCCTGTGCTGCGCTGTGAAAACATCACCGCGCGCTACAAGGGCACGAAGTTTGATGTGCTCAAAGATATCAACATCGAGGTCCACCCCGGCCAGACGCTGGCGGTGGTGGGCGAAAGCGGTTCGGGCAAGTCAACGCTGGCGCGGGTGATCACGGGGCTTTTGCCCCAACGGGAGGGGCGCGTGCATTTTGCGGGGCGTGACCTTGACCCCGTGATGAAAAAACGCCCGCGGGATGACCTGCGCGAGCTGCAGATGATTTACCAGATGGCAGATACGGCGATGAATCCGCGCCAGACCGTGGGCACCATCATCGGGCGGCCTCTGGAGTTTTACTTCGGGCTCAGGGGCGCGGAAAAGCAGCGCCGCATTCAGGAGCTTCTGGACGAGATCGAGCTTGGAACGGGCTTTCAGGACCGCTACCCCGCCGAGCTGAGTGGCGGGCAGAAGCAGCGCGTCTGCATTGCGCGTGCGCTGGCGGCGAAACCCAAGATGATCATCTGTGACGAGGTCACAAGTGCTTTGGACCCGCTGGTTGCCGACGGGATTTTGAAGCTTTTGCTGGATTTGCAAAAAGTCGAGGATGTGGCCTATCTCTTTATCACCCATGATCTGGCCACGGTGCGCGCGATCGCGGACAGTATTGCTGTGATGTATCGCGGGGAGGTGGTGCGCTATGGCACGAAGACCGAGGTCTTGAGCCCGCCTTTTGACGACTACACCGACCTCTTGCTCAGCTCTGTGCCCGAGATGAAACTGGGCTGGCTGGAAGATGTGATTGCGCACCGTAAGATGGAAAGTGCGGGCAACTGAACAGGGGTCGAATGACGCTGCGCGTCATCCGACCGATGCGAGAGGGGCTTTGCCCCTCTCGCGCTCTCCCCAGGATATTTCTGGCAAAAAGAAATTGACAGGGGAGAGCGATGTTTTGGTGAATTTTTGGGGTGTGAGATGAAACGCAAGCTTCTGTTGATTGTTCTGGACGGGGTGCCTTTGCGCAACTTTCGCCGTCTGTTTGGCAACCTGGAGGGCTGGGTGGCCAGTGGCGAGGCGCAGAGCTGGACGGTGCGCGCTGTGCTGCCGTCGATTTCGGCGAGTTGTTATGCCTCGCTTCACACGGGTGTCAGCCCGCAGGTGCATGGCTGTACGGGCAACGGCAATGTCTTTCGCCTCAAGGAAGAAGATGTATTTGCCGCCGTGCGCAGGGGCGGGGGCGTTACGGGGGCCGTGGCGCACAGCTTCTGGAGCGAATTTTTCAACCGTCACCCTTTTGATCATGTGCGCGACATCGAGTATGACGAGCCTGAGAGCGCGACCATCAACCATGGCCGCTTTCACACGATGACGGGCTATGGGCTTATCAACCAGATGACGCCTTCGGATGTGGATCTGTTCGGCACGCTCACCAACCTCTGTGGGCGCTTCGGGCTGGATTACGGGATGCTGCACACCTGCACGCTGGACAGTATGGGGCACCGGTTTTTCCATGACTGTCAGGAAATGGACCACGCCTGCGCGATGATGGATGAGATGCTTGCGCCCTTTATTCGACGGTGGCGCGATATGGGCTACGAGATCATCGTGACGGCGGATCACGGGCAGGACGCGCGCGGCCACCATGGTGGCAAGGACGACTTGCAGCAGCTTTCGGCGATGTATTATTTCGGGTCCGGTGTGGGCCCGACAGCGGGCAGCGAGATTGATCAGCTCCAGATTGCTCCCACGATCCTGAGCCGTTTGGGGGCGCCGATCCCTGCCAGCATGAAGGGTCATGTCTTTTTGAAATAGGGTATCCGTAATCTGTGGTTGAAGCCGTCTCTGGATGTGTCGGATCGAAATCGTAATTTGTCGTTGAAACGGTGAATGGCCGCTATGCGCAGGAAGCGGGCTTTGCAAAGTTTGGCTGGGTTCCCTACAGCAACCATTCGTGTAGCGTGCGGCGAACGCTGGGCTGTTAGGCTAACCCGCAAACGTGCAAGTAGTTGCTCTACAAGATCAAATTTTATCAAAATCCTCGAACCGGCGCTTAATACTGTCTAGCAAGGGCGTAACTTCATCCAGTGTGATCAAAGGTTGGCGCTTCCAATCGCCCCTATTGAGTTCAGAGTTTAATACATCGACCGAGATCCGAACGATGGCGCAGACCTGCGAAGCGTCCAAAGTCAATTGGATCGGGGGATAGTGACTGTAAGTCGTTCGGAAGTCATGCAGCAGGTAGAGCGCCAGATTAGTGGAATCCCGTTCTTGGGAAGCATCAGCGGGCTTGGGCACATCATAGCCAAGCCGTCGCATCAAAGTCGGAAAATTTGCCATCTCCTGTCTACTAGCCAGTGACTCGAACTCCTCGTAATCGTTAAGCGTATTTTTTCCGGCCGCGTAGTATGCACCAATCTCCTTTTCTATATCGTGCCGTTTCGCGCCGAACCCATCCGTGCGCGTTAGCTTGCATACGGCGAGACTTTGTAGAGCGGTGTGAGATGCTATGATAACCCACTTCCAAAGGACGGGCCTCTTGGAGGTTGCCCAGATCAAGGCTTCGAGGGCCTGCAAGTTGGCAAGCAAGTCGTCGAACTCGTTTGTACTAAGCCAATTGGGATCATCGTTTGCCAGCACATCGAGAAGGAATTGAAGCCCACAGTTGCTGTTTGAGTTGTCCTTTTCCAAGGTTTATCTCCCTCATCGAAACACATTGCACCATTTTAGATTTTTTACTCGAAAGTAATAAACTAGACAGCCTCGTCCCGCATTTTACCAGTTGGCGAGCTGCGTGGCGAAGGTCAGCTATCGCAAATTCGCGGCGGCGGCCGGTAGGTCCGCTCCGGGCTGGGAGCGGTCCTTCCCACTCTGCCGTTTTCAACACGAGCGCGAAATTCTGCGCTGCGGCTTTGGCCTCAAAATCAATCATGAAATACGGATACCCTTGAAATAATGCGCCGCATTTCTCTTGGGTGGGGTGTTTTGTGCTCTCATTGGGGCAGAATTTCTGAGAGCTTTGTTGCAAGGCTGCAACGAAAGTAGCGCTAAATATCAGCTATGACGCAGTATTTTGGGGGTTCCCCTTAAATACCCCCTATCCAAAGGGACATTTTGTATCTAAAGATTATGGCATAAAAGCGGCGCAATTAATGACGTCGCGTATTTGAGGCAAAATGGTGGTGTCATGAAACCTATTAGTTTCGTTGCCCGTGGTGGCACGGGTTCGGTTGATCGTGGGAACGTTTCGGCGGACCAAAATCTTACAGCAATTCAAGCAAGCGCGGGTGGGGAATATTCTTTCAATCTGCGTCAGAGCGACATTGTTCGCTATGGCCGCGCGGGCACAAACCTTGAGATCACATTGGCCGATGGGCGCGTGATCCTTTTGGAAAATTTCTTTGATGCATCCGGCACGCCCGTGGCGAAGCTCTATGTCTCGGCGGATACATATATCAGCGAAGTGTCGTTGGTGGATGGCGCCAACGGCGAGCTTTACGGCCAGTATGGTGTGGCCGAGACCTGGGGCAAATACGGCGCAGGCGATGATCTGATTTTTGTCGATGGCACCGAGGTGGCGCATGCTGCCATGGGGCAGGAAGACGAAGTTTCGATGTTGGGCGCGGCCGGGCTGCTGGGCGGCCTTGGTGGCGGCCTCGGAACGGCGGCGGCTGTGGCCGGGGGCGCTGGTGTGATCGGCGGTATTGGCGGCGGTGGCGGCGGCGGAACGCCTGCCTATGTTCCGCCGACTGTGGATGACGGGTCTGTTGTCATCGGTGGTGACGATGTCACGGATGCCGAAGAAACCATCAGCGTTACAGGCACGGCGCAGCCGGGCTCTGATGTGACGGTGACGATCGGAGACGAGACAGTCACGGTGCAGCCTGATGACGAGGGGGCCTGGACGGCGACATTTGAGGGCGAAACCTTCCCTGAAGACGGGGAGTACACTGTTGATGTGGTTGTGAGCGAAGAAGGTGGCACGGTTACAGAACTTGATGGCCCCAGCATCACGATCGATTTGACGGGCCCCGAGATCAACGTCAGCGAAGGTGTGAAATCAACCGATGATCTGATCAATGCGGCTGGCCATAGCGCCGAGGGCGGGATCGAGATCAGCGGATCGGGCGAGGCAGGTGCCGACCTGACTGTTACGATTGCAGGTGTGACGCATGAGACCGTTGTGGGCGAAGATGGCAGCTGGTCTGTCAGCTTCTCGTCAAGCGAGATCGCAGCGGGCGACTATTATGAAACCGATGTGACCATCGTCTCGACAGACAGTTACGGCAACTCGACAACTGCGGTGGAAACACTCGCGGTGGACACGCTGGGCAACGTGACCTTTGGCGGCTCAAACGCGGGTGATGACAGTGTCATCAACGGGGACGAGTACGGGGACGGTGTGACTTTGACAGGCACAAGCCAGCCGGGTTCGACCGAAGTGATGGTGAGCCTTGACGGCGTGGTGCGCGAAGCCACCGTGGCGGCCGATGGCAGCTGGACAGTCACCTATGACGCGGCTCAGGTGAAGACTGGCGATTACACCGGAAATATTGTTGTGACGGCCATTGACGCAGCCGGCAACCCGTCAAGCACGACAGGCACTGTCGAGTTTGACACGCTGGTCGAGAACTATGCCATCAATACCACGACAGGTGGTCAGGATGGTGTTGTGAGTGGTGGAGAAGCCAACGCAAGCGGTGTAAACTTTGGTGGCACGGTTGAAGCCGGGTCGACTGTTATGGTTGAATTTGCGGGCATGACGCGCCCTGCCGAGGTGGTCAACGGCAACTGGAGCATCAGCTTTGCGGCCAGCGAGCTGCCACAGTCGGACGGGGGCACCTACACAATGGTGGCCACGGCGACAGATCTGGCGATGAACACAAGCGAGTTGCGTCAGGATGTTGTGATCGACAACGTCGCAGGTTCGCTCGCGCTGAGCAGCGCGCCGATTGAAGGCAACAACATTGTAAACGCAGAAGAGGCGAGCAACGGTGTGACCGTGCGTGGTACCTCGGATGCGGGCAATATGATCGACGTGAAGCTTGGTGACGCGACGATGACTGTGAGAACGGCTGCGGATGGGACCTGGGAAGCCGACTTCCTGCCCGGTCAGCTCGAGGATGGACAGTTTCATGCGCCGATCACGGCCACAACGACCGATGCGGCGGGGAACGTGCGCGAAGTCAGCGGGTCGGTCGAGTTTGACACGGTTGTCCGGGATATGAACTTTTCGGAGGCCACAGTGGCAGGCGACAATGTGATCAACAGCTTTGAGCGGCTTGATGGCGTTGAGTTTTCCGGCACAATGGAAGAGGGCGCGGCCTCTGTCATGATCACGATCGGGCGGAATTCGGTTCCTGCGGACTTTGATGCTGATGGCAATTGGTCAGTGACGGTGCCGACTTGGATGCTGCCTCAGGGCGAGGATACCTTTGATCTGCGCGTCGATATTGTGGACAAAAACGGCAACGCCGACTTTATCACCCAAGAAGTGAGCTATGACACGCTTGTGAACACATTTGAGGGCGGTGCCGTGCTTGAGGGCAGTCAGGCTGTCTATAATGCGGCAGAGATCAGCGACGGGATTGTCTTGTCAGGGCAGGTTGAGGCCGGGTCTGAAGTGACGGTTGAATTCGGTGGCGAGCTCTATGGGGCCGAGGTGACAGACGGCGCATGGACGCTTGAGCTTCCTGCATCATTGTTTGAGGCAAGAGATTATGACCCCGAGATCATCGTGCATGCCAAAGACCTTGCTGGAAACGTAGACACCATCAGGCAGACGATCCAGATTGATGCAGAGCTGCCGGATGCGCCGGAAATCTTTGCGGAAACGAGCGTAGATGACGGCTATGCAGCTGTCTGGGTTCAGGACAGTGTTGATACGCAAGTTGTTTACGAAGTTGCGCAGGACAACAGCGTGACGCAGATTGCTGATGAGGGCGATGCTGGGCGCATTGGCGCCAATAACGTCTTCGGGTTTGACAGCATTGTTCCTGACGGCTCGCACCTTGTTGTTTCGGCCACGGATGATGCGGGCAACGTTTCGAGCACCTTTATGGCGCTGGATGATCCGAACAACTCCGATATCAACATGGTGAGAGTGAATCCGGAGCTTTCCGGCCTTGAGATCGAGGCGATTGATCTGACCTTTGCGGAAGATACAAACCTCACGCTCTCGCTTGATCAGGTTGAAGCCTTTGCCGAGCACTCCGACACGCTGGCAATCCATGGCGGGAGTGATGACACTGTCACCATTACCGGTGCTGTGAAGACAACTGGCACGGTCACGGAAGATGGCCAGACCTATGATGTCTACACGCTTGGCGAGGATGCGACTGTATTGATCGACGACGATATTAACGTCGTCATCTAAGACGAAAGAGCGGGGCGCGCGCACAGGCAGTTTGCGCGCCCTGTCTCACCCACAATTATAACGCCTAATAAAAAACGGGGCGATCCATGGGGCAGAACCTTTTAGGCCTAAGGGCCACAAGTGCATTACTGATGATAACACTGGCAGGCGGTTGCATGTCAGACGGGGGCGAAGTGAGCCGCTTTAAGACGGGCTTGCTTGACACCGATGTCGCCGAAAAACGCCAGACAGAAGCGGCCAACTCTCTTGTGATTTCCTCGCTGCAGGCCCGCCAGAGCATTTTGCCTGCGGGCAGCTCTTTTGAGCGGGTGGCGACACCTGTTCTGGCGGCCAATTCGCGCGCTGCCGAGAGCGAGCTGCGCTCCGCACGGCTGCGCGCTGAAGCGCAATCCAAGAACTGGCTGCCCACATTGGGGCCAAGTATTTCGCTGACATCCCTGAGCGATGCGGTGGCAAGCATTGTTGTGGATGCTGTGCTGTACTCGGGCGGGCGCAAGAAAGCCGAGCGCGAGTTTGCCAAAGCCGATGTTGAAGTGGCGGCTGTGAACCTTGTGATTGATACGAACGAGCGGGTGCACACCGCACTGATGCTGTATTTGCGTGGCCAGGAAGCCCGCGAGAACGAGGCCACGCTGAGCGCGGCTTTGAAGGATATGAAGCATTTTGAGTGGATCATGACCGAGCGGGTCAAAGGCGGGGTGTCTGATATGTCGGATCTCAGCGTGATCCGCCTGAAGCTGGCCAAGATGCAGGCAGATTTCAGCTCGCAAAGCGAGACGGCAAAAGCCGCTGTGGCCGAGCTGAACGCCATGTCTGTCAGCAAACTTGACGGGGTTGAGGGCGTCAGCGCACTCACTGTAAGCCGCTCGGCAGCCCAGCCTCTGGAAGTTTTGCTCTCGGAGGCCGAAAAGAGCCGCTCTGTGGCCAATGCCAAGATTGACCGCGCCGGCTATTTGCCAACGGTGACAGCCTCGGCCGATACAAGCGGTGGCGGGATCACGGGCTCTGTTGCGCCGACAAATGCAATCGGGATCGGCATGGGCGCGAGCCTTGAAGCTATCAAGGCCACCGAAGAGGCCGCAGGCCGCCGTGTGGCGCAATCTCAGGAAGAGGCAAACCGCCGTCTGGCCAAGCAAGAGGCCGAGATTGCGGCGTTGAACCGCCAGCTGGCCGAAGCCGCCGCGCTTACGGCGGGGGCCAAGGCCAACCTTGACCTGTTCCAGCGCCAGTATGATGCCGGCCAGCGGCAGGTTATGGATGTGGTCGGGGTCTATGAGACCTATGCGGCGCAAGCGCAGGCCGAGATCGGCCTCAAATATGACCTTGCACGGGGTCGGCTTGATATGGCCAAAGACCTTGGTCTTTTGGCGGACGGGAGCGACATTTGACCCAGAAGAAGCCGCTTTCGCTGACAATCAAGGCTGGCGGAAAAGCCAAGCTGAAGCCCTCGGCCAATACGGCGGGGCCGGTCGCGGGCTCTGTGGCTGCGCCTGAGGGCAAGCGGATGTCAGGTCTGACGGTGAAGCCGCGTATTGAGCGGCGGGTTGAAAACGATGAGGCGCGCGCGGCCAAAGTGGCTGCCGAGCGGGCGGCGGAGCGGGGCCTGAAAGTGGCCGCCACTGCGCCCAAAGCGGTGGCGGTCATGCAAGCTGCTGCGCCTGTCATGAAGCCCGCGCTCGGGCAGATCAAACCTGTGAAACTGGAGACGAAAGCGGCGAATACAGCGCCTGTTGCCGTGGCGCAGCCCAAGCCTGCAAGCAAAACCGAGCGCACCAAAACACGCGCCGAGCTTGCTGCAACATATGCCGGTATTCTGGGTGTGCAGACTGTGGCGCGCGACATTGTCGAGATCATCGAGCAAAGTGTGAGTGCGGCAGATGATGTGCAGCCCTCTGTTTTGGTGCGCGCACTTGAGGCCCAAGGGCTGAACGCCTCTGTTCAGACGGTGAGCCACTCTATCAATGCGAGCTGGCCTGCGCTGGCGCTTATGACAAGTGGGCAGTTTCTGCTTGTGATGGGCGAAGAAGACGGCGCGCTTGTGATTTATGACAAGACCTGTGCGGACAACCGCGCGATTGTGCCCCTCGGGGAGTTCGAGCCCTATTTCTCGGGCCAGCTTGTGAAGGCGGAAGCGCAGCTGACGCAGATCAGCAAAGCCCATACACCCAAAAGCAGTGCGCCGCATTGGTTCTGGGGGCAGTTTGGTATCTTCAAGAAGCAGTTTGGCGAGATCGTGCTTGGCTCGCTTGTGGCCAATTTGCTGGCTGTCGCGGTCGCGCTGTTCAGCTTGCAGGTGTATGACCGCGTGATCCCGCATCAGAGCGAGGCCACCCTGTGGGTGCTGGCCGCTGGGGCGGGGCTTGCGATTGTGATGGAAGCGCTGCTCAAGATTTCGCGCGCACGTCTTATGGACGGGGCGGGGCGCCAGATCGAGCTTGGGGTGCAGAAGCTTTTGATGGATCGTGTGCTGGGTATGCGCAGTGAGCGGGCAGGCCAGGAGCCGAGCCAGCTTTTCAGCTCGATGCGTGAATTCGGCTCTGTGCGCGAGTTTTTCACGGCCTCCACTGTGGGCGCGCTGGCGGATATTCCGTTTATTTTTGTTTTTCTCCTGCTGGTGGCTTCCATCGCAGGAAACGTCGTCTGGGTGCTCGTCCTTGGCGGTCTTCTGATGGTTTTGCCCGGGTTTTTCCTCCAGAAAAAGATGATCCGCCTGACCAAAGAGACGCAAGGGGCGAGCGCCAAGGCAAGCCGTATGCTGCATGAGACGATCTTTGAGCTCGACACTGTGAAGACACAGCGCTCGGAAGATCGCATCCGCCGCCTTTGGGAAGAGCTGACCGCTTTGTCGGCGCTCAAATCCAGCGAGCAGCGCCAGCTTGCATCGGTCCTTACGTTCTGGAGCCAGGGCGTGCAGCAGGCCACCTATGTGGGCGCGGTGATCCTTGGAACCTATCTTGTGTTTGCCGGGCAGTTCACCGTTGGCTCGATCATTGCTGTGGGTCTTTTGACAGGGCGCACGCTTGGCCCGCTCACGCAGCTGGCGGGCACGATGGCGCGTTGGGGCAATGTGAAAGCGGCGCTTGACGGGCTTGATGCGATTGCCGATGCACCACAAGACCGCGCCGAGGGGCGCAGCTATTTGCGCCGCGAGACGCTGACGGGCGACTATGAAATTCACGAGATGCGCTTTCAGTACGAGGATGGCGGCAGACCGCAGCTTGATGTGGCGGGTTTGCACCTGAAGGCTGGTGAGGCTGTGGCTGTGCTTGGCTCGAACGGCTCGGGGAAGTCGACCTTGCTCAAGGTGTTGGCAGGGCTTTATGCGCCCACGCAGGGCCGTGTGCTGCTTGACGGGATGGAGATGGGCCAGATCGACCCGCGCGATATGCGCCGGATGATCGGCTATCTTGGCCAGGAGGTGAAGCTCTTTGCAGGCACCCTGCGCGACAACCTCAACCTGAATATGCTGGAGCGCGATGACGGGCGCTTGCTTGAGGCGCTCGATTTTGCGGGGCTTGGGCAATATGTGAAGAACCACCCCAAGGGGCTTGATCTGGATATTCGCGATGGTGGGGCGGGGCTGTCTATTGGCCAGCGTCAGTCTATCGGCTGGGCGCGCCTCTGGTTGCAGAACCCGTCGATCTGCCTGCTCGACGAGCCGACCGCAGCGCTGGACCAGACGCTTGAGAAAGTGTTGGTGGACCGCTTGCAGACATGGCTCAAGGGGCGCACCGCAGTGATTGCCACGCACCGTGTGCCGATCTTGCAGCTCACAAGCCGCACCGTGATTTTGCAGAGCGGGCGTATGGCCGTTGATGGCCCGCGCGATCAGGTTTTGGCGCATCTGAACAAGAGCGCAGCAGGGGGTGCCGCATGAGTGTGGATGCGACCAATCTTTCAAGCCAGTTGAGCGTCAGGATGCGAGGGCCGAGCCTTTTGATCTGGCTTTGTGCTGCGACTGTGCTGATCTTTATTCTTTGGGCCGCCTTTGCCTGGGTCGATGAGATCGTGCGCGCGGATGGCGAGATGATTTCCTCCTCGCGCCCCCAGATCATCCAGAACCTTGAGGGCGGTATTCTGGCGGAGCTGATGGTTAAGGAAGGCCAGATCGTCAATGAGGGGGATGTGTTGGCGCAGTTGCGCGGGACGCAGTTCCAGTCTTCGGTGGATGATTTGCAAGACCAGATCATCGCGCTGGATATCCGCCGCCGCCGTATTGAAGCCGAGCTGAACGGTTTGAACGAATTTGGTGTGCCTGAGGCTTTGCAGCTGCGCAGCCCCGAGATCGTGGCCTCCGAGCGCGCGCTTCTGGTGGCGCGCCAGAGCGAATATAACACCGCCAAAGAGGGCGCTGCGCGCGTGCTGGAACAGGCCAGTCAGGAAAAGCGGCTGATGGAAGACCTTCTCAAAAAGAAGATCGTGGCGCTGATCGAGGTGACGCGGGCGCGCAAGGCCCATGCGGACGCCAAGATCCGCTATGATGATATTGTCACCAAGACAGAGCTTGAGCGCGCGCAAGACTACTCGGACACTTTGAAAGAGATTGCGACGCTGCGCCAGAACCTGAAAGCAGGCCAGGACCAGCTCAACCGCACCACGCTGCGCTCGCCTTTGCGCGGGATCGTCAACGGGCTGGCTGTGACCACCATTGGCGGCGTTGTGCGCCCCGGTGAGGAGATCTTGCAGATCATCCCGCTGGATGAGGAGCTGTTTGTGGAGGCGCGCGTGCCACCCAAGAATATTGCCAACATCCGCCGTGGGCAGGAAGCCACTGTGAAGCTCTCGGCCTATGACTACACGATTTATGGCAGCCTCAAGGGCACGGTTGATGTGATCTCGGCGGATACGTTTAAGGACGACAACGCCCGCGACCCTGAGGCCTCGGCGCACTATAAGGTGACTGTGAAGGTCGATATGAGCCAGCTCAACGCGCGCCAGAGCCGGATCGAGATCCGCCCCGGGATGCAGGCCAACGTGGAGCTGCACACAGGCTCAAAGACGGTGCTGACCTATCTTCTCAAGCCGCTTTACAAGAGCCGTGAAGCCTTCCGCGAGCCTTAAACGCCTGCGTCAAACACCGCCGACATGGCAGCGTGAAGGCGGGCGAGGTCTTCTTCGACAGTGGCTGACAGATCGCAGTGAAACGCGGGCAGCACCTTGAGGGTGATCACCCCGCTTTTGGGGGCAAACTTGCCGCGCGGGAGCAGGCTGTCGGAGTTCAGGATCACGATGGGGCGGATGCTACGGCCTGTTGCGCGCGCGACAACAACCGCGCCTGCTTTGAAGCTGCCCAGAGAGGCTGTGCGCACGCGTGTGCCTTCGGGGAAGAGCACAACAGAGCGGCGCGGCGGCATGTCTTTGACGGCTTGCGAGAGCGTCTGCATGGCGATTTTGCCACTGGCGCGGTCAATTTCAACCAGCCCTGCGCCCTTAAAGCCCGTAGACAAGAGCGCTGCATCGCAGAGCTCCTTCTTGGCGGCAAAGGTAAACCATTTGGCATCAGGGACAGTGTCCATCAGCGTGAAACCGTCAAGGTGGCTGCGGTGGTTGATCACAATCAGGCTGTTCACGTCACCCGCGAGCGTGGCTTTGTCGGCCGCGCTCATCTCGGCGCGGATGCTGAGGAGCCAGAGCAGGCGCGTGCAAGCCCGCTTTACAGTGCGCCAGTACCAGCCGCGAAAGCCTGTGCGACGCGCGCACAAGAGCGGCACAAAGCCGATGTAGAGAAAGTAGAACGGGCCAAAGACGCAGAGCGCTGTGCGTTTGATGAGCCGTATTGCGCGTGGCTCAAGCGGAGTGGAGGAATGTGACATGGACGCCTTTGCTGAAACTGCGCACGCGTTGGGCGCCATGGCAAACTCTAAAGCGCAATCAGCGGATGAACTCAACGGCTTTTGCAGCCTCTCAAAGCTTGCTCCCGCGCGCGCTGCCGCGTAAGCCTTTTGGATGCAATACACAACGCGTGATCATTTGAAGGCTTATCTTGTGCTTGGCTTGCCCCTTGTGGGCAGCCATGTGGCGCAGATGTCTATCACACTTATCGATACGCTGATGCTCGGCTGGTACGACGTGGATGCGCTGGCTGCGCAGGTGCTGGCGGGGACAATGTTTTTTGTCTTTTTCATTTTCGGGTCGGGCTTTGCCTGGGCTGTCATGCCCAAGGTGGCGCAGGCCGAGGGCGCGAATGACGAGCGCGGCGCGCGGCGCACCACACGGATGGGGCTTTGGGCCTCGATCATGTTTGGCATGGCGGTGATGCCGTTGTTTCTTTGGGCGGAGCCTGTGCTTGTGGCACTTGGTCAGACACCCGAGCTTGCGGCTATGGGCGCTGATTATCTGGCCATCGCCGGTTGGGGGATCTTCCCTGCGCTGATGGTGATGACGCTGAAGAGCTTTTTGGCGGCCCTTGAAAAGACCCAAGCGGTGCTCTGGATTACGGTTGCGGCTGTCTTTGCCAATGCGCTGGTGAATTATGCGCTGATCTTTGGCAACTGGGGCGCGCCCGAACTGGGGATTGTCGGGGCGGCCTGGGCCTCGCTTGTGGTGCAGGGGCTCTCGTTTGTCCTGATCGTGGCCTATGCCCAGATCGCGACGCCCGAGCACCAGCTTTTTGTGCGCTTCTGGCGGGCGGATTGGGAGGCCTTTGGCGAGGTGTTTCGCCTTGGCTGGCCTATCGGGATCACGGCGCTGGCCGAGGTGGGGCTGTTTGCAGCGAGCTCTGTGATGATGGGCTGGCTTGGCACCTTGCCTTTGGCGGCGCACGGGATTGCGATGCAGGTGATCTCGCTGGCCTTCATGGTGCATCTGGGCTTGAGCAATGCAGCGACGGTGCGCGCGGGGCGGGCCTATGGGCGCGGGGATATTAGTGGCTTGCGCCATGGGGCTTACACTGTCTTTGCCATGTCTGCGGTTGTCGCCGTTGTGGCGGTTGTGATTTTTCTGACGATCCCTGAAGTTTTGCTCTCGGCATTTCTGGACCCGACCGACCCTGATGCGCCTGCGGTGATGGCCATTGGCGTGGGCCTTATGGCGGCGGCGGCACTGTTTCAGCTGGTCGATGCGGCGCAGGTCATGGCGCTTGGGGTGCTGCGCGGCGTGCAAGACACGCGCGTGCCGATGCTGATTGCCGGTGTGGCCTATTGGATCATCGGTGTGCCTGCTTCTTATGTGCTGGGGATCAGCCTTGGCTATGGCGGCGTTGGCATCTGGCTGGGCCTTGCTTTGGGGCTTGCGGTGGCGGCGGTGCTGCTGATCTGGCGGTTTTTGCGCTGGCAGCCTGCGGCTGATCACTCAAGCGTGAGAGCAGGCGAGCAAGGGTGATTTGCTTTCAACGCTGCGGTGGCTAGGCTTCACGGGCGGTTTGCGTAGCTGGTAAAGGGTCGATCATGTGTCAGGGTTTCTTCAGATATGTCTCGGTTGTGGTATTGGCCTTTCTGGCTCCGATAGCGGCCAAGGCCGAAGCTGTCAGCTTTGACACGGGTTGGAAGCATCAGAAATTCTCGCTCTTTTCGCGCAATTCTTACGGTTATGAGGGCCGGAACCTGAGCATTGGCTCTGATGGCTCTGTGTCGCTGATCTATAAGCCTTTGCCTGAAACGGCTTGGGGCAGCCAGTCGGCGGCGTGGTCTTGGGCTGTTGAACGCTCTGTGCCTGCGACTGACTTGCGCTTGAAAGGCGGCGATGATCGCAACATCGCGCTGTATGCGGTGTTTTTGCCGCGTGCGGAGGCCGAGCGGCTGAGGGGCGCCAAGATCAGCACGCTCTTGGGCAACGAGGCTGTGCGCGTGCTTGTGTATGTCTGGGGCGGGTCGCATAGGCGCGGTGCGCAGCTTGACAGCCCGTACCTTGGCGCGCGCGGCAAGACGGTTGTGTTGCGCGGGGCGGGCACGGGGGCGCATAGCGAGCGGGTGGACCTCGCCGCTGACTATGCGCGCGCCTTTGGCGGCACGGCCGAGGCGCTGGTGGGTTTGGCTGTCTCGGCGGACAGTGATGACACCGCCAGCCGCATCGCGGCGCGGCTGAGCGATCTTCAGGTCAAATAACTTTAGCTGTCCATCAGCCTGTCGGCTTTTTTGCGCACGAGGACTGTGCGCAGATCGTGCATGGCGAGGAGCAAGGCGTCTGTGACGGCTTCAAGTTGTGCGTCGGTGGCCTTTGACTGCGCCCATTGGGTCGTGGTGTTGAGGTAGTCCACCGCGCGGTGGATATCGTCGATATCACGGTAGGCGAGCAGGCGCGTGCGCTCATCCATCCACTGCTCGATTGCGGCCATATCCTCGGGTGATAACTCCCGCCCGCCATGGGGCTTGATCTCGCCGTTGCGGATATTGACCACAGCGATCTGGTCCATTTCGATACGGCGCTGCCGGTTTTCGGTATCAACCCGAAAGACGAAAGCGCCGTTGTCACGGACGCGGAAATAATACGGCGGGAGTTCGGCGACCATTGAGTGCCTTAATCGTTAAGAGCTGAGTGAGGCACAGAATGACTGGATTCGTGTGCAGGCGTCAACCAATGCTTCATCCGACGTCGCGTAGCTGATGCGGAAGGCGGGGCTAAGGCCAAAGGCGGCCCCGAAGACCACGGCCACGCCTGTTTCTTCCAGTAGCGCGGTTGCGAAGGCTTCATCGGTGTCAATGAGAGTGCCTGCCGTTGTAACCTTGCCGATGAGCTCTGCGATGGAGGGGTAGACGTAGAAGGCACCCTCGGGCTTGGGGCAGGTGATGCCTTCGCAGGCGTTGAGCATGTCCACCACAAGGTTGCGGCGGCGGGTGAAGACCGCGTTGTTTTCGGCGATAAAGTCGTGGCTGCCGTTCAGCGCTTCCAGCGCGGCCCACTGCGAGATGGAGCTGGGGTTGGAGGTCGACTGTGACTGGATCTTGCGCATGGCGGCGATGAGCGGCTCGGGGCCAGCTGCATAGCCGATGCGCCAGCCTGTCATGGCGTAGGCCTTGGAGACACCGTTGCAGGTGAGCGTGCGCTCATAGAGCTGCGGCTCGACTTGTGCCGGTGTGCAGAATTCAAAGCCGTCAAAGGCGAGGAACTCGTACATATCATCGGACATGACCCAGACATGGGGGTGGCGCAGCAGAACATCTGTGAGCGCTTTCAGCTCGTCCCATGTGTAGCCCGCGCCTGTGGGGTTGGAGGGGGAGTTGAAGATAAACCATTTTGTTTTGGGCGTGATGGCGGCCTCGAGCTCTTCGGGCGTGAGCTTGTAAGCGTTCTCGGCTTTGGCGGCGGCAATGACAGGTGTGCCGCCTGCGAGCAGGACCATATCGGGGTAGCTCACCCAGTAAGGCGCAGGGATCAGCACTTCATCGCCCGCGTTGAGCGTGGCCATGAGCGCATTGTAGAGGATCTGCTTGCCGCCTGTCCCGATGGAGACCTGCTTGGGCGTATATGTCAGCCCGTTGTCGCGCGCGAGCTTGTCACAAACCGCCTGCTTCAGCTCGGGGATGCCGTCGGGGGCGGTGTATTTGGTTTTGCCCGCGTTGATCGCGGCAATGGCGGCGGCCTTGATGTGATCGGGTGTGTCAAAATCGGGCTCGCCCGCCGAGAGGCTGATGATATCGCGGCCAGCGGCCTTGAGCTCGGCCGCTTTTGTGCTCATGGCGATGGTGGGTGACGGTTTGACGCGTGAAAGTGTCTTAGAAAGAAAGGACATTGGCAGAAACCTAGTTTGCATTGGGTTGTATACGTCTTAGGTTGCAGTTGAAGGCTGATCAAGAAAGATCGGCGGAATAGGAGAGTTATGTCTGAAGAGATGACCAAAGATTGGTTTGACCCGGAAACATCGACATTTGGGGACCGTGTTGCTGGCGCGCGCGAAGCGGCGGGGATGACCCAGAAGCAGCTTGCCAAGCGCCTCGGTGTGAAGCTGGTCACGCTGCGCAACTGGGAAAATGACATGGCCGAGCCCCGCGCCAACAAGCTCAGCATGTTGGCGGGGCTTCTCAATGTGTCCATGATGTGGCTTCTGGATGGCACCGGCGAGGGCGTTGACCCTGTGCAGGATGTCTCACGTGAAGAGAAAGACATGAACGAGATTTTGGCCGAAATTGTAGACTTGAAGAGCCGCGCACTGCGCACGGCCAACAGACTGGGGGCGCTGGAGAAAAAACTGCGGACTTGGGTTGACTGAGGTGGTGATGGAATCACGCGAGACGCGGCTGAAACGGCTCAAAATGCGCTCCATGCGGCGGGGTATTAAAGAGATGGACCTGATCTTGATGCGCTTTAGTGAGGCGCATTTGCCCAAAATGAGCGAGAGCGCACTCGATTTATATGAGGCGCTGCTTGATGAAAATGATCAGGATTTGTACCAGTGGGTGAGCGGGCAAACGCCAGCGCCACAAGGCCTATCGGAGCTGATTGAAGAGATCGCCCAGCACGTTGACGCCCGCTAGACCAACGCGGCTTTTGGCCGATGTGTGTTGCATTTTATCCATTCGCCCCAGCATTTAACTGATTTTTCGGCATTTTGGTTCAGGTTCCTCCTCGAGCAGTTTCGACGGAGACAAAGAATGAGCTTTCAAATGCAAGTAGGAAATGGACCTGAAGCCAGCTTCATGTCGGGGTA
Source organism: Lentibacter sp. (assembly GCF_965658795.1). NCBI lineage: Bacteria > Pseudomonadati > Pseudomonadota > Alphaproteobacteria > Rhodobacterales > Roseobacteraceae > Lentibacter > Lentibacter sp. Next base: position 175,138 of record NZ_CBFHTG010000004.1, on the reverse strand, counting down.
TCTGGAGGCGCTCGCACTTGTCGAGCGTCTGCACAGGCTCCTGTTAGATGTGATCAAGGACGAGTTCGAGCGTGTCGGTGTTTTGGAGATCAATGCAGTTCAGGCGCTGCTTCTCTTCAATATCGGAGATAACGAGGTCACCGCGGGGGAGCTGAAAACCCGCGGTTACTATCAAGGCTCGAATGTGAGCTACAATCTCAAGAAGCTGGTGGAGATGGGCTATATGCACCACCAGCGCTGCGAGATTGACCGCCGCTCTGTGCGCGTCAAGCTGACGGCCGAGGGCCGCAAGATCCACGCGGTTGTGGCCGATCTTTTTGCGCGCCACGCAGAGGGCTTGGTGAGCCGGCAGGTTCTCAGCCACGAGGGGCTGGAAGATATCACCAGCGCCCTCAAACGGGTGGAGCGGTATTGGGCCGATCAGATCCGTTATATTTATTGAGGCGGGTTTCAGCGCCCTAAAACGGGGGGCTGGCAAAGAGGGTGCACTGGCAACAGTGCGCCCTTTTTTGCGCGTGCTTCAGCCGTTGTGCGGATCAACCCCGCGCGCAGGCAGAACCCCGATCAGCCCGGGGGCAACTTCTCGTTCCAGCTTGCGGCGCATAGCGCGCTCAAAGTCGCGAAAGCCTTGCGCGACTTCCAGAAAGGCTCCGGGGCCATGGAGCACTTCGTCCTGGTAAAAGGGGATGAGGTTGGTTTCGCCTTCATGGTCGGCGCCATTGATGACGAGGCCATTCACGGTGACACCTGCAAAGTTGAACGCATTATAAGCGTTTGGCGGGCGAAAGCCCTCGTTGTTGATGCCATCGCCGGAGATATCGACTGTTTTGGCGTCACAGGGCGGGCCGCGCTCCAGCTCTTTTGCGGCATGGCCGAGTGCGTAGCCCATGGCTGTGGGAAATTCGTTGTAGCTGCGCTCAAAGCGGGCGACGTTTTCGGCCACATAGAGCAAGTGGGCGCGGGAGCGGATGAGCACCCAGTCTTGCACGCTGACCTGATTGTAGCGGCCTGACCATTCAAAAATGTTGAGCGCGACAGGGCGGGGCGAGGCCAGAAAGGCGCGCACGACATCGGGCGCGATGAGGGCCGCCGCGAGGCCGCCCTTTTGCAAGGCATATTCGCCGTCATCGACTGATGAGGAGACATCAATCGCCAAGACAAGCGCGAGGCGGCAGCCGTCGTCTTGCGCCGCGCCTGCCTGAGGCAGGGCGGCAAGAGCGAGGGCTGCCAGCCAGCGGCGCATCACCAGTGGCCTGTGTTTTCCATGCTGCTCCACGGCTCGGCGGGGGCCAGAGGCTCGCCAGCTTGCAGGAACTCGATGGAGATATTGTCAGGCGAGCGCACAAAGGCCATGCGCCCGTCGCGAGGGGGGCGGTTGATTGTGATGCCGTTGTCCATGAGGTGCTGGCACATGTCGTAGATGTTCTCGACTTCATAAGCGAGGTGGCCGAAATGGCGGCTGTCGGAGGGCAGCTCATCGTCGCCATCCCAGTTATAAGTGAGCTCGACGGGGCACTCGGGCTGACCGGGAGGGGCCATGAAGATAAGCGAAAAGCGGCCTTGCTCACTGTCGTAGTGGCGGGTCTTTTCAAGGCCGATCAGCTCGTAAAAACGGATCGAGGCGTCAAGGTCTTTGACGCGCACCATGGTGTGTAGATAGGTGACTTTCATCTGGCAGCTCCTGTTGCGTTTGGGGGCCAGAGTAGCGCAATTTTTGCGCGCGCCAAGGCTAGAACGTGGATTTTATGCCAAGGCTGAGGCCAAACTCCTGCGTGTCATAGAAGGTCTTGTTGGAGATGTTGCGCGTGGCGTTCAGCGTGAGAGAGGGCGAAAACCCCATATAATCGACTTTGTTGAAGACAAAATTGGCGGAAAGCGCTGCCTTTTGGTCGCTGCGCACAGAGGTGCCAAAGCGCAGCTTGTCATAGGCGCGCAGTTGCAGCAGGCCCGAGAAGGTGGCTTGCGCGCTGAAAAGAGGCTTTGCGGGCAGGTATGAGAGCGAGAGTGTCGCCGCTTTGTGGGCCATGTCGCTTGAGGCGCTGTCAACTTTCGTGAGCGCGACGCCATAGCGCAGCAGGCTTTTGTTTTGTAGCTGCTGGAGGGCAAAGCCATCAACGGTGTAACTTTTGGTGGAGCGCAGCGGCCTGTCTGTGCGGGTTTGGTCCTGGAAGCTGACGCCATAGCCGACGCGCGCAAAGCGCTTTGTTTGTACCTGACGGCCCAAGAACAGCTTATAGCTATGGGCGATCTCTGCGTTGGCCTGCCAGTTTTGTGCCAAGCTGAGCTCCGCGGTTGTGAGTGCGGCCTCGCTGGCGCCGTCAAACTCGAACTTGAGCGTGGCTTCAAGCGCGGCAAAGCCGTAATCCTCGCCGCTGGCTGTGGGAACGGCGGCTTTGGCTGCACTTGAGAGAATGTAGCGGCGCTCGTCATAGCTGATGCCAAAGCTGACGCGGCCCCAGTCAGCAGGGGCGAGCCGGCGTGTCACGTTGAGGCGTGCGCCAATCTCAAGGCCCGAGAGCGGCACGGCTGTCGGATCTACAAAAACAAGGTCGCCGATCGTGTATGTGTTGTCATTGGGGCCGCCGTTGACATTGGATGTCGGGGCAACGGTAAAGCCAAAGCTCAGGCTCCATGGGTTGGCGGCCTTCATGCGGCGGAACTCGCTGCGCGCGGCGTGTTCAAAGCGCGGCTCGTCTGTGGCTTGGCCCGCGCGGCGCAGCCAGATTTGGGCTTGGCCGAACTTCTCTTCATCTTTCAGGATGTTGGACATGGCAAAGGCGGCTGCGAAGCGTTCTTTCTCATTGTCGCTTGAGCGCCATGCGCGGCGGGCGGCAAATTTGGCCTTGGTGGGGCGGCCCAGAGCGCGCTCGGCTTCAGCCAGCACCATGAGCGCAAGGATGTCGCGGCTGTCTTTGCGCAAAAGCCCAATGGCGATGGCGCGGGCGGCACGCGGCTGGCCTTGCTTCAGCAGCCCGAGCGCAAAGCTGCGCGCCTCGGGCAGTGTGAGGCTTGTCGGGGCCTCCTCGGCCAGCACAGCAGGTGCTGTGAGCAAGCCCGCGGCCAGACAGGCGGCTCTCAGCGCTGTTAAGCTATGGCTCAGAAAAGACATCTGGCATGTGCCCATCTGCTTACGGGATGGGGGTGAGGTCGGTTGGTTGTTGTTCGGTCAAAATCACACCCACCTCTCGCGCATCGGCAGCGCTTTCGAAGGTGATCGAGTCAAACGTGGATACGATTGTCGCGCCTGCCGGAATGCCTGAACGGTCAGCCAGCTGTGTTGGCACGGCTTCGCCGTTATTCACGTCGATCAGGATTCTGTTGAAGTCAGCATCGGCGTTGTAGCCGAATTCTGTACCCGTATCACCTGTCGCAGGATCGGTCCATTGGATGACTTCGTAGCGGACATTCTGCATTTCGGCTGTGCCTGTCATGACAAGGTGAGCACCAATTGTCTCCCCTGAACCGCCAGAAATCAGCCCGCCCCATTTTCCGGCATCGCGGATGTTGCCGTCGAAACTTGTGAGCACATCACCCTCGTCAAATTGTCCTGTTTCAGGATCATATTGCACAAGGACTAGAGAAATATCGGGCAGAGGTTGCGCGATGAGATTGCCAGCGGCATCTGTGCGCAAGCGATTGCGAATGTTACCGACGATGGCACCTTCGATTGTCTCTCCCTCTGTGCCAACGGGCAGATTGTCAAAGTCGAGCACATCAAGGTAAAGTTCTGCACTGCCTGTCACGATCTCAAGGCTTGCGCCGTCGTTACGCGTGCGGACAGCGCCGTAGGACCCCAGATAAAGATATTCGCCCACGCCCGACGGGAGATTGAAGGCGTCGCGCTTTACGTTGGCCCCTGCATAGCCAAAATCAATCCAGCGTTCGCCCACGGCGGCGGTGACTTCGGCATCATCGTTTTTCATGAAGACTGCGTAGCTGCGGACCTGACCTGTGGTGGGGGTCTGAATGCTTCGGTAGATATCAACGTTGCCTTGTGTGCGGCGGTACTCGTAGCGCTGGCCTGGGCCATCAAACGGCAGGTTGTTGATCAGCAAGACATTGTCATCGGCATCATAGGTCACCGCGTTCATTGTGAGCTTGTCTTCCAAGTCAAAAACAAACTTGCTGTTCACGGTGCTAGGGTCTGCCTCTGGGTCAACGGGTTCATCAAACGGGTTGGTCCCGTCGCCGCTGCACGCGCTGAGCAGGCCAGCGACGGCCATGGCTGGTAGGAAGCGTTTCATAATAAGTGACCCTCGATATATCTTTTGGCTTAAAAATCAAACTTTCGCGACAACTTGTCAATCAGAGTGATTGGTCCTTTTGATATGAATTTTAGCCCGTGGCATTTTCGCGCTTTTTCTAGTGTTCCAATTTGAGGGTTTCGCAAGATATAGTGCGCCACGACTCACAGCCCCTCAGGAAGGATCTCCAATGTCTCTGACACCAGACCAGCAGGCCGAAATCGAGACATTGCGCAGCACATCCGCGCCGACATTGCGCGCGGTGAGTGAGGGGATGGAGGCACATCTTTACAAAGCCTATCCTGTGCTCGACCACGGGTTTGTTCGCGTTGTCGACTATATGGGCGATGATGCGGCGATCTGTCAGGCCGCACGGGTGAGCTATGGCAAGGGCACAAAGAGTGTTCAGAACGATGAGGGGCTGATCCGCTATCTCATGCGCCACTGGCATTCGACACCGTTTGAAATGTGCGAAATCAAGCTGCATGTGAAGCTGCCTGTGTTTGTGGCGCGTCAGTGGATCCGCCACCGCACGGCCAATGTGAACGAATATTCGGCGCGGTACTCTATTCTGGACCGCGAATTCTATATTCCGGCGCCTGAGCAGCTTGCGGCACAATCTGTGGTGAACAACCAAGGCCGTGGCGAAGCCCTGACAGGCGAAGAGGCGGCACGGGTGCTTGAGTATCTCAAGGCAGATTCGGCGCGCGCCTATGACCACTATGAAGCGATGATCTCGGATGAGGGCCAGCAGGGGCTTGCACGCGAGCTTGCGCGGATGAACCTGCCCGCAAACATCTATACGCAGTGGTACTGGAAGGTCGATTTGCACAACCTGCTGCACTTCCTGAGGCTGCGCGCGGATGCGCATGCGCAGTATGAAATCCGCGTCTATGCAGACGAGATTTGCAAGCTGGTTGCCGATTGGGTGCCTGCGGCCTACAGCGCCTTTGAAGACTACCGCATGGGGGGCGCGACGCTGTCAGGCAAGGCGCTGGACGTGATCAAGCGGATGCTCAAGGGCGAAGAGGTGAGCCAGGAAGCCTCAGGGATGAGCAAAGGCGAGTGGCGCGAGTTTCAGGCGCTGCTAGACTGAAGAGGGCTGGCCTGTGGCCCTTACAGGCGGGCCAGTTGCTTAAACTGTGATATCAATCTGATGTACTTGGCGTTTGAAAAGCGCCTGTTTGCCGTGCAGTCTGCGGGGCAAGACTGTTTGCTGGTGGGCGAAGCCTTTGTGCTGGCGGCAAGGGCGGAGCTTTTCAATTGACCTTTTTGCTCGGTTTGGTAGCTTGGGGGAAATAAGATACAACATTTTGGGTAAGGGACTTGTTATGAATTCTAAAGTTGTAATTGGAGCTGCTTTCGTTGCGCTCATGGGCGCGCCAGCCATGGCGAGCGATCTCATGCCGACATATCCTTATCATGGCGCCAACAATTGCCCCACGGGGCTTTCGCCGATTGTGATGGGTGGGGTGATCTGCTGTGGCACGCCGAACCAGAACGTGAGCTATTCCTCAATGATGGCGCACCCCGCCAAGACGCATAAAACGACCTACAAGAAGCGCGTTGTGCGCCATGTGCCGCGCGACACGTGTATTGAGGGTGAAAAAGGCTGCTACTAAGCTCTGACAGATAAACGAAACGGCGCGGAAAGATGAGCTTTCCGCGCCGTTTTTGTATGATGTTTCGCTTTAGGCCGGTTTGATATTGGTCGCCATTTGGCGGCCATCGCGGCCATCTTCGAGATCAAATGTCACTTTCTGATCATCAGCGAGGCCTGTGAGGCCCGAGCGCTCGACAGCCGAGATGTGAACGAAGACATCTTTGCCGCCATCATCTGGCGCAATAAAACCGAAACCTTTTGTTGTGTTGAACCACTTCACGGTGCCGTTTGGCATGCCGCTTCTCCTTCTTCCCTTTGGCGGAGCCTTTTCAGGCAGGCCCCATATACCTGTCGTCACTCACGATCTCGTGGCTCCGTCAGGGTGACTGGGCGGAAGTCAGAAATAGAAAGTCACTGGCGCAAGCGTTACACATATTTTGTAAAAATCAAATGAATTTAGAGATTCGGAGAAAACTGTGATGAAGATTTACGGGCTGAAAAACTGCGATACCTGCCGCAAAGCGCTCAAGGCGCTTGAGGGGGCAGAGCTGGTTGATGTGCGCGAGGCGGGCTTGCCTGAAGGGTTGCTTGAGCGGGCTGAGGCACAGTTTGGCGAGGCGATCTTGAACACGCGCTCCACCACTTGGCGGGGGCTGAGCGAGGCTGAGCGTGCGGGCGCGCCGCTGGATCTGATTGCGGCGCATCCTGCTCTTATGAAGCGCCCTTTGATAGAGGCGGGCGAGGCGCTCTATCTGGGCTGGGGCAAAGACACTCAGGCCGCGCTCGGGCTGTAAGCCCTCCACAGGGCGCGGTCGGCCGAGAGCCAGCCGCCGCCTTGCACCACCAGTGTGATGAGCAAAAAGACCCAAAGCGCGCGTTGATCCAGGATGAGGCTGTCGGAGGCTTTGTCAAACCATGCGCCGAGCGTGCCTTGGTGCTCTATCCCGCCGTGGCCGTAGAGATCGGTCAGGGACTGGACCACAACAAAGCCGATCATTCCGAGTGCGGCGAGGCGGGTAAAAAGGCCGATCACGATCAGAGCAGGCAGCGCGAACTCGGCAAGTGTGCCGCCTGTGACGACGGCCCAGTGAAACACGGTGAGCTGGCTGATGTCGTAGGTGACAGCTTCCATCGCCTTGGGAAATATTTGCGCATAGGCGCCGACCGAGGGGGTGAGAAAGCCGAAAAGCCCATCGCCCAGTTTGGTGAGGCCTGAGGCGATAAAGTAGTGCAGAAGCACGGCGGCGAAGGTGAAGCGCGCCAGCAGGGGTAACGCTCCGCCAGATGTATTTTGCAGGATTTCAGATGTATTTTTGTATATATTTATCAAATAATTCACGGCTGTTCCTCATGTATAAGTTCAACAATGCTTTGGGTGCTCAGGAGTAGCCCTAAGGTGTGGCTGAGATCAAACTCTGCTGTTGCGTCTTCGGCGGCTTCGGCTGCGTTTTCGAGCGTCTGCCCCGCCTGAAGCGCCATGATGAAGGGTGCGGCTCCAGGGGGCAAAAGCTGCGGCTCGGGGTCATAGGCGCTGCGCGTTATGAGCACAGATTGCGCGCCTGCCTGCGGCTTGGGGGCGCTGTCTTGGGTGTTGTAAAGCCAGAGCGCATAAATCGGCCAAGGCGAGCGCAGAAGGCGCAGCGCTGGCGCAAGGACAAGGCGTAGGCGACCAAGCGTTTCCGGGGCAAACTGGGCCAGAGCCTCGGGGGCTATCGGCGCTGCATCGGCGGCATGGTAGCTTTCGCGCAGGGCAAATTCGAGCCGTGCGACATCGGGCAAATAGGCGTATTTGGCGAGGGGCGGAAAGCCTGCAAGAAAAGCCGCAAAGCCGGCACCGTACAGCATCATCACAGGAGAGGTGGGCGGCTCGGCGCGCAAGTATTCGCGGGCGATGTTGCGAAAGTTCTCCGTGCCTATGAGCTTTGCGACCACAGGAAAGCCCGCTTCCAGAGCGTCAATCAGCGAGACGGTGACATTGTTGCGATATACTGCAAAGCGCTTGCCTGCGGGCGCGCCTTGGCCGTCTGAGAGGCCGTCTGGAACGGGCTGGTCTGGCGCAAGGAGCGCGTGAGAGAAGGTGAGCTGGCTCATGCGGTCGCCTTTTGAAGCGCGGCTTCGGCGCGTGCTGCTTCGGCGGCCAGCACGTTCCATTCGGGGACGTCATTGTCCCATTCGATGAGCAGGGGGCGCGGGCCTGCGCGCTCAAGCGTATAGTCGAGCAAGGCCCAGACAGGGTCGGCGACTTCGTTGCCATGGCTATCAATCAGCAGGGGGCGGCCAGCATCATCCTCGTCTTCATCATGGCCACCAAGGTGGATTTCATGCACGTTTGCGAGCGGGTAGTCGTCGATGTAGCCTTGCGGGCTGTAGCCAAGGTTGGTGGCGGAGACAAAGACGTTGTTCACATCCAGCAGTAGCCCGCAGCCTGTGCGCGTGCTGAGCGCGCGCAGAAAGTCGGTTTCGCTCATATCTGAGGCGTCAAAGGCGAGGTAGGAGGAGGGGTTCTCCAGCAGCATTTGGCGGCCGAGCGTGTCTTGTACCTCATTTATATGTGCCGCGACGCGGGTGAGGGTGGCGCTGTTGTAGGGCAGTGGCAAAAGATCGTTGAGAAAGGCGCTGTCGTGTGACGACCATGCCAGATGTTCTGAAAAACTGGCGGGGTTGAGCCAGTCGCAGAGGTGTTTGAGGCGGGCGAGGTGCTCTTTATCAAGGGGGCCTTCTCCACCAATCGAGAGGCCGACGCCATGCACGGACATGGGGAAGCGCTCGGACAAAGCGCGCAGCTGTGCCAGCGGGCGGCCCCCTTGGCCCATATAGTTTTCGGCGTGAACCTCAAACCAGCCAACAGATGTGGGGCTGTCCATGATCGCGCTATAGTGTTGCGGTTTGTAGCCAAGACCTGAGCGGTTGGGCAGGCGGTTGTCAGGGCGTTGATCAAACATAAGGACACTCCAAAGAACAGTTTTGGGAGGGCCGTGGTGGTGGCCCTCCCGTGTGGTTTATGCTGGCAGATCGCGCTCAAGGGCTTCGAGCGAGCCTTTGCGCATTTCGCCATCAGCCATGGCTGGCAGCTCGATGTCCATGCATGTGCCTGAGTCAACGAGCGTCCAGGCATTGCCTTGGTAATCAACTGTTGAAGAGCCTGCGCAGGTTGTGCCCGGGCCTGCGGCACAGTCATTTGCACCTGCGAGCGAAACGCCAAAGCACTTCTCTTTTTCCATGGCTGAGGCGGCTGTGCCGTGGGCACTGAGGGCTGCGGCAACTGCGCCTGCGACGGCGACGGATTTCATAAATTTGGACATTGGGAACTCCCTTTACGTTAAAATCAGACCGCGTTGTGCGGTGAGACAAACCTAGAGGGAGGATGCGCTCGCAAGCCACTCACGGGCGCGTGTGTCACGCAGATGAGAGCTTCTGTGAGCGTTTTGAGCGGCTCTGAGGGGGAAACATTTCAAGAGCAGGCGCTATTTGCTACGCCTGCTCTCTGGATTTGGATCAATTGTTACAGAAGATCGGGCGGTGTGGCCGATTTGGCCAGCGTGCTCACGATATCATCCAGACTTGTAACACTTGTCTGTTTTTCACCGAGGCGGCGCACGGTGAGGGTACGCTCCTCAACTTCGCGGTGACCGACAGCAAGGATCACGGGGACTTTGCCAAGGCTGTGCTCGCGGACCTTGTAGTTGATCTTTTCGTTGCGCACGTCAGCTTCGGCACGCACACCAGCGGCGCGCAGGGCTGCAACCACTTCATGAGCGTAGTCATTAGCATCGGACACGATGGTCGCAACGACAACCTGACGTGGCGCAAGCCAGAAGGGGAGCTTGCCCGCGTGCTCTTCAATCAGAATACCGATGAAGCGCTCAAAGGAGCCAAGCGTTGCGCGGTGCAGCATGACGGGGCGGTGTTTATCCCCGTCTTTGCCAATGTAGGTGGCATCGAGCCGCTCGGGCAGAACGAAGTCAACCTGATGGGTGCCACATTGCCAGTCACGTCCGATTGCATCGGTGAGCACAAACTCGAGCTTGGGGCCGTAGAAGGCACCTTCGCCCGGGTTCAGCTCAGGCTCGATGCCTGCGGCGCGGGTGGCTGAAAGCAGGGCAGCTTCGGCCTTGTCCCAGACTTCATCAGAGCCTGCACGTGTTTCGGGGCGGTCAGAGAACTTCACGGAGAAGTTCTCAAAGCCGAGGTCTTTGTAGATCATCGACAAGAAGTTGATGAAATCAGCTGTTTCGCTCTCGATCTGCTCTTCGGTGCAGAAGATGTGCCCATCGTCTTGGGTAAAGCCACGCACCCGCATGATCCCGTGCAGCGCGCCCGAGGGCTCATAGCGGTTGCAAGAGCCGAACTCTGCCATGCGCAGGGGCAGATCGCGGTAGCTTTTCAGGCCCTGGTTGAAGATTTGCACGTGGCAGGGGCAGTTCATCGGCTTGAGCGCGTTGACAGCTTTTTCGCGGGCGTGCTCTTCATCAACCTCGACGATGAACATATTCTCCTGATACTTCTCCCAGTGGCCCGAGGCCTCCCAGAGCTTGCGATCCACCACTTGGGGGGTGTTCACCTCGACATAGCCACCTTTGCGTTGCTGGCGACGCATGTAGTCTTGCAAAGTGGTGTAGACAGTCCAGCCGTTGGGGTGCCAGAAGATCTGGCCGGGGGCCTCTTCCTGCATGTGGAACAAGTCCATCTCGCGGCCCAGTTTGCGATGGTCGCGCAGGGCGGCTTCTTCAAGCATATGCAGGTAGGCTTTGAGCTTTTCCTTGCCTGTGAAGGCCACGCCATAGATGCGCTGGAGCATCTCGCGCTTGCTGTCGCCGCGCCAGTAGGCCCCGGCAACGCTCATGAGCTTGAAAGCATCGGCGGGCAGCTGGCCTGTGTGTTGCAAATGCGGGCCGCGGCAGAGGTCTTGCCACTCGCCATGCCAATACATGCGCAGCGGTTCGTTGCCGGGGATGCTGTCAATCAGCTCGACCTTGAAGGGCTCGCCCTTGTCTTTGTAGTGCTGGATGGCCTTGTCGCGCGGCCAGATCTCTGTGCGGACGGTGTCACGCAGATTGATGATTTCTTTCATCTTTTTCTCGATCGCGCCGAGGTCTTCAGGTGTGAAGCTCTCTTCGCGGTCAAAGTCATAGTACCAGCCGTTGTCGATGACCGGGCCGATTGTCACTTTGACATCTGGCCAGAGCTCTTGCACCGCACGCGCCATGACGTGGGCAAAGTCGTGGCGGATCAGCTCGTTGGCTTGGTCTTCATCTTTGAGTGTGTGGATGGCGATGTCGGCATCGGCTTCAATCGGCCATGCCAGATCAAAGTGCTGGCCGTTGACTGTGGCTGAAATAGCCTTTTTGCCAAGGCTTGTGGAAATATCAGCCGCAACTTCGCCAGCTGTGATTCCAGCTGCGTAGCTGCGTGAATTGCCATCGGGAAGGGTAAGGGAAATCTGGCTCATAGCCTAGCTCCTCGTCAGTTTGGCGCCCACGAAAGCGCCCGGTTGCGGGTATGGTTCGGGGCGTGGTTTGCGCTTTTGGGATGGGCTTGTCAAGGCAGGCCAAAGACGGTTGCCGCGCTGGCCACGGCAGGGCAAACTGTGTGCAACTGAGGAAAGGGAGGCCCGTAACGTGCCACAGATCAAGACAGCTCAAGGCCGCGAGATTGCCTATCACAAAACCGAGGGGCGCGCGCCCACAATTGTGTTCTGCGGGGGGCTGAAATCGGATATGGAGGGCACGAAAGCCATTCACCTTGAAGCTTGGGCCAAGGCGCAGGGCCATGCTTTTTTGCGGTTTGACTATTCGGGCCATGGCGAAAGTGGCGGGCGCTTTGAAGAGGGCTGCATTGGCGACTGGCATGAAGACACTTTAGCTGCAATCGAAGCTCTGACAGAGGGGCCGCTGCTTGTGGTCGGCTCTTCCATGGGGGGCTGGCAGGCGCTTTTGCTGGCGCGGGCGGTGCCTGAGCGGCTGATGGGGCTGGTGACCATTGCGGCGGCACCTGATTTTACCGAGGACGGCTATTGGGCCAGCTTTACCGATGCACAGAAGGCCGCGCTTGAGGCGGTGGGCCATGTCGAGCTGCCCTCTGATTATATGGACCCCTACATCATCACCAAGCGGATGATCGAGGATGGGCGTAAGCATCTGGTTTTGCGTGAAAACCTGGTGCTGCCGTTTCCGACGCGGTTCTTGCAGGGCACGGCGGATACGGCTGTGAGTGTTGCAACGGCTGTGCGGCTTTTGGAGCATGCCCAAGGCGATGATATCCGCCTGACACTGGTAAAGGAGGCCGACCACCGCTTTTCTGATGCGCGCTGTCTGGGGCTCTTGGAGGCCGCGGTTGAAGATGTGATCGCTTCTGGCGGATGAGGCGGGTTGTTTTAAAACGGAGCGATTGAGCGGTTGACCTTGGCGGTGTCTCTGCCAATCTGCCGCTCTGTTAGGAGCCTTCTGTAAATGCGTGAACCTCTGTTGTTTGTCCCGGGTATGATGTGTGATGCGCGGTTGTTTGCGCCGCAGGTCGAGCACTTTAGCCGCAGCCGAAATGTTATGGTTGCCTGCACGTCGCAAGGCGAGCGGATAGAAGAGATCGCTTCGGCTATCTTGTTGGATTCACCACAAAAATTTGCACTGGCAGGGCTGTCTATGGGCGGTATTGTGGCCATGGAGATCTTGCGGCGCGCGCCTGAGCGGGTGACGCGGGTGTGCCTTATGGACACCAATCCGCTGGCCGAAACGCCACAGAGTGCTGCTGCCTATGAGCCGATGATTGTGGGGATCAGGGCGGGGCGGATGACAGATGTTTTGCGCGGCTTTCTCAAGCCCGAGTTTCTCGCGCCCGGGCCTCGGCGCATGGCTGTTCTGGCAGAGGTGCAGGCGATGGCCGAGAGCCTCGGGCCTGAGGTTTTCTTGCGCCAAATCAGAGCGTTACAGCGCAGGCGCGACCAGCAGGCGGCGCTGCGGAAGGCCAAGATGCCCGCGCTTGTGATCTGTGGGGAATATGACGGGCTGACGCCTGTAAAGCGCCATGAGTTCATGGCCGAGCTGATCCCGTATGCCAAGCTTGAAATCGTGGAGGATGCGGGCCATTTGCCGACTTTGGAAGCGCCTGATCGGGTGAACGCTTTGCTTGAGGCCTGGCTCACGCAGCCCTTTGTTTTGCGCAGTTAAAGGCGTGTGGCTGCCAGTATGGCAAGCTGTATGGCAGCCTGTATGGACAGCTTTAGGGCTAAAAGAGCCGCGCCCATGTTCCCCCTAGGCTGCGAGGTCTGGCACCTGAGCCGAGCTTGAAGCGGGCCAGCGGCGCGCCATCGTCGGTGTCTATCAGCCCCAGCTCAAGCTCGGTGATGCGGCGGGCGGGCAGCTCGCGCATGGCCTTCCACATGAGCAGCCAATGCGCGCCGTGGTCCCGGCCTTCGGCACTTGTCCAACCGATGTGATAGGTGGCACGGATGCCATGCAGCACAAAGAGCATGGCCGCTTGCGGCCTGTCGTCGTGGCTGAGTGTGAAGAGGCGCAAGGCTTTGGGCGAGGCCTGCGACATGGCGAGCGTGAGGGCGGCGGGGTAGCTGCGGTAGCGGCGCGCACGGGCCTGCTTGGCCTCGGCTTTCAGCAGCCACGCGTCTCTCTCTGGGTCAAAGGCGCGGTGGCTGAGCGTAGAGCGCGCGGGAAGATCGGCTTCAAAGCGCGCAAGGCTGCGGCGCCATTTGGGGTGCATCGCGGCGCGCAGGGCGGCCTCGTGCGGCGAGAGCTGTAGCTCGGCGATATGAGCGGGCTGCAAGATCTGGCGGTAGCCCAGCTCGGAGAGGGCGGCGCTTTCGCTTTCGGCATTGATGAGGCGGATGCGCTTTTTGGCCAGAGCGGCGTAGGCTTTGGGGCAGTCGCGGGGCCGTGTGGCCAGCGAGAGGCCAAAGCGACGCAGGATGAAGGCTGGCCCGTCTGGCAGAGGCAGGCGGGACGGCGCGCGGCCCAAGCGGGCGAGCGCGGCGTTGAACACTTCAGATTGTTGGAGGGACTGTGCGGTTTCCATGGGCCTGTTAAGCCAAAAGAAACCTAATGCGTGGTTAACTCGCGGGTATGAACCGCGAGAAAACAGTATTTGGCCAGAGCCTGCCCGCCCCACGGCTCACGCCCCTTGGCGCCGCCCTTATGGCGCTCTTGGTGGCGTTGCCCTGTGGGGTGCTGTTGGGCGTGGTGGAGTGGCTGCTGTTTTAGCCCGCTTTCTTGGCTGCGGCCTTCTTCTTGGGCTTTTCGGGCGCGGCTGCGTTGGCATCGATAAAGTCGAGCACGAGCGGGCGGATGTTGTTGCGCCAGCTTTTGCCTGCGAAGATACCGTAGTGGCCAGCCCCCGGCTCAAGGTGAGAGGCTTTTTTGCTGTCAGGCAGACCTGTGCAGAGATCAAGCGCGGCAATGCATTGGCCCGGCGCAGAGATATCATCTTTCTCGCCTTCAACGGTTTTCACCGCAACAGTCGTGATCTTGCCGATATCAACCTTGTGGCCCGCCACGACGAATTCGTTTTTGGCGATTTCGCGCTCTTTAAAGATGCGGTGCACCGTCGAGAGGTAGAACTCGGCGGTCATATCCATCACGGCGAGATACTCGTCGTAGAATTTGTTGTGCTTGTCGTGCTCGCTGGCTTCGCCATGGGCGACGCGGGAGATCTGGTCGGTGAAGGCTTTCATGTGCTTCTCGGAGTTCATCGAGATGAACGAAGAGAGCTGCAGCAGGCCCGGATAGACCTTGCGGCCAGCGCCTTGATATTTGAAGCCGACCCGTTGGATCATGCCTTCTTCAAGCTGGCCCATGGTGACGCGGCGGCCGAAGTCTGTCACGTCCGTCGGGGTTGCATCAGGGTCAACAGGGCCCCCGATCAGCGTGAGAGAGCGGGGCTGTGCCGCGGGCTCGATCTCGGCCAGATAGGCGGTGGCGGCAAGGGTGAGCGGGACAGGCTGGCACACGGCGATCACATGGGTGTCGGGGCCGAGTTCGCGCATGAAATCAACAAGATAGAGCGTGTAGTCTTCAATGTCGAACTTGCCTTCGGAGACAGGGATGTCGCGGGCATTGTGCCAGTCGGTGATGTAGACTTCACAATCCGGAATGAGGCTTTTCACGGTGGAGCGCAGCAGCGTGGCATAGTGGCCAGACATGGGCGCAACAACGAGGACTTTGCGCGGCGCGGTTTCGCGGCCTGTCACGTTAAAGTGGATCAGGTCGCCAAAAGGGCGCTCGACCACTTTTTCGACTTTGACGATGTGATCTTTGCCATCGGAGCAGGTGAATGTGTCAATGCCCCAGTCAGGCTTGGCGACCATGCGCTCAAAGCTGCGCTCGGTGACTTCGCCCCAAGCGGCCATCCACTGAAAAGCAGGGTTTGGAGCCAAGGCAAAAGCAGGGTAGGATGCAAAAGACTGGGCCGTGGCACCGAACCATTGGTTGGCATTGCGAAACGATTCCATGAAGTCGTAGCTGGCCATATATCGCATGTGGGCGTCCTCGTTTTACATTAAGCTGACCTAAGGTCAGTCACTTCGTCGCGTTGTGAGTAAAGCGGCATGGGTTATGCTTTGTCCATGCTGCAGTGCAGAAAAAGATAGAGGAATTTTGTTAAGATGACAACAAAAGATGACGTCGGCAGTGAGAATCTTGACAAAATGCAGCTGAATTTAAAGCGTGTAGAAGCGCTTACCGAACGCTTGATGCATGCGATCAGCAGCCGAAAGGCCGTAAATCCGACGCTGAGCGGGCCTGGCCCGGACCTTTTTGCGCAGGCCGCAGTAAATTATTGGGCCGAAATGGTCGAGAATCCCCAGCGGATCTATGAGCACCAGCTGGAGTATTGGGGCAAGTCGGTGCAGCATTTTATGGAGGCGCAGGACGCTTTTGTGAAAGAAGGCTTCAAGGCACCAGAAGATCACACCGAAGCAGACAAACGCTTTGGCAACCCGATGTGGCAGAGCCACCCCTATTTTAACTTTGTGAAGCAGCAATATCTGATCAACTCAGAGGCCATCCGCAAGGCTGTGGCCGATGTGGACGATCTCAACCCGATCGACAGGCGGCGCCTGAGCTATTTCTCCGAGCAGATCATTGCGATGCTGGCGCCCACAAACTTTCTGGGCACAAACCCTGACGCTTTGGAGCGGGCGGTGCAGACGGAGGGGGAGAGCCTTGTGCGCGGGCTTGAGAACCTTGTGGCCGATATGGAGGCCAATGACGGCGAGCTTCTGGTGACGCTTTGCGACGAGAGCGCTTTTGAGCTGGGGCGCAATGTGGCGACCAGTGAGGGCAGTGTGGTCTTTCGCAACGAGATGTTCGAGCTGATCCAGTATGCGCCGCGCACCGAAGAGGTGCACAAAGTGCCGCTTATTATCTTCCCGCCGTGGATCAATAAATTCTACATTCTTGATCTGAAAGAGCAGAACAGCCTGATCAAGTGGATCACCGAGCAGGGCTATACGCTGTTTGTGGTGAGCTGGCGCAACCCGGGCCGCGCGCAAGGCGTGTGGGGGATGGCTGATTATATCGAGACGGGGTTTCAGGAGGCTATTCGGGTCGCGCGCGAGATCACAGGAGAGAAGCAGGTGAATGCGGTGGGCTATTGTATTGCCGGTACAACGCTGCACCTGACGCTGGCGCACATGAAGGCCAAGGGCGACACCTCGGTCAAATCTGCCACCTTCTTTACCGCGCTCACCGATTTTGGCGAGCAGGGGGAGTTCACCCCGTTTCTGCAGAACGACTTTGTCGACGGGATCGAAGAAGAAGTTGGCAACTACGGTGTGCTGCGCTCGGTGATCATGTCGCGCACCATGAGTTTCTTGCGCTCCAACGATCTGGTCTACGGGCCTGCGATCAAGTCGTACATGATGGGAGAGACCCCACCCGCGTTTGACTTGTTGTTCTGGAACGGTGACAGCACCAATCTGCCTGGCGTTATGGTGATGGAGTATCTGCGCGGGCTTTGCCAGCAGAACGCCTTTGTTGGCGAGGGCTATGAGCTGATGGGGGAGCGGCTGCATGTGAGCGATGTGGAGATCCCTCTGTTCGCTGTGACCTGCGAGACCGATCATATCGCGGCGTGGCGCGATTGTTATCGCGGGTTCGGGATGACGGGGGCCAAGGACAAGACCTTTGTTGTGAGCCAGTCCGGGCATATTGCGGGGGTTGTGAACCCGCCGAGCAAAAAGAAATATGGCCACTACACCAACGAAGACCTGCCTGCGGCCGCGGAAGACTGGTGGCAGGGCGCGCAGTTCCATGAGGGCTCGTGGTGGCCGCGTTGGGAAAGCTGGCTCAGCAAACGGGCGGGCGCCATGGTGCCGGCGCGTGCGGTGGGCGGCGGCGGGTATGAGCCGCTGTGTGCGGCGCCCGGAACCTATGTGGTGGAAGCGCCGATCGTCTGAGTCGCGGCTGATTTGGCCATGACGCACTGCAGCAAAATTCCGCCTAAATTTTGAGCTTCGCAAGCTTTCACCAAAGTTATGCATATAAAACAAAGGCATGACCTAAGGTAAGCCAATTTATGCTGCAGTGCAGAAAGGGCTTGAAATGCCGCATTGCAGCATGTATATCTTTCCTAGAAGCGCACACAACTTCGGGTCAGACTTTACACAAACCCGATCAAACCAAAGGACGAGTAACATGGCTAAGACACAAGATTTCACAGCGACCCTGAAAGACATGATGGGTGCATTCCCTGTGGACACAGCGGCCTTTGAAGGCCAATTCAAAAACCAGGCCGAGCTTGGCGAGAAATTCTCTAAAGTGGCTCTGGAAGCTGCCGAGAAATCAGCCGCCATCTCTTCAAAGTGGGCGACAGACACAATTGCCAAGCTTGGCGATATGTCAAAAGTAAAAGCAGACCCTGCTGACTACACAAAAGCGATGACAGATTTCGCTTCAGCCCAAGCTGAAGTTGCATCAGAAAACATGGCCGCTTTTGCAGAAGTTGCGAAAAAAGTTCAGCTCGAAACTGTTGAGCTCATGATGGCCGCGGGCAAATCAGCTTCAGAAGAAGCCACAACAGCCGTGAAAAAAGCGACTGAAGACATGACAGCTGCTGCCAAAAAAGCGACAGCCCCAGCGAAATAAGCTGACAGAGATAGGGCGCAACGGTTTCCTCCCATTCCTGTTGCGCTCACTCCTTGAGCGGGCCCTTTGCGGCCCGCTCTTTCTTTTTGTGAAAGCCTCCCCTAAGCTGCAATGCAGCGCGGCTCATTTGGGAGGACCGAAGTGTGGATTCGACGACTAAACCACTGTTGATCAAGCGATATGCGAGCCGTAGGCTCTACAATACCGAAACATCAGACTATGTGACACTTGATGATATTGCCGCGTTTATCCGAGAGGGGCGCGAAGTCCAGATCATCGATCTGAAGTCGGGCGATGACCTGACACGCCAATATCTTTTGCAGATTATTGCAGATCACGAGAGCCGCGGTGAAAATATGCTGCCTGTCTCGGTGCTCAACGACATCGTGCGCAGCTATACCAACCAAGCAACACAAATGATGCCCGAGTTCTTGCAAGCCAGCTTTGATATGCTGCGCGAAGGCCAGGACAAGATGATGAAAAACATGAGCGGCAGCTTTGGCCCCATGGCCCAGATGCCCGGGTTTGACGCCATGAAAGCGCAGCAGGAGGCGTTTTTGAAGGCAATGACAGGTGGTTTTGGCGGCGGTCTGGGCGGCAAGGACGAAGCCCCCGAGCCGAAAAAGCCCGAGAGCAGCGAAGACCTTGATGATATCAAGGCCGAGCTTGCCGCGCTTCAGGCCAAACTTTCCAAGATGGGCAAGTAGACAAACATGGCTGACACTGCAGGGCGGATTACCCTTTGGGGGGTGGAGGTTTTTATCGCCACGGCAGAAGAGCGCTCGATCACTGCGGCGGCGCGCCGCTTGGGGGCCAGCCCTTCGGCTGTCAGCCAACAGCTTACCAACCTTGAGGGCGCGATGGGGGTCACGCTGTTGCAGCGCAACGCGCGCCCCGTTTTGCTCACGCCTGCGGGCGAGATTTTCCGCCGCCGTGCGCAAAACATCATGAACGAAGCCGAGCAGGTGCGCGCGGAGCTGGCGATGTCGGATTTGCGGGCGCTCACGCGGATGCGTCTGGGCATGATCGAGGATTTCGAGGCCGATGTGACGCCACAGCTCTTGACGCAGATGTCTGTCGAGCTGAAAACCTGCCAGTTCCTGCTTGAGACGGGAGCGAGCCACTTTTTGCACGACCAGCTGGATGCGCGCGCGCTTGATGTGATTGTTGCGGCCGAGATGGGCGAGCCTTTGAGCGGGATGGAAGTGCACCCCTTGATGGAAGACGGCTTTGTTGTGGCTGCGCCCAAGGGGGCGATTGATGGCAAGGCAGATGTCTTGCGCCAGCTCAAGCGGATGCCGCTGATCCAGTATACCTCACGCCACCATATGGGGCGGATGATTGCCAGCCATCTCTCGCGCCAGAATTTGCGCCTGTCGCACCGTTTCGAGCTGGATAGCTACCATGCGATATTGGCGATGGTCGGGCAGGGGGCCGGCTGGACGATTCTGACGCCGCTGGCCTTGATGCGGGCGCGCCGCTTTGCGCCCAAGATCGATGTTATGCCGCTGCCTTTTGAGCCGCTCGCGCGCCGCATCAGCCTGACAGCGCGCGAGGGGATCTTGCAAGACATGCCCGCAGGGATGGCCGATAAGCTGCGCCCGATCCTCACCAAGACGGTGATTGAACCGGCCCTTGAGGCTTATCCCGAGGCGCAAGGCATGATCAGCCTGCTTTAAGTGCAGGCTGTGCCTTGACCTCGTTGATAGCGGCAAGCAGCGTGTCGGCCACCACATCAAGCTGGTCGCGCGTGAGGCGCGCAGGCAAGCGGGCATCACAGGCGCGCATCAGCATGGCGCGGGTGCGGGGCAACTCGGGGGTGTCACCTGCGATAAAGTTCCAGTTCCAGAAGGCGCGGGCGTTGTCTGTGCTCAGCCCGAAGACCTGCACCTTGACGCCCCGGGCGGCAGCCGCTTGGGCAAAAGCGCGGGTCTCTTCATCGCTCATGTTTTCAAGGTTGAACTGGATGCTGTCTGGCGCGCGGGCTTCTGGGGCAAGCTTGTCTGGCACGCTCATCCACGGGCTTTGCGCAAGCTTTGCGGCCACATAGTCATGGTTCGCGCGCCCTTTTGTGACGCGCTCCTGCACCAGCGGAAGCTGTGGGCGAATGACGGCCGCAGACAGGTTGCTCAGGCGCAGATTGTAGAGCGGCAGCTGGTTCTGCCAGCGGGCAAAGGCGGCCTCAAGCGCGGGGTCCATATCGCCGTGTTTGCGCCAGTTGTGCTCATAGGCGCCCGACATGATCACGGCCTGGGCCAGAAGATCGGCATCATCTGTGACAAGGATGCCGCCTTCGCCTGCGTTCACAAGCTTGTAGGACTGGAAGGAAAAGCAGCCAACACGCCCCAAAGTGCCGATGTTTTCACCATGCCATGTGGTGCCAAGGCTATGCGCGGCATCTTCGATGACAGGAATGTTGCGCGCCTCACAGAGCGCCATGATCGCGTCCATGTCAGAGGTATGGCCGCGCATGTGGCTGATGATCACCGCTTTGATGCTCGCATCCAGCTTTGCTTCGAAATCCGCCATGTCGATCCGGTAGTTCTCGCCGACTTCGCAGAGCACAGGCACACATTCGGCGTGCACAACAGATGAGGGCACAGCGGCAAACGTGAAGGCAGGGATCAGCACGCGTGCATCGCGCGGGAGGCCAAGCGCCTTGAGCGACAGGAAAAGCGCTGCCGAGCAAGAAGAAACCGCCAGCGCGTATTTCGTGCCAAGAAGCTCAGCAAATTCGCGCTCCAGCAGCGCCACAGGTGCATCTTGCGGTGCCGTATAGCGAAAGAGATCGCCTGAGGCGAGCAGCGCATCGATCGCCTCCCGCGCAGCTGCGGGGATTGGCTCAGCGTCGTAAACGGAGGGGGTATAGGTACTCATGTTCAGCTTTCCCGAATGTAGTTTTCAGTATTGCTAAATCATACCCGTGCAAAATGGAACCCCCTGCGCCACCTCTTCGATGCGCCTGTGTCTTTCTTTTTGCGAAAAATATCCTGGGGGAGCGCGAGGGGGCAAAGCCCCCTCGCACCGGTCGGATGACGCGAAGCCTCATTCGACCCCGGATCAGGCCTGCGGGGAGATCCGCGCGCGCCATTGGCTTTCAAGCTCGCGCATGGCCGTGGCAAAGACGCCCACATCCACACCAACCGCCAAAAACTGTGCGCCCCAGTCGGCATAGTCTTGCGTGGCAGCCTCGCTCACCCCGAGGATGCCTGCGGCCTTGTCCGAGGCTTTGATGCGCGCCAGCATGTCCTTGATCGCGGCTTTCACCTCGTCTGCGGCGGAGTTCCCGGGAAAGCCCATATCGGCGGCCAAGTCAGCAGGGCCGATAAAGACGCCGTCCACGCCTTCAACGGCCAGAATTGCGTCAAGGTTCTCCATGCCGAGGCACGTTTCGACCTGAACAATCAGGCAGACCTGCTCGTTGGCGGTCTGCACATAGTCGCTGATCGCGCCAAAGCCCGACGCCCGCGCCCCTGCCGCGCCAGCGCCGCGGATGCCGTGGGGCGGGTAGCGCATGGCGCGCACGAGCTGTGCGGCTTGCTCGGCGGTGTCCACCATCGGCACGAGCACGGTTTGCGCGCCCGCGTCCAGCACTTGTTTCACAAGCCAGTCGTGACCTGTCGGGATGCGCACCACGGCGTGGCTGTGTTTGCCTTCAAGCACTTGCAGCTGCGCGGTGATGGTTTGCAGATCGTTGGGGGCGTGTTCGCCGTCGATCACCACCCAGTCAAAGCCTGCGGTTGCCACCATTTCTATGGGGTAGGGGTGTGCAAAGCTTGACCAGCAGCCAAGCTGCATTTTGCCAGTTTTCAAGGCGGCTTTGAACGGGTTGTGCGGGGCGGGCATGGCGTGTCTCCTAGAGCGTGGCGGCAATTTCGGTGATGACATCATAAGCCGTCATCACATCGTCGCGGGTGGCGTCAAACTGGCCTGCCTGAAAGCGGATGACAAGCTGGCCCTTGGTGCGCGTCTGGGTGATGTAGATGCGGCCATCGTCGTTGACCGTATCAACGAGGCGCTGGTTGAGTGTGTCGAGGTCTGTGGCCCCTGCGGGCGCATAGCGGAAGGTAAAGAGCGAGAGCACAGGCTCGGTGACAATCTGAAACTCAGGCGTGTCGCGAAAGCGCGCGCAGAGCTCTTCGGACCATGCCACATGGTTGCGCAGCATCGCGCGCAGGCCCTCAAGGCCATAGGTGCGAAAAAGAAACCAGAGTTTGAGCGCGCGGAAGCGGCGGCCAAGGGGCACCGACCATTCAGAATAGTTGATGATCCCGTCTTTGCCGTGGGTTTTCAGATATTCGGGCTGGATCGCCAGTGTGCGGGTCAGGTCTTCGGGTGCGCGCACGAAGTGGGCGGAGAGGTCAAACTGTGTGCCCATCCATTTGTGCGGGTTGAGCACCACGCTGTCTGCTTTTTCAACACCTGCCCAAAGCCTGCGGAATTCTTCACAGAGCATGGCCGAGCCTGCCCAAGCGGCATCGACATGGGTGTAGAGCCCGTGTGCTGCGGCGACATCACAGGTGGCTGCGATATCATCGCAAGCGCCTGTGCCTGTGCCACCTGTGCAGGCGATGACGCCTGCGGGGGTGTGGCCTGCGGCTTTGTCGGCCTTGATGGCTGCGTCAAGTGCGGCAGGGTCCATTGCGCGTAAGGCTCCATGGGTGGGGATGCGCACGAGGTTGTCTTGGCCAATGCCAGCGATCCAGATCGCACGGTCCACCGAGCTGTGCACCTCCTCAGAGGCATAGATGCGCAGGCGCGGCTGGCCTGAGAGGCCTTTTTGGTTGCCGGCCCAGTCGAGGGTGCGTTCGCGCATGGTGAGCACGGCGGCGAGCGTTGCGCCGCTGGCGCTGTCCTGGATCACGCCGTGGAAGGCTGTGGGCAGGCCCAGTGCGTCGCGCAGCCAGTCCATCATCCGTGTTTCCATTTCGGTGGCGGCGGGTGAGGTCTGCCAGAGCATACATTGCGGGGCCATCACGGTGGTGAAAAAGTCGGCCAGCACAGCGGCGGGCGAGGCATTGGAGGGGAAGTAGGCAAAGAAGCGCGGGTGTTGCCAGTGGGTGATGCCGGGCATGACGATGCGTTCGAAATCAGCGATCACCTCGTCCACGGGCTGGCCCTGTTCGGGCGCATGGGCTGCAAGCTGTGCTGCTATTTCGCCAGGCTTGGTCTGGGCGCGCACGGGGCGGGCGCGCAGGCCTGCGTGATACTCTGCGGCCCAGTCGGCCACGTAGCGGCCCCATTTTGGAAAATCTGTCCAGCGCATTCTTGGCTCCGTGTGTGTCTTGTTAACACGATAACAAGGGCACGGGGGCTGGCAAGCTCTATTCGTCTGGTGCTCTACGGTGAGGGGGCGGGGCGCATGTGCGGCCCGCCCCCTTGAGCGATTTGGCAACGCCAAAGCGCAAAGCCACGGCTCTGGCTCAGGTTTTGCGCGCGGCGGCCTGAATGGCGGCCGAGAGCACCTCACGGTTGCCGATGTGGTTGGCCAGAATAAGGATCAGCCGTGCATTGTAGCTGTCGCTGTCGGTTTTGCTGAGGCCTTCGTGGGCATCGAGCAGCTCTTGGTAGAAGTCGTCTCCGCCAGCGATATTGGGCGTTAGGGTCAATGTGCTCATGGGGTCACTCCTTGCCTGTCGCGCGGCGCAGGGCTGTGCGGAAAAGGTTTTCATCAAAGCTGTCGCGGCGCGCGGCCACGTGCTGGTCGGGGCGGATAAGGTAGACCGCAGATGCGGCCTCGCCAAGGTAGCGCGCGGCCAGTGCGCCTGTTTTGTCGTCAGATGTGTCAAGGGCAAGGCGAGTCACGCTGACGCCGCTCTCTTCAAAGCGCTCCGGTGCCTCTGCGTTGATGGTCAGCAGTGTGAACTTGCCGCCGAGCTTGGGCAGGAGGTAGCCCTCTGCAAGCTGTGCGTCGGGGCAGGGCGCGCCGGGGCGGCTGCGCTCCGGGCCTTGGGGCAGGCCATCGGCAGAGTTGAGCGGCGAGCCGTCATAGACGCAAGGCACAGAAAGGCGGCCCGAGTTGACGAGCGGGCGGGCGAATTCATAGTGCTCTGACAGCTCCAGCACCGCGTTGCGGAAAATGTGACTTGTTTCGCTTTTCGGAGTGATAAAGTCGGTCGCGCGGGTGGAGTTGAGGATGTTTTCATCGGCGCCGTGAATGCGCTCGATATTGTAGGTGTCGAGCAGGCTTTCGTGGGCCTGACCGTTGATGACCATACCGAGCTTCCAGCCGAGGTTGTCCACGTCCTGCATCCCCGAGTTTGCGCCACGTGCGCCAAAGGGCGAGACCTGATGGGCGGCATCGCCTGCAAAGATCACCGGGCCGTGGCGGAACTTTTCCATGCGTTTGCACTGGAAGGTGTAGATAGAGGACCAGACCATCTCGTATTCGACGCCCTCGCCGAGGAAGGCATCAAGGCGTTTGCGGATGTTTTCTTCTTTCATCTCTTCGGCGCGGTCTACATCCCAGCCGATCTGGAAATCAACACGCCAGACATCATCTGGCTGGCGGTGCAGCAGGATGGATGCGCCCGAGCTGTTGGACGGCTCAAACCAGAACCAACGCTCTGTCGGGAAGCTCTCGTTGAGCATTTTGATATCGGCGATGAGGAAGCTGTCCTGAAAGACTTTGCCTGTGAAATCATGGCCCAGCATGTTGCGCAGGGGAGAGTTTGCGCCATCACAGCCGATGAGCCAGTCGGCTTCCAGTGTGTAGGGGCCATCAGGGGTCATAACTTCAAGCACCACGTGATCGTCTTTCACGGTCACGCTGTCGATGCGGTTTTTGCCACGGATCTCAACAGGCGCGCCTGCCTTTTGCATCTCAAACAGCCGCTCGATCATGAAGCTTTCAAAATAGGGCTGCTGAAGGTTGATAAAGGCGGGGAATTCGTGGCCCTCTTCGGGGAGGAGGTTGAACTCAAAGACCTTATCATCTTTGTGAAAAACTTTGCCGAGGTTCCAGACCACACCTTTTTCAACCATCGGCTTGCCCGCGCCGTAGCGGTCGGCGATCTCGAGGCTGCGCTTTGCAAAACAGATCGCGCGGCTGCCCATGCCCACACCTTCATGATCATCGAGCACCACCACGGGGATGCCTTGCTGACCCAGATCAAGCGCTGTGGCCACGCCGACAGGGCCGCCGCCCATAACCACAACGGGGTGGCGCACGGCGGAGGGCTTGTCCTGATCGGCGTGTTTTTTATAGGGGTAGAGGCGGTAGGCGAGGGTGTAGCGGTCATCGAACATGTCGGGTCTCCTCTTGTGACATGGGCGCGGATTGGTCTTTGGGGAGCCTGGCCAGCGTCGCGTGAGCGTCAGGCTGGCCAAGCTGTGGCAGGGTCAGCTTTGCAGCTGTTCCCACATTTCGATGTCGCGCTTGTCTGTCCAGATGCGCGGGTGGTCCAGGCCGCGTGCTTCGTCATAGGCGCGGGCCACGTTGAAGGGCAGGCAGTGTTCATAGATCGCGTAGTCGCTGAACTTGGGGTCACATTCTGCGCGGCAGGCGTCCCATGCTTCTTTGAGCGAGCCGCCGCGGGCGGCCACGCGGGCCACGGGGCGGTAGGTGCTTTCCACAAAGTCGCGGGTGTTTTCGATCGCGGCGTTGACCATCTCTTTGCCAACGAGCGCGTCGCCACGGCCCGGGGCGATGGCATCCACATCAAACCATGCGATGTTATCAAGCGTGTTGCCCCAGTCGGCAAAATGCCCGTCGCCGCAGTAGCAGGCAGAGTGATATTCAACGATATCGCCTGTGAACATGACGTTCTGATCCGGCACATGGATGACGGCGTCGCCCGCTGTGTGGGCGCGGCCAAGGTGCATGATATCGACGCGGCGGTTGCCGAGATAGACGGTCATGCTGTCAGAAAATGTCGTGGTCGGATAGGTGAGGCCGGGGATGCTCTCGTGGCCTTCAAAGAGGCGCGGGAAGCGCTGGAACTCGCTGTCCCAGTCTTCCTGACCGCGCTCAACCACCATGGAGCGGGCTGTGTCGGACATGATGACCTGTGGTGCGCCATAAGCCGAGGCCCCGAGCACGCGCACGGCGTGATAATGTGTCAGCACAAGGTGGCTGATGGGCTTGTCGGTGACGGAGCGGACCTTTTCGATCACCTTGTTGGCGAGGCGCGGGGTGGCCTGCGCCTCGACGATCATCACGCTTTCATCGCCAATGATGACGCCGGAGTTGGGATCGCCTTCGGCGGTAAAGGCCCAGAGGCCTTCGCCGACCTCTTCAAAGGTGATTTTCTTTTCGCTCATGTCGCCTTGCGATGCGAATGCTTTTGCCATGGTGTTTCCTTCTGTCTGTCTGTTCGCGGAGTTAGCGTTTGTAAGGGTCTGCGAGGGCGGGCAGGAGCGTGCCTGAACACTCGCCAAAGCCGATGGTGTAGCCTTGGCCATGGGCCGCGCCATGCAGCGTGAGCGTGTCGCCATCCTCAAGGAAGCTGCGGGTTTCGCCTGTTTCAAGTGTGATCGGCTCTTTGCCGCCCCAGCTCAGCTCCAGAAGGGCGCCGCGCTGGTGCTTCTCAGAGCCAGAGATTGTGCCTGAGCCGAGCAAATCGCCCGGATTCATCGGGCAGCCCGATGTGGTGTGATGGGCGAGCTGTTGGGCGGAGGAGTAATACATCTCTTTGTAGTTGGTTGTGGCAATGGTGCTCGTGGCCTTGCCCTCAGGGGTCAGTGTGACGGTGAGGTCGATGTCATAGAGCATCGGGCCGCAATCCTTAAGGTGCGGCAGCAGCTCTTTTTCGCGCTTGGGCGTGTCGGTGCGGAACGGCTCAAGCGCGGCTTTGGTGACGATCCACGGGCTGATGCTGGTGGCGGTGGCCTTGGCCTGAAACGGGCCGAGCGGCTGGTATTCCCAGGCCTGAATGTCGCGTGCGGACCAGTCGTTGAGCAGCACGTAGCCAAAGATCATGGCGTCGGCTTCGGCCACGGTGACAGGGCCGTCAGAGGGGGTTCCGACGATGGCACCCATCTCAAGCTCAAGATCAAAGCGCGCGGAAGGGGCCCAGCGGGGGGCGTCATCGGTCGGGCCTTTGAGTTGGCCCCAAGGGCGGCGGATATCGGTGCCCGAGACCACCACCGAAGAGGCGCGGCCGTTGTAGCCGATGGGAATGTGCAGCCAGTTGGGCGGCAGGGCATTTTCTGCGCCGCGAAACATGGTTCCGACATTGGTTGCGTGGTTTTTGGAGGCGTAAAAGTCGGTGAACTCGCTCACAAGGAACGGCAGGTGCATGTCGGCATCGGACTGGGGCACAAGCAGGGCCTCAACCTCGGCTTGCTCGGTTGCGCCTTCGGCCAGAAGCTCTGTGAGGCGCGCGCGCAAGGCAGCCCAAAGCGCGGGGCCTTCTTCCATGACTTCGTTCCAGAACGGAACATCAAAGAGCGGTGCGTCTGACAGGCTCACGAGGCCGGCTTCTTCGGCTTGCGCCATATCAAGGATCATATCGCCAATGGCGACGCCACAGCGCGGGTCTTTGTCGGCTGTTGAGAAGACGCCGTACGGCAGGTTGTTGAGCGGGAAGGGGGCATCGGGCGAATTGGCCGAGGCGACCCATGATTTCAGAAGTGACATTGGTATTCCTTATTTCTTACCTGGGGTGCCGTCGAATTTCTTTTCGATGTCGGACCAGCAGTCGATGTAATCGTCCTGAAGCGGGGCTTCGTTGGCAGCGAACCCTGTAAGGTGCTGAGGGAAGCGGGTTTCGAACATGAAGCTCATGGTGTTGTCGAGCTTCTCGGCCTTGAGCTCGGCATTGGACGCGCCTTCAAAGGCGTTTTTGTCTGGGCCGTGGGGCAGCATCATGTTGTGCAAGCTCATGCCGCCGGGGATGAAGCCTTTTGGCTTGGCGTCATACTGGCCGTAGATATTGCCCATCAGCTCGGACATGATGTTTTTGTGATACCATGGGGGGCGGAAGGTGTCTTCTGCCACCATCCAGCGCTCGCGGAACAAGACAAAGTCGATGTTGGCTGTGCCGACCTGCCCCGAGGGGGCGGTGAGCACGGTGAAGATGCTGGGGTCTGGGTGATCAAACAGGATCGAGCCGACGGGGCAATATGTGCTCAGGTCGTATTTAACAGGGGCGTAGTTGCCGTGCCATGCCACCACATCAAGGGGCGAGTGGCCGATCTTTGTTTCGTGGAACTGGCCGCACCATTTGATTGTGACGGTGCTGGGCGCATCGCGGTCTTCAAAGGCGGCGACAGGTGTTTTGAAGTCGCGGCGGTTGGCCATGCAGTTGGCACCGATGGGGCCACGGCCCGGCAGCTCGAACTTCTGGCCATAGTTTTCGCACACGAAACCACGCGCGGGGCCTTCGAGCACCTCGACACGGTAGAGGAGGCCACGGGGGATGATGGCGATCTCTTGGGGTGCGAGATCAATGATACCAAGCTCGGTTGCGAACCTCAGGCGGCCTTCCTGTGGCACGATGAGCAGCTCTGAATCGGCTGAGTAGAAGTAGTCATCCACCATGCTCTCGGTGACAAGGTAGATGTGGCTCGCCATGCCGACCTGTGTGTTGACATCGCCTGCTGTTGTCATGGTGCGCATACCTGTGAGCCATGTGAGCGGCTGGTCAGAGTGCGCAACGGGATCCCAACGGTATTGACCAAGCGAGGTCACATCAGGGTCGATATGGGGCGCTGACTTCCAGTAGGGCAGGTCAATTTTTGTGTAGCGGTGCGAGTGCTTTACGCTGGGGCGGATGCGGTAGCACCATGTGCGCTCGTTCTGGTGGCTGGGGGCGGTGAAGGCTGTGCCGGAGAGCTGCTCGCCGTAGAGGCCGTAGTTGCACTTTTGTGGAGAGTTCATGCCTTGGGGCAGCGCGCCGGGGAGGGCTTCTGTCTCGAAATCATTGCCAAATCCGGGCATATAGCCTGCGTGTGTCTCGCTCTCGGAGGGGGCTATTGTGAAGCCTTTGGGGGAGGGTTGTTTGTTCATTCTGCGTCTCCAGTCGAATTTGGTTGCACAAATAACAGTTGATTTTGTAACTAACAACCAAGGGAGACGCGTTGATGACAAAAAAAGATGACTTTGAGCTGCAGAATTTCCTGCCCTATTTGCTAAACCAAGCCGCAGAGGAAAGCAGCCTTGCGTTTCAGAGTATATACAAAGACCGCTACGGCATGTTGCGTACGGAATGGCGGGTTCTGTTTCATCTCGGTGTTTACGGGAAGCTGACGGCCAAAGCGATTTGCGAGCGCTCCAAGATGCACAAAACCAAGATCAGCCGCGCGGTGGCGCGCCTTGAAGACCGCCGCTTTTTGACACGCGAGCGCGATGCAGATGATCGGCGCCAAGAATATCTGGAGCTCACACCTGCAGGGCGGGCGGCCTATGTCGAGCTGCGGGGGGTGGCGATGGACTATGATGCCAAGCTGGCGGAGGCTTTTTCTGAAGGTGAGGTCGACATCCTGCGCAAACTGCTAACGCATTTGGCAAAGCTATGAGTGATCCGCTCAAGGGGCTTCTCATCACCTTGATGGGCGTGTTGTTTGTGGTGCCTGACAGTCTGTTTATCAGGCTGATTGATGTGCCCCCGTTGGAGATATCCTTTTGGCGCGGGCTGAGCACCGGGGTGCTGGTGCTTGGCTTTGTTGTGTTGCGAAGTGGTGTGCGCCCTATCGGCGCTGCGCTGCGCGGTGGGCCATATGCTTACCTCTATCTGGTGGCGATGAGTGGCACAGGGATACTCTTTACGCTGGCTGTCAGCCATACGAGCGTGGCAAATGTGGTTTTCATTCTTGCGTCTATGCCTGTTTTCTCGGCGCTGCTCAGTTTTGTGGTGATGGGCGAACGGATGAGCCAGCGCATGATGGTGACCATGCTGGCGGTGTTTCTCGGCCTTGGCATTATCACCTATGGATCAGGCGAAACGCATGGCGCGAGCCTCAAGGGCGACCTCTTGGCGGTTTGCGTGTCTTTTGTCTTTGCTGTGGCGCTCACGGCGGCGCGGCGGGTGCGCAGTGTTTCGATGGTGCCGATGCTGCCTGTGGCCTATCTTGTCTCGGCGCTTTGCCTTTGGCCTTTTGTGCAGCCGCTCCAGCTTGCGCCTGAGCAATACTCCCTTGTGGCTCTGCACGGGCTGTTTATCGCGATCAGCTCTATCGGGCTGGCGCTTGGGCCGCGCTACATTCCGTCGGCCGAGGTGGCTTTGCTGATCCTGCTGGAATCTGTGCTTGCGCCCTTGCTCGTCTGGTTTGCGCTGGGCGAAGACCCTGGGGCATATGCGCTGATCGGCGGGGCTGTTGTGATCGGGGCGCTGGGGCTGTCCAACTTGCTGGTGCTTATGCGCCGTCGCCCTAAAGCGGCCCCGATTGGTAAAGCCGCACCTTAAGCCCGCCATGAGGGATGTAGGGGCCAGCGGACAGGTTGAGACCTGTGGCCTTGGCCAGGGATGCCTCTGTGGTGATGATGGCCACGCGCCAGCCTTTGAAATCGGTCTTCAGCTTGGTGCCCAGTGAGGCATGAAGCGCAAAGAGCGGCTTCTTGTTGCCAATGCGCCCGCCATAGGGCGGGTTGATGATGACAAGCCCGGTGGGGCCATCGGGGCGGGGCAGATCAGAGATGGAGGCGCAGCTGAACTGTGTGTGCGCTGACACACCTGCCGCTTCGGCATTGCGCCCACTCATGGTGATGGCGCCTTGGTCACGATCAGAGCCGTAAAAGCGTTGCTCGGTGGTTTTGGGTGTTACGGCGCTGCGCAGAGTGTTCCATGCGTCCGCGTCAAAGCCTGCCAGTGTTTCAAAGGCAAAGCTGCGGCTGCGGCCCGGCGCAAGGCCCATGGCGATCTCGGCGGCCTCGATGGGGAAGGTGCCCGAGCCACACATGGGGTCAAGCACCGGCTCCTGGCCCGTATAGCCCGCTTCGCGCAAGAAAAGCGCTGCCAGTGTTTCGCGCATGGGGGCTTTGTTGACCGCTTCTTTGAAGCCGCGTTTGTGCAGGCTCTCGCCTGATGTATCGAGGCTGAAGGTGACAAGGTTGTCATCAATCCGCGCCTTGAGTGTCAGGGCGGCTTCGGGTGAGACGGGTGCGCCCAGCGTTTCTTTGATAGCGGTCTCAATGCGCTGGGCGGCAGCGCCTGCGTGGTAGATCTTGGAGCGCTTGTTGGTGCTCACCTCGACACGGACAGGGACATCGGGGCGCAGGATATCGGCCCAAGGAAACTTGCGCGCGCGTTTGTCGAGCTGGGCGAGGTGAAAGGCGCGAAACGCGCCGATGCGCACCAAGACACGCACGGCACCGCGCAACATGAGGTTGGCGCGCCAGACCTCGCTCCAGCCACCTGTGACCTCGACCCCTCCAGCGACAGGGCGGGCAGGGGTAAAGCCGTGTTCGAGCGCTTCGGCGGCGAGAGCCTTTTCCAGCCCCGGAGGGCAGATCAGGAAAATATCAAATGATGTGCTCACTTAGAAATCAACGCTGACATTGGGCAGCTTGAGGGATTTCATCATCTCGCGCAGCTCCTGGCGCGCGGCGATGTTGGAAATGTTGAGTTTTTGCACGCCGACATCCTTCAGATCAAGCAAGGTAAGGCCTCGCGGGAAAAGCTCGCGGAAGATGACGCGTTCGTTGAACCCCGGTGCGACACGAAATCCGATACGCGCGGCGAGCTTGTCAACGGCGCGCTCCATCTTCTCTTTGTTCACCATGCGCTGGGCCCCGAGGCGGTTGCGCATGACAACCCAGTCAATCGGCTTGAGCCCTGCCTGTGCGCGCAGCTGGCGGGCTGACCAGACCATCTCGGAGTAGACCGACGGGCCAATGATCTTTTCGCCTTCGGCATCGATATGGGCGAGCAGATCAAAGTCGATGAAGCTGTCATTGAGCGGGGTGACAAGCGTATCGGCGAGCGAATGGGCCACTTGGCTCAGCCGCGTGTGGCTGCCGGGGCAATCGATCAGGATAAAGTCGTTGTCAGGCTCAAGCGTGGCCACGGCGGCTGACAGCCTGTGGTCATAAATGTTTTCGCCCGGTTTGAGCTGGGATTGGTCGATTTCGGGGAGCTCGTGATATTCCGGGGTGGGCAGCTCAAGGCCTGCCTTGGCACAAAAGGCGACACGGTTTTCAAGGTAGCGGCCAATGGTCTTCTGGCGCAGGTCCAGATCGAGCACAGAGGTTTTGTGCCCCAGTCGTGACAGGGCTGTTGCGATGTGCATGGACACGGTCGATTTGCCCGCGCCACCTTTTTCATTCCCGACAACGATGATGTGCGCCATGGCCCTTGCCCCTTGCAGTCATTGTGCGCTGCATCTTCTGTGCGCAGCGCTCTGGTCTATCGATCTGTTTATATGGGCAGTGCAGGCAAAGGGGAAGCGTAAGAAAGACGTTACGTTTCGAAATGGCAGGGCTTGGCAACTGGGCGCGATAGCGCTAGCGTTCCGCCAGCCAACCCGACCAACAGGGTTGCAAAAAGGGAGAAATATTATGAACACAGTTGCAAAACTGGCGGCGACAGCCGTTGCGTTGAGCTTTGCCACCGAGGCCGCGGCCACAGAATGGAATGTTTCCGTCTGGGGCAAGCGCCGTGCTTTTACCGAGCATGTTGAGAAACTGGCGGAGCTTGTCAGCGAAAAGACAAATGGCGAGTTCACCATGAATGTGAGCTACGGCGGTCTGTCAAAGAACCGCGAGAACCTTGATGGTATCTCGATTGGTGCTTTCGAGATGGCCCAGTTCTGTGCGGGCTATCACCGCGACAAGAACCGCGCGATCACTGTTCTGGAGCTGCCGTTCCTTGGTGTGAACACTCTCAAAGAAGAAGTGGCTGTGAGCCATGCTGTCTATGAGCATCCAGCCGTTATCGAGGAGATGGCGCAGTGGAATGCCAAGATCATCATGACCTCACCCATGCCGCAGTATAACATTGCCGGCACAGGCGAGCCCCGTGACGAGCTGGCCGAATTTGAAGGGATGCGCGTGCGCGCGACAGGTGGTATCGGCGAGGCTTTCAAGGCCGTTGGCGCGGTGCCCACATCTGTGACGTCAGCAGAAGCCTTTCAGGCGATGCAGTCAGGCGTTGTGGACACGGTCGCATTTGCCCAGCACGCGCACTTGAGCTTTGGCACGATCAATGAGGCCACGTGGTGGACTGCCAACCTCAACCCCGGCACGGTGAACTGCCCTGTGGTTGTGAATATCGATGCCTATGAAGCCTTGTCAGATGCCGAGCGCGAGGCGCTTGATAGCTCGATCCCTGAGGCGATTGATTACTATCTCTCAAACTACGGTGAGCTTCTCAAGAAATGGGATGATATCCTTGTCGAGAAGAACGTGACCAAAGTAGAGATCAGTGACGAACAGCTGGCCGAGTTCCGCAAAGTGGCGGCTGACCCGATCCGCGATGCCTGGATCGCTGACATGAGCGCTCAGGGGATGCCCGCGCAAGAGCTTTACGACCTTGTCGTGAGCACGCTTGAAAAAGCGAAGATGAGCAACTGATCATCTGAAGAGCAGGGCGCGCCATAGGGTGCGCCCTGACCATTTTATTTAGAGGCGAAACACATGGCAGGTGCATCACCCGTCTTGGAGGATGGCTCGTTTCTGAGCCGTCTCGACCGAGGTTTATTAAAAGTTGAGCAATTTATGGCGCTGGTGGCAGGTTTGGCGATTTTCTCGCTGATGTTGCTGGCTGTTCGCTCTGTGGGCGGGCGTGTGACGATCAACGCACCTTTGTCTGGCTATGTTGACTGGATCATGCAGCTGATGCCTGTGATTGCTATTTTTGCGGTGTCATATGCGCAGCGCGATGGCACGCACATTCGCATGGATATTTTGGTGAGCCGTTTGAACGCGCGGGCGTTGTGGCTCTTTGAAATGATCTCGGTGCTGATGATTTTTGGTCTGATGCTCTTGCTGCTTTGGGGCAGTTGGGCACATTTTGAGCGCTCCTTTGACTTTGGCGCGCCGATGTGGAGCCGCGATTCAACCATCGATATCGGTCTGCCGATCTGGCCTGCAAAGCTTGTCGTGCCTGTGGCCTTCGGCGTTTTGTCGCTGCGGCTGATGATACAAATATTTGGATATGGCCGCGCCTTTGTGCGCGGTGACGAGGCGCCTGTGGCGGTGCCTCTCGTGCTGAGCGCGGCAGAATTGGCTGCAGCTGAAGCCAAAATTCTTGAAGAAGGGGGCCGAAATGGAGCCGATTGAGATTGGCCTTTGGGTCACCGGGGGGCTTCTTGTTCTCGTCGTTCTGGGGATGCGCGTGGCTTTTGCCGCAGCGCTTGCGGGCCTTGTTGGCCTGTTTTTGATCTTCTGGTCAAAGAAGGGGTTTGACCCGGAAGATATCGGCTGGGCGATCACGGTTGCTGCGAAAACGGCGGGGCAGGTGCCCCACTCAAAGGTCGCCAGCCATGAGCTGAGCCTCATTCCGACGTTCATCCTGATTGGCTATCTGGCCTATTATGCAGGCCTCACGCGCGCGCTGTTTGAAGCGGCAAAGCGCTGGATTGCCTGGGTTCCTGGTGGTCTGGCTGTGAGCACGATCTTTGCCACGGCCGGCTTTGCGGCTGTGTCTGGCGCGAGCGTTGCAACGGCCGCTGTCTTTGCGCGTATTGCGATCCCCGAGATGCTCAAGATCGGCTATAACAAGCAGTTCGCGGCGGGTGTTGTGGCGGCGGGTGGCACGCTTGCGAGCCTTATTCCGCCTTCTGCTATTTTGGTGATTTACGCCATTATTGTTGAGCAGGATGTGGGCAAGCTGCTGTTGGCAGGCTTTGTGCCGGGCGCGTTTTCGGCGATCATCTATGCTCTCATCATCATCGGGATTGCGCTTGTTTTCAAGACAGTTGGCCCGCCTGTGAAGGGGTTCACATGGCGTCAGCGCTTTGAGAGCTTGCCTGCGGCGATGCCTATTTTCGCTGTGATTTTCATCATCATCTGCTTTGTCTACAACCCGTTTGGCGACAAGGCCTGGGGCACGCCCACGGAGGGCGGGGCGCTTGGGGCGTTTATCGTTTTTCTGATGGCCTTGTATCAGGGTATGCGCTGGCCACAGCTTAAGGCCGCTCTTCTGGAGAC
The DNA here is from genome assembly GCF_965658795.1 of Lentibacter sp. NCBI lineage: Bacteria > Pseudomonadati > Pseudomonadota > Alphaproteobacteria > Rhodobacterales > Roseobacteraceae > Lentibacter > Lentibacter sp. The sequence continues at coordinate 140,173 of NZ_CBFHTG010000004.1, read as the reverse complement.
AGCCAAGCTGACGGTGATGATTTTCACCATCATCTGGGGTGTTCTGATCTATGTGCGCTTCCTCGGATTTGCAGATTTGCCGGGCGCTTTCTCTGATTGGATCACCTCGCTCGAGATGTCGCCGATGGTTATTCTTGTGTGCATCCTGCTGGCCTATGCGGTGCTGGGGATGTTCATGGATGCGATTGGGATGCTGTTGCTGACATTGCCTGTGGTTTATCCTGCGGTCATGGCTCTGAACGGGGGCGAAAATGTTGCCGCTGCTGACAGTGCCTTCGGGATGTCAGGGGAGATGTGCGCGATCTGGTTCGGGATCTTGGTGGTGAAGATGGCAGAGTTCTGTCTCATCACCCCTCCGATTGGTCTCAACTGTTTTGTTGTGGCAGGCGTGCGCGATGACCTGACGGTTCAAGACGTGTTCAAGGGCGTGACACCATTCTTCATTGCCGATGGTCTGACCATCGCGATGTTGGTGGCCTTCCCTGCGATCGTGCTGTGGTTGCCTTCCTTGGCATAAGCCAGCATGTGGTAATATGTGTAGACATATTATTTTTAAGTCGGTAGTTCTTCCTGCAATATGGCAGGGAGAAAGACTATGAGCACGCTCGTTTTGACGCCAATGCAGGTGAGCCTGCAAGACCTTGAGCAGGTGTACCGCAGTGATGTAGCCGTGCGGCTTGACCCGGCTTGCAAGCCTGCTGTCGAGTTGGCGCAAAGCCGTATTGAGGCCGCAGCGGCGGGCAGCGCTGCGGTTTATGGCGTGAACACGGGCTTTGGCAAACTTGCCAGCGTCAAGGTTGCGCCCGAAGATACGGCCCAACTTCAGCGCAACCTTATTCTGAGCCATTGTTGCGGTGTTGGTGAGCCGATGCCCGAGGCGCATGTGCGTCTGATGATGGTGCTTAAGCTTATTTCCTTTGGACGGGGTGCATCGGGCGTACGGTGGTCTCTGGTGTCGCTTCTTGAGGGCATGTTGGAGCAGGGGGTTATCCCTCATGTTCCCGCGCAAGGCTCTGTTGGCGCATCGGGTGATCTGGCCCCCTTGGCCCATATGGCCGCCGCAATGATGGGCGAGGGCAAAGTGCTGTATCAGGGCAAGCTTATGCCCGCTGCCGAGGCGCTTGCGCAGGCGGGGCTTAGCCCCGTTGTGCTTGGGCCCAAAGAGGGTTTGGCCTGTATCAACGGCACGCAATTTTCCACGGCCTATGCGTTGGCTGGCCTCTTTGAGGGCTGGCGCGCGGCGCAATCTGCGCTGGTTATCTCGGCGCTTTCGACGGATGCGATCATGGGGTCTACAGCGCCCTTACAGCCTGAAATTCATACACTTAGGGGCCATGCAGGGCAGATCGAGGCGGCGAGCGCTATGCGTGACCTGCTGGAGGGATCGGAGATCCGCGAGAGCCACCGTGAGGGGGATGCGCGCGTGCAGGACCCTTACTGCATTCGCTGTCAGCCACAGGTGACGGGCGCGGCGATGGATGTGATGCGCCAAGCGGCGAGCACGCTGTTGATCGAGGCCAATGCGGCCACGGACAACCCGCTTGTTTTGACCGAAGCGGGGCTGATCGTGTCGGGCGGAAACTTCCATGCAGAGCCTGTGGGCTTTGCGGCTGATATGATCGCTTTGGCGCTCTCCGAAATCGGGGCGATTGCGCAGCGGCGGGTGGCGCTTATGGTTGATCCGACCTTGAGCTTTGACTTGCCGCCCTTTCTGACGCCGAACCCCGGCTTGAACTCGGGGCTGATGATTGCGGAAGTTACGACTGCGGCTTTGATGAGCGAAAACAAACACTTGGCGAACCCGACCGTGACAGACAGCACGCCGACCTCGGCCAATCAGGAAGACCATGTCAGCATGGCGGCGCATGGTGCGCGGCGGCTGATGCAGATGGTGCGCAACCTTGAAACCATTCTGGGCGTAGAGCTTCTCTGCGCCGCGCAAGGTGTTGAATTTAGGGCACCTTTGGCCACGAGCGCCGCTTTGGCGCGGGTCATTGCAGGGTTGCGCGCGCGGGTCGCGACGCTGGGAGACGACCGCTATATGGCCGACGATCTGGCCGATGCGGCAGCGCTTGTGCACGATGGAGCGGTGACGGGGGCGGCGGCCACGGCGCTTCCACAGCTGGGCTAGGCGGCGGCCACCGCACGGGTGGGTTAACACGGGATTTCAGGCTCAAAACGGGGGGTGACTTGCGTGCACCGGGCGTGCACCCCCCGTGCACCGGCGATAGGTTAATTTCTGTTAAGGAAATTTGGTTAAGGCACCGTGCGCGCGCGGCGCTTTTGCGTGGCGGTGTTCTGCCCCCAGCCAGCATCTTTGGATCAGCCCGAAAGACTCCGTTGGCGCAGCCTGATTTGCCCAAAAAATGGGCGATTTAAGAAACTTCCCCTAGACGTGAAGGTTAATTTGTAAAGACTGGGGGCGCGAACTGTCAGAATGAATTCGAGAACGGATAGAAATTGTGACTTTTATTCAGTAACTTACGTTTCCGAGGGAGGGATACATGCCAGTTAAACCACCAATTACAAGTTTACCTATTCGCGTGGCAGCTGCGGGATTTTACCGTGGTTTCACCAAAGATGTGGCGATTACGGCCAAGATTTTGGTTGGTGCCCTGATCTTATGGGCCATCGCGTTTCCAGATCAGGCGGCCTCGGTTCTGGGGGCGCTCAACACGATCATTCTGGGGGCCTTTAGCTACTGGTATGTCTACGTCATGGCGTTCTTCGTCATTCTCTGTTTTGCGCTCGCGCTTTGGCCCACGGCGGGCAGGATGCGGCTGGGGCATGAGGATGACAGGCCCGAGTTTTCCAACTTCTCGTGGTTCTCGATGATGTTCGGGGCAGGGATCGGCATCGGGATGCTGACCTTTGCCACGGCTGAACCGATGTATCACTGGGCCAAGAACCCGAGCACCATTATGGGGCTGACCGAGGGCAGCACCGCGGGCAATGTGCGGGACGCTTATGTCTGGTCCTTCACCCACTGGGGGCTGGCAGCCTGGGCGTCTTATGCCATTGTTGGCTTGGCGCTCGGGTATTTCTCTTACCGCCGTGGCCTGCCGCTTACGATCCGCTCGGCGCTGACGCCGATTTTCGGCAAATCCCTGTCTGGCCCCTTGGGCCATGCGGTCGATGTCGTGGCGGTTGTGGCGACGGTACTGGGCGTTGCGCAGACGCTGGGCTTTGGTGTGGAGCAGTTTATCTCGGGTCTGTCGCGGATCGGGGTCGGAGACTGGCTCTTTGACACAGCGGCCGACGGGACGCGCTCATCCTCTACACTGGGCATTATTGTGGCTCTGACCGTTATCATGGGGGCTTCGACACTGTCGGCGCTGTCGGGTGTGGGCAAAGGCATCAAATGGCTCTCGAACATCAACATGGGGCTGAGCTTCTTTGTCTTGGCGTTCTTTGTCATTTTTGGCTCCACGCTCTTTGGCCTCACAGCGCTGTTCTTGGGGATCTGGGATTATCTGCTGTCGATTCCCGGCAATATCTTCACTGTCTGGTCGGCTGACGGCACAGAGACGGGCGATGCCTTGTCCGGGTGGCAAGGGGGCTGGACCATCTTCTATTGGGCATGGTGGATTGCCTTTGCGCCGTTTGTGGGCGTGTTTTTGGCGCGTATCTCCAAGGGCCGCACGATCCGCGAGTATGTGCTGGGCGCCATGATCATCCCTGCGGTGATGTGCTTTGTGTGGTTTGCGCTTGTCGGTGGCACAGCGATTGACCTTGAGCTTTCAGGGGAAGCGGGCGGCGCGATTGTGGGGGCGGGTCAGTCAGACCAGCTCTTTGCGATGCTGGCTGTGATCCTGAGCGAGCCGCTGGCCTATGCGATGTCGGTTCTGGTGGTCATCCTGTTGCTGACCTACCTTGTGACATCGGCGGACAGTGCTGTCTTGATCATCAACACCATCAATGCTGCGGGCGACGAAGGCCCCAAGGCACGGCCTCATATCCTGTTTTGGGGCGCGGCTCTGGCGTTTGTTGTCGGTGGGCTGATCATCGCCGGAGGTTTGGGCGCGATCCAGACTGCTATGGTGATCGGGGCGCTGCCCTTCAGCTTTGTGATGGTTTTGATGGGGGTTTCGCTCATCAAGGCGATCTATCGCGACGGGATGCGCACAAAGCATGGCTTGGAAACAACCCATGTCGAGCCAAGCACGGCTGAGTGACGCTGCGCACAAGCAGAGTGCGGCCCTCCTGTGAAAGCAGGGGGGCCGTTTTCTTTTGGGTGCAGCTGTGTGTCAGATCACCGCTTGCTCAATGATCGGGGTGTTTGTGAGCACGCGTTCGTAGTGAAACGGGCTCAGATCAAGGCTGCGGTATTCACCATAGGTGAGCCACTCGGCGGTGCCGCGGCCCATGGCAGGAGATTGCTGAAGCCCGTGGCCCGAAAACCCGTTGAGAAAGAGGAAATTGCCGATCTCGGGGTGGGGGCCTGTGACGGCGTTTTGGTCAAGCGTGTTGTAGGCATAGTGGCCCGCCCACTCGGTTGTGACTTTGATCGCTTCAAACTGGGGAATGCGCGTGGCGATGATGGGCCAGACGTGGCTCTCCCAGAAGCTGTGATCCATGGCGAAGTCATCAAACGGGACGGCGGGGTCATAATCGGTGTGGCCGCCTGCCTGATAGACGCCCCCGCCGATTTCGCGCACATGCACGCCTGACGGGTCAATGGTGAGTGGCAGCGGGCGGTCGAGCGGCTCGGCGGCAGAGAACATCCATGTGAAGCGCTTGCGCGGCTCAACGGGCAGGGCGACGCCAGCCATGGCAGCTGTGACGGCGGCACGGGGGCCTGTTGCGTTGACGAGCTGGCCACAGGCGAGGGTGTCGCCAGAGGCGAGTGTGACGCTCTCGATGGCTGTGCCGCTGGCGTTTTTCGTCAGGCTCACAACCTCGCCTGCAAGATACTCGACACCTGCCTCGCGGCTGATGCGGCGCTGCCAGTCAAACACGGCTTGGCCATCAAAATAGCCTTCATCGACTGTGTTGATCGAGCCGAGGAGAATATCATCGAGCTGATAAAACGGGTAGGCGGCGGCGATCTCGTCGCGGCTCAGGAGCTGTGTGGCGGCGCCTGCGGCGACCTGCACCTTGTGGTTGGCGCGCAAGACATTGGCCATGGCCTCATCGGCGGCAAGGTACATATAGCCGAAATTCTGGATGGTGAGCGCGGGCACGCGGCTGTCGTTCAGGTGGTGGCCTAGGTTTTTGACATAGTCGGCGGCAAACTGCGAGATCTGCACATTGAGCGCCGTGGAAAACTGCTGGCGCATGCAGGAGTTGGTGTGGGAGGTGGAGGCAAACGCGTAGCTCGGGTCACGCTCGATGACGAGCACCTTGCCCTGAAAGTCGGGGTTCTGGCTGAGAAAACAGGCTGTTGAGGCGCCCATGATGCCGCCTCCGATGATGATAACATCATAGGCGCTGTGCTGGGGAGACTGTGTGTTCATCTTGGGGACTCTGCTGTTGGCTTGTTCTCAGACTGGCAGATTTAGGCCGAGGTGCAAGCGCTGTGAAGAGCAGAAATGCACGGCGCGCCTCTTGCGTATATTTTTCACTTTCGGGATGGACAGGGCGCGCGGCTCTGCGCTCATATGCAGGTGAGACACAGGGCGCAGGTGCCATCTTCGGCGCGCGCTTGAATGAGGAGGCCTTCATGTCAAAAGATCCGTTGCTCCAGCCCTTTCAGCTCAAGCATCTGACCCTGAAAAACAGGATCATGACCACAAGCCACGAGCCTGCCTACCCCGAAGACGGGATGCCCAAGGCGCGCTATGCGGCCTATCACGCCGAGCGCGCCAAGGCGGGTGTGGCGCTGGCAATGACAGCTGGCTCGGCGGCGGTGAGCAAGGATAGCCCGCCTGTGTTCAACAATATTCTGGCCTATAAAGACGAGGTCGTGCCGTGGATCACGGGGCTGACGGATGCCTGCCACGAACATGGCTGTGCGGTGATGATCCAGCTGACGCATCTGGGGCGGCGCACCACTTGGAACAAGGGCGACTGGCTGCCCTCTGTCTCGTCGTCGCGCCACCGCGAGCCTGCGCACCGTGCCTTTCCCAAGCTGATTGAAGATTGGGATATTGTGCGCATTATCAACGATTTTGCCGATGCGGCCGAGCGTATGAAGGCGGGCGGCATGGACGGGATCGAGCTGCAGGTGTACGGGCATTTGCTGGATCAGTTCTGGTCCCCGCTCACCAACGAACTTGTGGGGCCATATGGGGCGGATACGCTGGAAAACCGCCTGCGCTTTCCGATGGATGTGCTGGAGGCCATTCGCAAACGCGTGGGACAGGATTTCATCATCGGGTTTCGCTACACCGCGGATGAGGCCCAGAAAGGCGGGATCACCCCTGAGGAGGGGATCGATATTTCAAAGCGGCTGGCCGCGACGGGGCAGGTGGACTTTCTCAACGTTATTCGCGGGCGGATTCACACCGATCCTGCGATGACAGATGTGATTCCTGTGCAAGGTATGAAGAGCGCGCCGCATCTGGACTTTGCGGGCGAGGTGCGCCGCGCCACGGGGATGCCCACCTTTCATGCGTCGCGCATTCCTGATGTGGCCACAGCGCGCCATGCGGTGGCCTCGGGCCAGCTTGATATGGTGGGCATGACCCGTGCGCATATGGCAGACCCGCATATCGTCCAGAAGATCGTGGAGGGGCGTGAAGATGATATTCGCCCGTGCGTGGGCGCGACCTACTGTCTGGACAGGATTTATCAGGCCGGTGAGGCGCTCTGCCTGCACAATGCAGCCACGGGGCGCGAGCTGAGCATGCCCCATACGATTGCGCCGGCGCGCGCGCGGCGCAGGGTTGTGATTGTCGGGGCGGGGCCAGCGGGGCTTGAGGCGGCGCGGGTGGCCGCCGAGCGGGGCCATGAGGTGACCGTGTTTGAGGCCGCGCCCGAAGCGGGCGGACAGGTGCGCCTGACAGCCCAAAGCCCGAGGCGGCGCGAGATGATCGGGATTATCGACTGGCGTATGGCGCAATGCGCGGCGCGCGATGTGGACTTTCGCTTCAACACATGGGCCGAGGCGGGCGAGGTGATGGCGCTTGCGCCTGATGTTGTGATTGTGGCGACAGGGGGTTTGCCCCAGCTCACGCTCTTTGAGCAAGGCCGCGAGCAGCCCCATGTTGTGAGCAGCTGGGACATGATCGCGGGTGATGTGAAACCCGCCGAAACCGTGCTGATCTATGATGAAAGCGGGGATCACCCTGCGCTGCAGGCCGCAGAGGTTGCCGCAGCCGCGGGGAGCCGTGTGGAGGTGATGACACCTGACCGTGTCTTTGCGCCGGATATCATGGCGATGAACCTCGTGCCCTATATGCGCAGCCTGCAGGACAAGGATGTGACCTTCACGGTCACCCGCCGCCTGCTGGATGTGACGCGTGAGGGCAACAAGCTGAAAGCCACAATCGGCACAGACTATAGCGACCACAGCTATGAAGCGGAGTATGATCAGGTGGTGGTAAACTACGGCACATTGCCGCTGGACGAGCTGTATTTTGAGCTGAAAGAGCTGTCTTCAAACCTTGGCGAGGTGGATTATGACGCGCTGATTGCGGGGCGCGCGCAGGATGTTGTGCGCAACGCGGACGGTGCGTTCCAGCTCTTTCGCATCGGTGATGCCGTGAGCGCGCGCAACACCCATGCCGCCATCTATGATGCGCTTCGGCTGGTCAAGGATATCTGAGCCACGGGCTTGCGGCGCTGGCGGGGGCATATTATGCCCCACCCCAAACAGGTGGCGCGCCCGAGGCGGCGCGCAAGGGAGGGAGCCCATGTCAGACACCACAGCGCGCGCAGCGGCCAGACTGTCTGTTGCCCCCATGATGGACTGGACAGACAGGCACTGTCGCTTCTTTCATCGGCTGATGTCGCGGCAGACGCTTTTGTACACCGAGATGGTCACATCGCCTGCGCTTGTGCGCGGGAAGGCCTATCATTTGCTTGATCATCATCAGGACGAGCACCCCGTGGCTTTGCAACTGGGCGGTTCTGACCCTGTGGAGCTGGCGGCGGCGGCCAGGATCGGTGCCGAGGCGGGGTATGACGAGATCAACCTCAATGTGGGCTGCCCGTCTGACCGCGTGCAATCGGGCACTTTTGGCGCTGTGTTGATGCGCTCACCCGACCTTGTGGCCGAGTGCTGCGCGGCGATGAGGGCGGCGGTGGATGTGCCTGTCACGGTGAAGTGCCGTATTGGCGTAGATGACCAAGAGCCGCGCGATATCTTGCCTGACTTTCTTGAGCGGGTCTCGGCCGCGGGGGTGAGCCGCTTTTCGGTTCATGCGCGCAAGGCTTGGCTGCAAGGGCTTTCGCCCAAGGAAAACCGCGATATTCCGCCTTTGGACTACGAGCTCGTGCATGAGATGAAAGCGGCGTTTGCGCCGCTGCATATTTCACTCAATGGCGGTGTGGCCACGCTGCCTGAGGCTTGCGACCAGCTTGCGCGCGGGCTGGACGGGGTCATGATCGGGCGGGCGGCCTACCACCAGCCTTGGGATATTCTGGCGCAGGCCGATGCGCTTGTCTTTGGCGGCGAAAACCCTTTGAGCGCGCCTGAAGAGGCGGTTGAACTGATGCTGCCCTACATTGAGGCGCATGTCGCCTCGGGTGGACGGCTCGGGCAGATCACCAAGCATATGCTGGGGCTTTTTGCAGGCCAGCCGGGCGCGCGGGTCTGGCGGCGAGTGCTGTCGGAAGGCGCGCATAAGCCCGGGGCCGGGGTGGCGCTTGTGAAAGAGGCGCTGGACGCGGTCATGTTGGCACGTCAGAGTGCCCAAGCGGCGCAGAGAGAAGGATTTTCGGATGCCTGAGACAGGTTTGCTCATTCAGATGCTGGTGATGCTCATGGCCATCGGGGCCTTTGCGGGCGTCTTGGCGGGGCTGTTGGGTGTGGGGGGCGGCATCGTGCTGGTGCCTGCTTTTTTCTATGCGTTTCAGACGCTTGGGTATGACGGGCCGCAGCTGATGCAGGTCTGTCTGGCGACGTCGCTCGCGACGATCGTTGTGACCTCTGTGCGCTCGGTTTTGAGCCATAACAAGAAGGGCGCTGTGGATTGGGAGATCTTGCGCTCCTGGGCTGTCGGCATCGCGATTGGTGCGGTGTTCGGGATGCTCATCGCCTCGAGCCTGCGCTCGGTGACCTTGCAGGCGATCTTTGGCTGCCTTGGTGTTGTGATCGGCCTCTATATGGGCTTCGGGCGCAGTGAGTGGCGGCTGGGGCAAGAGATGCCCAAGGGCGTCAAGCGGGCGGTGCTGTCGCCTGCGATGGGCTTTCTTTCGGTTCTGATGGGCATTGGCGGGGGCAGTTTTGGGGTGCCTTTGATGAGCCTTTTCAACACGCCCATTCACCGCGCGGTGGCCACGGCGGCGGGCTTCGGGGTGATTATTGCGGTGCCTGCGGTGATCGGTTTTCTCTTTGTCAGCATTGAGGGCGCACCGCCCTTTACCATTGGCGCGGTCAACCTTGTGGCCTTTGGTGTGATCGTCTCAATGACAATGATTACAGCGCCTTACGGGGTAAAGCTCGCGCATGCGATGGATGCAAAGCCGCTCAAGCGGGTGTTTGCGGTCTTCCTCACGCTGGTTGCTTTAAATATGCTTCGTAAGGCCTTGGGATATTGAAAGAATACCTTGAAAAAGGTTGGATAAAATTCGCCCATGACGCGGCTTTGGCCGCGTGGGTCGAGGCTGCGCGCCAGCCTGCATGGGATGCGGTGGCCGCGCCTGAGAACACCCATTGGCACCAGTGCGGCGGCACGTGGTTTGTGGGCGTGGATGCGCTGGCCAATGACGCGTCGGGCGCTGTGGGCCAGAGCGGGCCGCTCACAGGGCAGGCCCATGATTTTGCGCGCGCGCTGTTTGGCCCCTTGCCGCTGCACCAAGCGCAGCTCTCGGTGATCTATGACGGCTACCCGCGCCCCAGAGAGGGCGAGAGCGACGCGGCGGGGCGTTACCGGCTCAAGCGTGATGCGGCGCATCTGGATGGGTTGAAGCTTGAGGGGGCCGAGCGGCAAAGGCGCATGGGGGAGTATCATGCGTGGGTTCTTGGCATTCCGTTAAGCGAGAGTGCGGCCAGCCCCATGGTTGTCTGGGAGGGGAGCCACAGACTGCTGCACGACATGCTGCGCGCGGCTTTTGCGGGCCTGCCTGAAAGCCAGTGGCACGAGGTTGACCTGACGGCCCGCTACCAAGCGCTGCGGGCCAGAATTTTTGAGGAATGTCAGCGGGTTGAGGTCTGTGCCAAGCCCGGTGAGGCCTACCTCATGCACCGCTTTGCGCTGCATGGTGTGGCGCCTTGGGGCGCAGCAGATGCAGCCCCGCGGATGATTGCCTATTTCCGCCCCGAAGCCCCCAGCCGAACAGACTGGCTTAACAAGCCGTAACCCCGTCGTTGGGCCTGGTTAACGGCGGCTGCGAGCGGTGAGTCTATGGGGATGATATCTGTGCACCGGGCGTGCACCATGCGTGCACCGCCTGAGGGGTGATTTGGGTCACGCGACATCGGTAAACGGGGCGTTCGGTGGGTTAGGCGTGGTGGGGTGTGAATGGTGTGGTGTGAGTGGTGGGTTGGCACCCACCCTACAGACGCGCGAAGCCGTTGGCCTCAGCGAAGCCCTTGGCCTCAGCGGTTGAGGCGGGCGGAGCGGCCACCGCGGCGGCCTGTGGGCACAGCGGCGCGGGTGGGCAGCTCGGCCATGATGGCGCTGCGCTCGGCAGGCTCCATGCGCGACCAGCGGCCGATTTCGTCAATCGAGCGGGCGCAGCCTGTGCACAGGCGTGTCTCGGGGTGCACCACACAAATCTGGATACAGGGGCTTTCGATCTCGTTGCGAGACCAGACCTTGATTCTGTCATCTTTCATTGCGTGCGCCTTTCATGTGGCTCAATCTGTCGAGCAGCCCCTGCAGGATATAGGAGGCGGCGACATGGTCGATCACCTCTGCGCGACGCTTTCGGGTCGTATCCGCCTCAAGCAGGGCTTTTTCGGCGGCCACGGTCGAGAGGCGTTCGTCCCAATAGGTGATGGGCAGGTCTGTCATGCGGGTGAGGGAGCGGGCAAACGCGCGGGTGGACTGGCAGCGCGCGCCTTCGGTTCCGTCCATGTTGCGCGGCAGGCCGAGCACGAGGCCCGAGATATTGCGCGCCGTGGCGAGCGCGAGCATCTCTGTGGCGTCGGGCGTGAACTTTTTGCGCCGTATGGTTTGCAGCGGCGAGGCCGAGCTGCGGAAGGTGTCAGAGACGGCAAGGCCGATGGTTTTGTCGCCCAGATCAAGGCCCATCAGGCCGCCCATCTCGGGGAGGGCGGCGAGAAAGTCTTCCGGGGTTTCGCAGATCATTGATCAACGCCAGCGCGCTGTGCGCCACGGCGCACGGTTTCGAGCGCATCGGGATTGTCGCCAAAGCGTTGCTGGGCTTCGCGCCAGATCGCGAGCGCGCGGCCTTCATCGCCCAGAGCGCCATAGGCGCTGATGAGGCGGCCCCATTCTTCGGGGGTGCCGCCTTCTGTGGCGAGGCGCTCATTGAGGCGGTTGACCATGCCTTGCACCATTTCCTGGCGCTCAAGCGGGCTCATCTGGCCTGCGTTTTCAATGTCTTCCACCGAGGGGCCGGGCAGATCAAGGGCTGTCTCGCGCGGGGCGGGCTGGGTGTAGTCCAGCCCTGCGAGCCAGGCGATATCATCAATGCCCTGACGGATCGGCACGATCCACGGGGCCTCTTCGGGGCCTTCGTTGAGCAGCTGTGACCAGAGGCCAAAGGCGCGGTCGGGGCGGTCGTTTTGCAGCCACATCTGGCCGAGGAAATAGCGCGCGACAGGGTCGGTTGCGTCGCGGTTGAGGGCGATGCGCAGGGCGCGCTCGGCTTCGGGCGAGACATAGCCGCCTGCCTCGGAGATATACATTTGCGCCAGTGTGACGTGGTCTGTTGCCGTGGCGCTTTCGCCTTTGAGGCGGATCACCGCGCTTTGGGCGGTGCGTGCGGCTGCAAAGTTTCCAAGGCGGGCCTCGTTCTGGGCCAGAAACTGTTGGCCCTGCAGGTCATCAGGGCGGCTGGCAACGGCTGTGCGCAGGCGCTCTATCAGCTCGGCAAACTGCGGCTCGGGTTCCTGGGCCACGCGCGCGGGCAGGCGGGCCATGAAGGTGTCATGTGGCTCGCGGCTGGCATAGGTCTCGCGGGCGTCGGCCAAGCGGGCGCCATGGGGCAAGTCGCCAAGCCCGGGGGTGCCGAGCTGGCCATAGACGGCAAGGCCGCCGCCCAGAAGGCCAAGGCCCATCAAGCCTGCGGCGACGAGGGTGAGCAGGCGGGGCTGGTTGCCTGCAACATCGGCCACGGCCAGCTGTGCATCGGCGGCCAGCACGCGGCGGCCCACTTCGGTGCGGATGCGCTCGGCGTCGGCCTCAGAGAGCACGCCACGGGCGAGGTCGCGCTCCACTTCTTTGAGCTGGTCGCGGTAGATGCGCAGATCATAGGCGGCAGGATGCTCTTCATCCACGCGGCTGCGAAGCAGGGCGAGGGCGAACAGAGCGGCGAGAAGCAGGGCCAGAGCGGCGCATATAATCCAGAACAACATGGGCCACATTTAGGGCGCGTGGGGCGCACAGGGAAGAGCAAATCGCAGGGCTGAGCGATGATGTCGCAATTGTGAGGGATTGTGGCGCAATGCTGGGGGGATGCGCGGGCCGTTTGGGGCAGATAGGATGCAGCATCTAACACGATCGGATTCGAGCCATGAGACGGTATTCTGCATTTGCTGTGGCGCGCGAGGCTGCGCGCTTTCACACAGGTTGGGAGCGCGCCTGGCGCTCGCCCACGCCCAAGAAGAAATATGACGTGATCATCGTGGGCGCTGGCGGCCATGGTCTGGCCACGGCGTTCTATCTGGGCAAGAACTTCGGGATCACCAATGTGGCGATCATCGAGAAGGGCTGGCTGGGCGGCGGCAACACGGGGCGCAACACCACGATCATCCGCTCCAACTACCTGCAAGACCCGTCGGCGGCTTTGTATGAGAAGGCGCGCTCGCTGTACGAGACCATGTCTCAGGATCTGAACTATAACGTCATGTTCTCCCCCAGAGGTGTGATCATGCTGGCGCAGACCGAGCATGAGGTGCGCGGCTACAAGCGCACGGCCCATGCCAATATGCTGCAGGGCGTGGAGACACAGTTTATCAGCCCCGAGCGGGTGAAAGAGCTTGTGCCGATTATTTCGCTCGATGGCCCCCGCTATCCGGTGCTGGGCGGCCTGTATCAGGCGCGCGGCGGCACGGGGCGGCACGATGCTGTGGCCTGGGGCTATGCGCGGGCCTGCTCGGATATGGGCATGGATATCATCCAGCAGTGCGAAGTGACGGGTGTGCGCTCAAGCGGTGGCAAGGTCACGGGTGTGGACACCACCAAAGGCGCGATTGACTGTGACAAGCTTGGCCTTGTTGTGGCGGGCAACTCGGGCGCGCTGGCCAATATGGCGGGCTTCCGTCTGCCGATCGAATCTGTCGCGCTTCAGGCGCTGGTGTCTGAGCCGATCAAGCCTTGCATGGACGTTGTGGTCATGGCCAACACGGTGCACGGCTATATGAGTCAGTCTGACAAGGGCGAAATGGTTATCGGCGGTGGCACCGACGGGTTTAACAACTACACGCAGCGCGGCTCTTTCCACCATATCGAGGAAACAGTGCGCGCGCTTGTGGAGACCTTCCCGATGGTGTCACGGCTCAAGATGCTGCGCCAGTGGGGCGGGATTGTCGATGTGACGGGCGACCGCTCGCCCGTGATTGGCAAGACGCCTTTGGGCAACTGCTTTATCAACGCAGGCTGGGGCACGGGGGGCTTCAAGGCCATTCCGGGCGGCGGCTGGGCGACGGCCGAGCTGATCGCCAAGGGCGAGCCCGGGCCGTTGAGTGCGGAGTTTGGTATGGAGCGGTTTATCGAAGGGCGCTTTATTGACGAGAGCGTTGCGGCGGGGGTGGCGCACTGATGGTCAAGCTTTATCCCTCTGACTCTGCAGGTACGCATGGTATTCGTCCTCAAGGTGTTGACGCGCTATCTGATCGTGGTTTTGGGTTGCGCGGGTCAGCAATTGCAGAATTTGGTCACAGTCTTGCTTCGCAGCCCAAGCTTCCATGTTTTTTAGTTGATCAGATGACAGCAATTATTCGTTCCTTGTATGAAATCAAAAGTTTTGCTGTGCAGGCTATGTCGGCCGCGAGAGTGCTCAAATGCACGGCACAAATGATGGGGCTTTACGCGCCCAAAATGGAGCTTTCCCAATGCTGATCCTTGAATGCCCCTACTGCGGGGTCAAAGGCGAAGAGACGGAATTTCACGCAGGCGGCGAGGCGCATTTGAAGCGCTTCGGGCCTGGCTCGAGTGATGCGGATTTTGAGACCTATCTCTTTATGCGCGAGAACCCCAAGGGGGTGCATCTTGAGCGCTGGCGCCATGCGAATGGCTGCGGCAAGTGGTTTCATGCGGCGCGCTGCACCATGACTTTGGAAGTCTTCGGCACCTATAGCGCCCAGACACTGGAGCCGCCCAAAGAGATTAAAGACATCCTGACGGCCAAGCGCCCGGGATGGAGCTGGAGGAACTTCTCATGAGCACACGTCTTGCAAACGGCGGACGCCGTATTGACCGCTCAAAACCTGTCACATTCAGCTTCAACGGCAAGCGCCTGAAGGGGTTTGAGGGCGACACATTGGCCTCGGCCCTGCTTGCCAACGACCAGATGATGATGGGTCGGTCTTTCAAGTATCACCGCCCCCGTGGCGTGGTTGCTTCGGGCGCAGAAGAGCCGAACGCGCTTATGAACATGGGCGAGGGTGGCAAGTTTGAGCCAAACCAGCGCGCCACCACCACCGAGGTGTTTGACGGGCTGGCAGCGCGTTCGCAAAACCACTGGCCAAACCTCGAGTTTGACATCGGTGTTGTGAACAACGCTTTTGCGCGCTTTTTGCCTGCGGGCTTTTACTACAAGACATTCCTCTTCCCGCGCTTTGCGTGGAAGCACATTTATGAGCCGTTTATCCGCCAGTCGGCGGGGCTTGGCCAAGCGCCTGACAAAGAGACGCTGGATGCCGACACTTATGAGCACTTTTATTTCTTTGCCGATATTGTCGTGATCGGTGGCGGGCTTGCGGGCTTGCAAGCGGCCAAGACAGCGGCGCTGTCGGGCGCGAAAGTGCTGATCATGGAGCAAGACCCCACATGGGGCGGACGCGCCATGGTTGATGGTGGTGAGCTGGATGGCGCCCCTGCGGCTGACTATATTGCCAGCCTTGTGGCGGAGCTTGAGGGCATGGAGAATGTCACCCTGCGCAGCCGCATGATGGGCGCGGGGGTCTATGACCACGGCTATCTTCTGGGCTATGAGCGCCTGCGCGACCACGCGCCAGCGCTTGTCGGGCCACGCCACCGCCTCTGGAAGATCCGTGCGCAGCAGATCATCACGGCGACAGGCGCGATCGAGCGGCCCCTCAGCTTTGCGGGCAACGATATCCCCGGTGTGATGCTGGCGGGCGCGCTGCGCGACTATATCGCCGATTATGGCGTGAGCGCGGGCGACCGTGTGGTTGTTGTGACCAACAATGACGATGCTTACAAAACCGCCATGGCTGTGAAAGCGGCGGGCCTTGATGTGCCTGTGATCATTGATGCGCGCCCTGACGGGGGCGGCGCGATTGCGGGCGCGGCGCGGGCCATGGGCATTCGTGTGGAGAATGGTAAGGCCATTGCCAAAGTGACGGGTGGCAAGCGTGTGAAATCTGTCAAGATCTGTGCGCAGGCCGGTGAGGGCGCTGTGCTTGAAGAGATCGCGTGCGATGCGGTTGCCATGTCGGGCGGCTGGTCGCCTGTTGTGCACCTTTGGAGCCATTGTGGCGGCAAGCTTGTCTGGGATGACGAACATGCCATGTTCCGCCCCGACGAGAGCCGCCCGCCTTTGGGGGCCACGGGCGAGGGCTTTGTGATCCCTGCGGGTGCGGCCAATGGTGTGATGGATATGGGCGTGGGCTTGGCTGATGCCGACCACGCCGGGCGCAAGGCTGTTGAGGCTTTGGGGCTGAGCGCTGTGGATGCCAAGCTGCCTGCCTTTGAGCAGGCCGCCGAAGCGCCTTTGATGCCTGTCTGGATGATGCCACAGGGGGCGGGGCCAAAGCTGCGCATGAAAGCCTGGCTTGATTATCAGAACGATGTGAAAGTCTCTGATGTGCAGCTTGCGGCCCAAGAGGGCTACGAGAGTGTCGAGCACACCAAGCGCTATACCACGCTTGGCATGGCGACAGACCAAGGCAAGCTGAGCAATATCAACGGCTTGGCTGTCTTGTCAGAGACGCTGGGGCAGGCGATCCCCGAGACGGGGACAACCACCTTCCGCCCGCCTTATACGCCGATTTCGATGGGCTCTATTGCGGGTGAGGCGCGTGGGGCGGTGTTCCAGCCTTTGCGCCGCACGCCGATGCACGACTGGCACGAGGCCAACGGCGCGCATTGGGAGCCTGTGGGCCAATGGCGGCGCGCCTATTGCTACCTGCGCGGGGACGAGACCCCGCATGAGGCGGTGAACCGCGAAATTCTTGCGACACGCGAGAGCCTTGGCTTGCTGGATGCCTCAACGCTGGGCAAGCTGATTGTGAAGGGCCCTGATGCGGGCAAGTTTCTTGATATGCTCTACACCAACATGATGAGCAGCCTGAAGCCGGGCAAATGCCGCTACGGGCTTATGTGCTCGGAAAACGGCTTCTTGTCGGATGATGGCGTGGTTGTGCGGCTGGATGAAGAGACCTTCCTCTGCCACACCACCACGGGCGGTGCAGAGCGCATTCATGGCCATATGGAAGAGTGGCTGCAGACCGAATGGTGGGACTGGAACGTCTATGTGACCAACGCCACAGAGCAATGGGCGCAGGTCGGTGTTGTCGGGCCAAACTCGCGTAAAGTGCTTGAAAAGCTCGGGGGCGTCGATGTCTCCAAAGAGGCGCTTGGCTTTATGGAGTATACCGCAGGCAAGCTGGGCGGGTTTGATGCGCGCATCTTCCGCATCTCTTTTGCGGGTGAGCTGAGTTACGAGATTGCTGTGCCAGCGTCTCAGGGCCGCGCCCTTTGGGATGCGCTCTTTGAGGCGGGGGCCGAGTTTAACGCGACGGCTTACGGCACCGAGGCGATGCACGTGATGCGCGCCGAGAAGGGCTTTATCATGATCGGGGACGAGACCGACGGAACGATCATTCCGCAGGATCTGGGCCTGTCTTGGGCGATTTCCAAGAAGAAGGAAGACTTCCTTGGCAAGCGCGCCCAAGAGCGCGAGTTTATGGCCAACCCCGAGCGCTGGCAGCTAGTGGGCCTTGAAACGGTGGATGGCAGCGTGATCCCCGATGGGGCCTATGCTGTGGCGGAGGGCGAAAACGCCAACGGCCAGCGCCGCGTGCAAGGCCGTGTGACCTCGACCTATCATTCGCCCACCTTGGGCCGCGGCATCGCCATGGGCCTGTTGCACAAGGGCGGCGCGCGGATGGGCGAGACGGTGGATTTCCCCGGAACCGACGGGAAGACCTATACAGCCAAGGTTGTGAGCCCTGTGTTTTATGACCCTGAAGGGGAGAAGCAAAATGTCTGAAGCAAGAAGTGCCCTGCCAGGGGCCACATTTGAGGGCATTGCCAAGGTGGCTGAAGCAGGCCTCAAAGGCATGGTTACCTTTCGCGGTGATCTGGGCAACGCCAAGATCAAATCTGCCATCAAAGCGGTGACGGGGGCCGCCGTGCCCAAGCAGCGCGCTGTGACAACAGCGGGGGGCAAGGGTGTGGCGTGGATGAGCCCTGACGAGCTTTTGCTCATGGTGCCCCATGCCGAGGCTGACGCCACGGTTGAGGCGCTCGCAAAAGCCCTCAAGGGCCAGCATTTCATGGCCGAAAATGTCTCCGATGCACGCGCGGTCTTCACGGTGACCGGCGCACATGCGCGCGAGGTGATCGGCAAGCTTGCTCCTGTGGATATGAGCCGGTTCGAAGCTGGCGAAATCCGCCGCACACGGATCGCCCAAGTGGCGGCGGCCTTCTGGATGGCCGAGGATGGCACCATCACTGTGGTCTGCTTCCGCTCGGGGGCCGAGTATATGTTTGGCACGCTCTCTGTGGCCGCGCAGGCGGGCAGCGAAGTGGGCGTTTATTGAGCCAAGCTGCCAGAAATGCGCTGCAGGCCTCCGTTTTGCGCGGGGGCCTGTTGCGTTTTCCTGTGTGAAAGGCTTTTCTTAAGCCCTATCCCGTATTACCTATGGCCCCATGACACAGTCTTCACACACACGCCGCCCCGTTGTGGGCATCATTGGCAACCAGCATCTGATCAACGAAACATACCTCACCCATGGCGGTGGTGTGATGAACACCGAGGCTGTCTCCAAAGTCGCGGGCTGTTTGCCGCTGCTGATTGCGGCGGATCCGCGGTTTGTGAGTGTGGACGAGCTGTTGGAGACCTGTGACGGCTTTCTGCTTACGGGCGGGCGGCCCAATGTGCACCCCGAGGAATACGGCGAGGCCGAGACAGAGGCGCATGGTGAGTTTGACCGCGCGCGCGATGCAATCACCCTGCCACTGGTGCGCGCTTGCGTGGAGCGCGGCCAGCCGTTTTTCGGTATCTGCCGTGGTTTTCAGGAGGTGGCAGTGGCCTTTGGCTCCACGCTGCATCCCGAAGTCCGCGATCTGCCCGGCCGTAGCAACCACCGTATGCCGCCCGAGGGCACGCTGGAAGAAAAGTTCGAGCTGCGCCATGAAGTGCGCTTCACGGAAGGGGGCCGTTTTCACGCGCTTCTCGGCGCTGACGCGGTCATGACCAATACGCTGCATGGTCAGGGTATCAACAAGGCAGGTCCGCGCGTGGTGATCGAAGGCCATGCGCCTGATGGCACGCCCGAGGCGATCTACATCAAAGATGCCAAGGGCTTCACCCTCTCGGTGCAGTGGCACCCGGAGTGGAACGCCGCTAACGACCCTGTGTCGCGCCCGCTGTTTGAAGCTTTTGGCGCGGCCACCCGCGCTTGGGCTGTGGCCAAATCCTTGCAGGCAGAGGCCCGCCTCAGCGCCTGATTTCTCTTTCTTTTTGCCTTAAATATCCATCGCTCCCGCGCAATCTGTGCGCGCTGTCAGACAGGGCGTTTGCGGGGCAAAACGGGCTTGGGGGTCGGGGGCACAGCGCCCCCCCGTTGGTCGGATTTTCGCGCAGCGAAAATTCGAACTCAGCTCACAGCTTCACGTCACAGCCGCCCGCGCGTGATACTCGGGCTTGTCCCAGAGCTTGCCTGCCATGACCTCTTCGAGGATGTCACAGGCGCGCAGCACATCGCCCTCATCAATGAACAAAGGTGTGAAGCCAAAGCGCATGATGTCGGGCGCGCGGAAGTCGCCGATCACGCCGCGCGCGATGAGCGCTTGCATGGCGGCATAGCCCTCTTCAAAGGCAAAGCTCACTTGCGAGCCGCGTGCGGCCGCGTCGCGGGGGCTGGCGAGGGTGAGCATGGGGCAGCGCGCTTCAACCTCTTGCAAAAAGAGCTGCGTCAGCTCTTGGGAGCGGCTGCGCAAGGCGGCCATATCAACCTCGTCCCAAGCATCAAGGGCAGCCTCCAGCGAGGCCAGCGCCAGAATGGGCGGTGTGCCCACGCGCATCCGTTCGATGCCTGCGCCCGCGCGGTAGCTCATGTCAAAGGCAAAGGGCGCTGCGTGGCCGAGCCAGCCCGAGAGGGCGGGGCGCACGGTGTCGGCGTGGCGCGGGGCGACATAGATAAACGCGGGCGCGCCGGGGCCGCCGTTGAGGTATTTATAGGTGCAGCCCACGGCAAAATCGGCTTTGGCCTCGGAGAGCTTCACATCGGTTGCGCCTGCGGTGTGGGCCAGATCCCAGATCGTGAGCGCGCCCACGGCGTGCGCCTTGGCGGTGAGCGCCTTCATGTCATGCAGGCGGCCTGTGCGGTAGTCGACTTCGGTGATCAGCGTGACGGCGACCTCTTCGGTGATGTTGGCCTCTACCTCTTCGGGCGCAACGATGCGCAGCTCGTGGCCTTGGGCGAGCGATGTGATGAGGCCTTCTGCCATGTAGAGATCAGAGGGGAAGTTGCCGCTGTCAGAGAGGATCACCTTGCGCTCGGGGCGCATTTCAAGGGCCGAGGCCAGCGCTTGATAGACTTTGATCGACAGCGTGTCGCCCATCACCACATGGCCTGCCTCGGCCCCGATGAGCTTTGCCACACGGTCGCCCACGGCGGTGGCTTGGGCCATCCAGCCTGCCTTGTTCCAGCCGGTGATGAGCATTTCGCCCCATTCCTCTGTCATGGCGCGGGCCACGCGGGCGGGGGCAGCTTTGGGCAGGGGGCCAAGCGAGTTGCCATCCAGATAGATCATGCCTTCGGGGATGTGGAAGAGGGCTTTGGTTTTGGCAAAATCGGTCATGCGCTGTCCTTTGTGGCGAGGCCCAGTTGGGCCTGCATTTTTTGTGTCAGTTTGGCTTTGACCAAGTCGTAGCTGGCTTTGATGTGGGCCTCAAGCTCTGCGTCACAGAGGCCGCCTGCGGCGTATTGCTGGAGCCATTTCAGGCCGCGCGCGGCGAGGTAGGGCGCGGGGCGGATGCCGGGCATCTCTTGCAGCACTTCAAAGGCGATGTCGGAGCATTTGAAGGTGAAGGCGTCGCGGCCCTCGGCCCGGCCGCAGAGCGCAAAGACCTTGCCGCCGACTTTCCAGACATCGGAGTTGCCCCATTGGACCACATGGGTGGTGGCGGGCAGGGCGCTGCAGACCCTGTTAAAGCCTGCCCTGTCCATCAGAGCGTGCCGCCTGCGATGGCGATTTCCTGACCGTTGACGCTGTCAGAGCCTGCGCCACAGAGCCAGAGCGCTGCGGCCGAGACCTCTTCGGGCTGAAGCAGGCGTTTGTGGCGGTTGCCCGAGGCCATATAGGCGCGGGCCTCTGCCTCGCTTTGGCCTGTGCGCGCGGCGATAGAGCTCATCTGGCGGGTGACAATATCGGTTTCGACATAGCCCGGGCAGAGCGTGTTGAACGTATAGGGGCTGCCGAGGAACTCTTCGCTATAGGTGCGCATCAGGCCGACGACGCCGTGTTTGCTGGCGGCATAGGCGCCAGCGCCTTTGAGGCCTTTGAGCCCTGCGATAGAGGAGATGGCGATGACGCGGCCCCAATCGGTCTCTTGCATGGAGCGCAGGCTTTCGCGGATGGTGAGGAACGCGCCATCCAGATTGATGCGCATGATCTTGTGCCAGAACTCCAGATCGGTCTTTTGCAGGGTCTTGCCTTCGGCGATGCCTGCATTGGCGACGCAGATCTGGACGGGGCCGCGCGCGGCCACGGCGGCGGCTGTGCCTGTCACAACCGAGGCTTCATCGGCCACATCCATCTGTTGGGCAAAAAGCCCGCCCCCTGCCACCGCCTCGAGCACATCGGCGCGGCGGCCCGTGATGGTGACGGTTGCGCCCTGGGCGGCGAGGGCTTGGGCGATGGCAAGGCCAATGCCTGTGCCGCCCCCCGTGACGAGGGCGTGTTTGCCTGATAGGCTCATGCTGGGCTCCTTTTCTTTTGCGCCAGCGTCTCTTGAGCGCTTTCCGATTGCAAGCGGGAGATTGGGAGGCTCTGCGGGAAATCTGTGAGAAATGGATTAGACATTCACACGGATGAATGTGTATGTTGCGCAGAAGTGTTTTTGGAGGGGGATACGATGTTTCGATTTATGAGCCTGCTGGCAGGGGCTGCCATGGCCACAACGGCTTTTGCGAGCGAGGATATTGCAGACCAATATCCGCAGAGCGAGCTTTATGCCAAGCCTGTGGAAGTGATCCCCTATGTGTTTTCGGCCATTGGTGCGACAGCGCCGCCCACCTATGAAAATGCGGGCCATAACAACAACTTGAGCTTTGTTGTGACCCCTGAGGGTGTTGTTGTGGTCAATGGCGGTGCGTCGGCAAGGCTGGCGGCGGCGCTGCATGAAGAGATCAAGGCTGTGACAGACCAGCCTGTCAAACTCGTGGTGAACGAGAACGGGCAGGGCCATGCCTTTCTGGGCAATTCTTACTGGGCTGACCTTGGTGTTGATATCCTTGCGCATGAAGATGCGATTCACGAGACCGAGGAGAACGGGCATTTTATCCTTGAGGGGATGAAGGGCTACAACCGCGACCGCGCCGAGGGCACCCGCGCGGTGAGCGCCAACCTGAGCTTTGCCGACACGTATGAGTATGAGTTGGGCGGTGTGAAATTCGAGATCCTGCACCTTGGGCCAGCCCACGGGCCGGGCGACACGCAGGTCTGGATCCCCGCGTGGGATATCATGATCGCGGGCGACATTGCCTTTCACGAGCGGATGCCGCCCATTTTTGGCGATACCTGCACGAGCTGCTGGATCGAGACATGGGAGACCAAGCTGGAGCCGATTGCTCCGACCTATGTGATTCCGGGGCACGGGCACCCCACAAATATGGCGCAGGTGCGCCGCTTTACCCGCGACTACCTTGTCGATCTGCGCGAAAAGATCGGCGCGCATATTGAAGAGGGCGGTGACCTTGGCGGCGCTTACTATGTTGACCAGTCCAATTGGGAGCGGCTTGATACGTTTGAGGAGCTGGCCACCAAAAATGCGGGCCGTGTCTTTGAAGAAATGGAATGGGAATGACCCTGCGCGCAAGCTTTTTGGCGCTGGCCTTTCTGGCCGCGCCTGCCTTTGCTGACGAAGCGGCTGTGGCCGAGGCGGTGCAGGGCTACATGGACTTTGCCACCTATGAGCAGGGGATTATCCTGCCACAGCAGATTGATGCGGAGGTTTTTGCCGCCGCGACCTTTATCGACACCCGCGATGCGGCGCAGTTTGCGCAAGGCCACATCGAGGGCGCGCAAAACATCGAGTGGCGCGAAATCCCTGCGCGGCTGGACGAGCTGCCCGAGAGCGGCATGGTTATTTTCTATTGCAACACCGGCACGTTGAGTGCGCAGGCCACCTTTGCGGCGCGGCTTCTGGGGCGCGAAAATGTGCTTGTCTTGCAGTCGGGCTTTCTGGGGTGGCAAGAGACGGCTGCTTATAAACCATGATGCAGTGGGTTGACCTTCCGCCTGTGTGGCTTGTCGGCTTCATCGGGCTTGCGTGGCTACAGTCGGTGTTTTTGCCGCTCGGCCTTGGCCTGCCGACAGCGCCCTTCGGCTTTGCGCTGATGGGCACGGGGCTTGTGCTGATGGCGGTGGCCGTTTGGCAGATGTATCGCCACAAAACCACAATCATCCCGCGCTGGCAGCCTGCGGCGCTGGTGACGGGGGGTGTTTTTATGCTGAGCCGTAACCCTATTTATCTGGGGGATGCGCTCTTGCTGGCGGGGTTTGTGCTCTATTGGGACGCGCTGCCCTCGCTTTTGCTGGTGCCTGTTTTTATGTGGCTCATCAGTTGGCGGTTTATCGAGGGTGAAGAAGACAAACTGAGGCGCGCCTTTGGCAAAGCGTTTCAGGAGTATGAGAAAGAAACGCGCCGTTGGCTTTGACAGCTTGCCGCGGTGCAGCGTAGTGTTTGGAACTGTGAGCAACTTTGTTGCGCACAAAGAGAAAAAGAGAAGGGGGACATCAGGTGATCATAGGAACGCCAAAGGAAGTGTTTGCAGGCGAGGCCCGTGTGGCCATGACGCCGGCATCGGCACTTGATCTGCAAAAGCTGGGCTACCAGTGCATGATCGAAACGGGCGCAGGCGCGCTGGCAGGCTATTCGGACGCAGACTATAAGGCTGCGGGCGTGAGCATCAAGAAATCTGCCGCAGCCCTTTGGAAAGATGCCGAGATCATCGCCAAGGTGCGCCAGCCCGAAGCCGAGGAGCTCAAGCACCTCAAGGCAGGCAAGACGCTGATTTCGTTCTTCAATCCTGCGGCCAATGATGCGGGTATGGAGGCAGCCAAAGCCAAGGGCGCCAATGTGATCGCCATGGAAATGGTGCCGCGTATTTCCCGCGCGCAGAAGATGGACGCTCTGTCCTCCATGGCCAATATCGCGGGCTACCGCGCCGTCATCGAGGCGGGCAACAACTTTGGCCGCTTCTTCACAGGCCAGATCACGGCGGCGGGCAAAGTGCCGCCAGCCAAGGTTCTGGTTGTGGGGGCGGGTGTGGCTGGCCTTGCGGCCATCGGCACATCTACAAGCCTCGGCGCTGTGACCTACGCTTTTGATGTGCGCCCCGAAGTGGCCGAGCAGGTCGAATCAATGGGCGCGCAGTTTGTTTACCTCGACTTTGAGGAAGAGCAGCAAGACGGCGCGGCAACGGGTGGCTATGCGGCTGTATCCAGCCCCGAATTCCGCGAAGCGCAGCTGGCCAAGTTCCGCGAGCTGGCGCCTGAGGTGGATATTGTGATCACCACAGCGCTCATCCCAAACCGCGAAGCCCCCGAGCTTTGGACCGAAGATATGGTCAAGGCGATGAAATCGGGCAGCGTGATTGTAGACCTTGCCGCTGAAAAGGGCGGCAACTGCAAGCTGACGGTTATGGACGAGAAAATCGTCACCGAGAATGGTGTGACCATCATCGGCTATACCGACTTCCCCAGCCGCATGGCGACGCAGGCGTCAAACCTCTATGCGACCAACATCCGCCATATGATGACCGACCTGACCCCCGAGAAGGACGGCCAGATCAACCACAATATGGAAGATGATGTCATTCGTGGTGCGACGGTTGCCTTTGAAGGCGAGATCACCTTCCCGCCGCCCCCTCCCAAGGTGGCTGCGATTGCGGCCAAGCCGAAAGCGGAAGTCAAAGAGCTGACGCCCGAGGAAAAACGCGCCGCAGAGGTGGCCGCGTTTAAGGCGCAGACCAAGAACCAAGTGACCTTGCTGGCCGTCGGGGCTGCGCTGTTGCTGGGTGTTGGGCTTGTTGCGCCAGCGAGCTTTATGCAGCACTTCATCGTGTTTGTGCTTGCGGTCTTCGTTGGCTTTCAGGTCATCTGGGGTGTGGCGCATTCGTTGCACACGCCGCTCATGGCTGTGACCAATGCGATCTCTTCGATCATCATTCTGGGCGCGCTCATGCAGATCGGCTCTGGCAGCTGGTTGGTGATCCTGCTCTCGGCGCTCGCGGTCTTTATGGCGGGTATCAATATCTTCGGCGGGTTCCTCGTCACACGGCGCATGCTTGCCATGTTCCAGAAATCTTAAGGGGGGCCTGACTTATGGATTATGGTTTCACCACAGCGGCTTATGTTGTTGCCGCGGTTCTTTTCATTCTCTCGCTTGGCGGCCTTTCGGGGCAGGAAAGCGCAAAACGTGCTGTCTGGTACGGCATTGCAGGCATGGCCTTGGCCGTGTTTGCCACGCTGATTGGCCCCGGCTCGGGCCTTTGGCTTTTGTCACTTATTTTGATCGGTGCCGGGGGTCTGATCGGCTACCAGCTCGCCACGAAAGTGCAGATGACGCAGATGCCGGAGCTGGTTGCGGCGATGCACTCGCTTGTCGGTCTGGCGGCTGTGTTTGTGGGCTTTAACGCCCATATCGAGCTGGGCCGTGTTATGGCCATGGACGACACGGCCCGAAAGGCGCTTGAGGGCTTTGCGGCGCTTTTGGCCAAGAAAGACGGTGTCGAGATTGCCATTCTGCGGGTCGAGCTTGTGCTCGGGATCTTTATCGGGGCGGTGACATTCACAGGCTCGGTTGTGGCCTATGGCAAGCTTGCGGGCCGTGTGACCTCGGCGGCTGAAAAGCTGCCCGGCGGGCATATGCTCAACGCGGGTGCGGCGGCGATTTCGCTGCTCTGCCTGATCTGGTATTTCAACACCGGTGGCTTTTTCCCGCTCTTTATCCTGACGCTGGCGGCGCTGTTTATCGGCTATCACCTGATCATGGGGATTGGCGGTGCGGATATGCCTGTGGTTGTCTCGATGCTGAACTCCTATTCTGGTTGGGCGGCCGCAGCGATCGGCTTTAGCCTTGGCAATGATTTGCTGATCGTTGTGGGGGCGCTTGTCGGCTCGTCGGGTGCGATCCTGAGCTACATCATGTGTAAGGCGATGAACCGCTCGTTTGTGAGCGTGATCCTTGGGGGCTTTGGTGGCCCGGCGGGTGAGCAGATGGCTGTTGAAGGCGAGCAGATTGCCATTGAGGCCGAAGGCGTTGCGGCGGCTCTGAACGAGGCGGACAGCGTTATCATCATCCCGGGCTACGGTATGGCGGTTGCGCAGGCGCAGGCCGGTGTGGCGGATTTGGTGCGCAAGCTGCGCGCCAAGGGCAAGAACGTACGCTTTGCCATTCACCCTGTTGCAGGGCGCTTGCCGGGGCATATGAACGTGCTCCTGGCCGAAGCCAAAGTGCCGTATGATATCGTGATGGAGATGGACGAGATCAACGAGGACTTCCCTGATACGGATGTGGCCATCGTGATCGGCTCCAACGACATCGTGAATCCGGCGGCGCAGGATGACCCCAACTCACCCATCGCAGGGATGCCAGTGCTTGAGTGCTGGAAGGCCAAGCAGGTGTTTGTCTCCAAGCGCGGGCAGGGCACGGGCTATTCGGGGATCGAGAACCCCTTGTTCTTTAAAGAGAACACACGGATGTTCTATGGCGATGCGAAAGCCAGCCTTGATAAGCTTCTGCCGATGATCGACTGATCTTTGGCACATGGATTTGAGAAAGGGCGCTCTGAGAGGGGCGCCCTTTTTGGTTGTTTCGCCCTGTGGCGGATGGCGCTATCCTGAGGCCATGACCCATTTGCTTATTGTCTATCACAGCCGCACGGGGGGCAGCCGCCAGATGGCGCAGGCGGCTTTTGAGGCTGCCGAGGCCGAAGGTGCGGCGCGGCTTTTGCGGGCTGAGGAGGCGCGTGTTGAAGATATGCTTGCCGCAGGGGGCTATCTCTTTTGTGGGCCTGAAAACCTCGGGGCGCTATCGGGGGCTATGAAAGAGTTTTTTGACCGCTCCTATTATCCGCTTCTGGAGCAGATCGAGGGGCGCGCCTATGCGCAAATGATCTGTGCCGGCTCCGATGGCACAGCTGCGGCGCGCCAGCTGGCACGGATTGCCACGGGCTGGCGGCTCAAGGAGGTGCAGGCCGCTCTTATTGTCAACACAGCCGCGCAGAGCGCTGAGGCCATTCTTGCGCCCAAACGGCTGAGCGAGGCTGCGCTGGCCCCGTGCCGTGAGCTGGGGGCCGCGCTGGCCGCAGGGCTTGCACTTGGTGTGTTTTGATCTTGCCGATGTATACCGTTGTATTCCGTTAAGGCTTTGATTTTGCGACAAAATGCACGTTTACAAATTGGCGGCGCGCGCTAGGGTGGCGCTGAAAAGGAGTGCGCCTGATGACAGCATTTGAAGACCACCCGCTGCGCTATGAGCTGGCCAATGAGCTGCACGCGCGCCCGTTTCCGAGCATTGCGGCACCTGCAAGCGCTGTTTTTGTGGCGCTGAGGCCCAAAAGGGACGCGGCGGGGCGCGACAGGGCGGCAGACATTGCCCACCTTTGTGCGCTGCTTGACCGCTACGGCGCGCCGCACCCCAAGCCCCATGCCACGCATTATTCGGGGCAGATCGGGCGCTATACGCTCAAATGGGAGAGCCACACAGAGTTTGTGACCTATACCGCCTTTGGCGCGGGGCATTCTGAGCGCGCGTTTGACGGGGCGGATTTTGATATCTTCCCTGAAGACTGGCTCGCCGCCTCAAACATGGAGCGGGTGACGAGCGCGCTTGTGCGTGTGCAGCCGATGCCAGAGCAGGCAGACCTGCGCGAAACGCTGGGCGCGTGGTTTGTGCAGGAAAGCGTGGCTGTGTCCTATGTGCTGGATGAGGCGGCGTTGATCGCGGGAGATTTTCACATCGACCCCAACGGGCACATGCGCTTTGCCGTGTTTGTGATGCCCGCAACGGGGCCGCAGCGCACCGGGCGGATTGTGCAGCGGCTCTGCGAGATCGAGACCTATAAGACACTCTCGATGCTCGGCTTTGCACGGGTGCGCAGCTTGGGGGCGCAACTGGCCAAGTTTGATGCCCAGCTCTCGGGGCTGATGGAGGATATGACGCGTTCGGAAACCCCGGCAGAAGCCACGCTGGACGGGCTTCTCAGCGTTTCAGCAGAGCTTGAGGCGCTGAGTGCGGCGGCGTCTTTTCGCTTTGGCGCGACAGAGGCCTATGAGGCGCTGGTGCATGAGCGGATTGCGGTCTTGCGCGAAACGCGGGTCAACGGGCGGCAGACGTTTGGCGAATTTATGATGCGGCGCTATGACCCTGCGATGCGCACGGTGGCAGCCACACGCGGGCGTTTGAGCAAGATGGCGGATCGCGCCATGCGGGCGGGTGACTTGCTGCGCACGCGGGTGGAAGTGGAGCGCAGCGCACAAGACAGTGAGCTTTTGAGCAGTATGAACCGCCGTGCCGATGCGCAGCTCAGGCTGCAACAGACGGTCGAGGGGCTGTCTGTGGTTGCGATCAGCTATTATGCGGTGAATTTGGTGAGTTACGCGGCCTATCCCTTTGCCAAAGCGCTTGCGGGCCTCGACAAAGGGATGTTGAGCGCGCTTGTCACTCTGCCGGTTGTAGGGCTTGTTTGGCTGGCTGTGCGGCGTATTCGGAACCGGTTTCATTGAGCACGCGCGCGGCGAGTTTTGCGCCTGCGATGATCGCGCCGAGCGCGAGGAAGGCGGCAAAGCCAAGTGTCGGGATGCCTGAGAGGCCTGCGCCCAAGGTGCAGCCGCCTGCCAGCACACCGCCAACACCCATCAAGAGCGCGCCAAGGGCATAGCGGCCTGTCTGGGCGGGGCTTTCAAAGCTGACCCAAGCGAAGCGCTTGAAGAGAAGCGCCGAGGCGGCAGCCCCTGCAAGGATGCCGCCGACAAGACCCACACCAAAGCCCGGTGCGATAGAGGTGCTGGCGATGCCCCAGAAGAGCGTGGCCGTGGCGGGCGCTGTGAGGCTGAGGCTTTCGGCCATGATCGGGTCGAATTCGTCAAAGAGCACAAAGCCCGTGCCGACCCATGCTGCTGGCACGATGAGGCCGATGAGCACGGCAAGGGCAAGGTGGAGCTTGGCTGCGCCCGAGCGGAGGGCGAGCGCGAGGAAGGCGAGCGCCAATGCAACAGTGTAGGGCAGCGCCCCACCGGGGAGGGCGGTCAGCGAGGTATACTCGCCCAGAGGCAGGGTGACGCCGGCAAGGCTGGCCGAGACAGGCGCAAGCACGCCTTTGAGCGTGGCATGGGCCGCGATGGCGAAGAGCACAAGCACAAGGGCTGCGCGCAGGTTGCCTGAGGCCGAAAGCACCGCAAGGCGCGAGGCGCACCCACGGGTGAGCACCATGCCCGCGCCAAAAGCGAGGCCGCCAAGCACAATGGCGAGCGCGGGCAGATCAGCGGCGAAGAAGCGGTGCGCCTCAAACGTGATCAGGCCTGTGGCGACGGCGGCTTGGGTGCCGATCAGGGCCACGGCCAGCGCCATGAGCCAGACGCCACCTGCCGCGCGGCGGTCTGTGGCCTCGGCCCCTGTGAGCGCGCGGCGCAAACAAAAGCGGGTGATCTCGGCCAGCACACCGAAAGCTGCGCCAAGGGCGAGGGCCAGATAGAGGCTGGCCTGACCGGGGGTGAGGGTTTCAAAACCGAAAGATTCAAACATGGTGCGTCTCCTGAGGCGGGCGTGTTGGCCTCTAGGTGGCGGGGTTTTTCCCTTGCGACAAGGGGAGCGGCGCGGCGGCGGGCTTTGGGCTGCGGGAGGATGTTCTCTTCGGGCGGGGCGGCTGCGTGGCTGTTCTCTTGTGCGGATGTGGCTGGGAGGAAATGCCAAACGCGCGCCCCTGTTTGGGACGCGCGTTTTTAATTGGTCTGGTGAGCAGTTCGGCGCTCAGCGGCCTCTGATGCGCGGGTCAAGCGCGTCGCGCAAGCCGTCGCCGAGGAAGTTCACGGCCAGCACGGTCAGCGAAATCGCGATGCCGGGAAGGACAACCCGCTCGGGGTATTCCTGCATCCGTGACACGGAGTCGGCCAGCATTTTGCCCCATGTCGGGAAGTCGGACGGGAAGCCGACGCCAAGGAAACTGAGCGAGCTTTCTGTGATGATCGCGGTGGCAAGGCCGAAGGTGGCCGAGACCACAATGGGCGAGACCACGTTGGGCAAGAGGTGACGCAGGATGATGCCGCGCGAGGTGGTGCCAGCGGAGCGGGCGGCGAGGACGAACTCGCGCTCTTTGAGCGCCAGCACATCGCCGCGCACGATGCGGGCTGTGTGCATCCAGGAGGTGATGCCGATGACGCTGACGATGAGCACGAACATGCCTGACTCGGGCGAGCCGAAGGTGGCGCGCAGCGGCTCGCGGAAGAGCGTGACCGCCACGAGGAGCAGCGGCAGGATCGGCAGGGAGAGGAACAGGTCTGTCAGGCGCATGAGCGGGCCGTCGAGCTTTTTGAAATATCCCGCGACAACGCCGATCATCGCGCCAAGAAAGAGCGAGAGCAGCATTGCGGCCCAGCCAACGGCCATGGAGGTGCGCCCGCCTGCGAGCATGTTGGCGAGGCCGTCGCGGCCAAGCTGGTCGGTGCCAAAAGGATGGGCCCAGCTTGTTTTGGCCGCCGAATCCCACAGCGCCACATAGATGGGGCGGAAGTTCTTTGAGCGGATATCAAGCTTGCCCGGGTCTACATCCCAGAGGAAGGCGCCAAAGAGCACCGAAAAGGTGATGAGAAACAGGAAGGCTCCGCCCACCATTGCGCCTTTGTGCTGGCGGAACTGGAGCCAGACCTCAGCCCATTGGGAGCGGTGCGGCTTCAGCGGCTGGTTGTCTTGCAGGGCCTCGATGGCTTGGATGTCATCAGTCATAGCGGATTCTCGGGTCTAGCACGCCATAGAGCACGTCGGCGATGATGTTTGCCATGACGATGAGGAAGGCGAAGATGAAAGTGAGGGTCATGACCATGGGCATGTCCGATGCAAAGAGCGAGCCGATCAGCAAGTCGCCGATCCCGTTTACCTTGAAGACCCGCTCGGTGATGATGGAGCCGCCGAAGATACCGGGGATGGCGAGGGCGATCACGGTGACAACGGCGATCATCGAGTTGCGCAACACGTGCACCAGCACAACAACGCGCTCGGGCAGGCCCTTGGCACGGGCGGTGCGCACATAGTCTTGCTTGAGGTTATCCAGCATCGAGGCGCGCATGAAGCGGCTGATCTGCGCGGTGATCTGGAGGGCGAGCACCATAACAGGCATGATCATCTGCTTGAGTTGTACCACGAAGCTGTCCCAGTCGTTGACGACATGGGTGGTGTCATAGATCGAGGGGAACCAGCCGAGCCAGACGGCAAAGATCACGATCATCAGCGGCCCTGTGAAGAAGGGCGGCACGGAAAAGCCGATCATGGTGATGAATGTGCCCGCCTGATCAAAGGTGGAATACTGTTTGTAGGCCGAATAGATCCCGATCGGAATGGCGATGAGGAAGGCCACGACATAGGCCAGCCCGACCACCCAGAGTGTCTGGGGCAGGCGCTGGAGCACGATGTCCATCACGGGAGAGCGGGTCTGCCAGCTGATCACGCGCTGATCGCATGGGCCATCAACGCCCGGGCCACAGGCTGTGTAGAGGTCTGTGTTGGGGAGCCAGCCAAAGAGTGTGCTGTGGTTGGTGAGCCAGTCGATAAAGACCTGCGGCTCGATCCAGAACATTTGCACCAGCCATTTCCAGAACTGGATATACCAGGGCGCGCCAAGGCCGAGCGCCTCGCGCATCTTTTCTTTCACCTCGGGCGGCACCGTCAGGGGCACCTGTGCCATCGGGTCGCCCGGGGCGAGCTGCAACAGCAGAAAGATAATAAGAGCAATGAACAAAAGCACCGGAACGGAGAGGATCAAGCGCCGGATTGTGTATGTCAGCATGAAGCGGAGCCTTTGTTTATGGGTCTTGGTGTCAAAGGGGGCAGGCGAGCCTGCCTAAACCGAAGAGGGAGGCGCCCCGCACAAAGCGGGACGCCTGTTAAGCGCAAGGCTTATTCTTTAATGCGGTACCATTCGGCTGCATCCCAGAGCTCTGAGTCCCACACGTTGAGGACGTGGCCGCCCAGCGTGTTTGACTGGCCTGAAACACGACCACGGTGCACGAGACCAACGATTGTGTGGCTGTCTTTTGTCAGCATATCGTTCATCTTCTTGGCGATTTCACCGCGCTTGGCGATGTCACCTGTGCGGGCCAGTTCGTCGATCAGGGCGTCATAGGCCGGATCACAGAAGCGGTTGATGTTTTCACCCTGCCACTGTGACGATGGCTTTGGCTCGCCGCCACACCGGTAGGCCGCAAGATACTGCTGCGGGTCTGTGCCGTTGAAGGTGTTCGCATACATTTCTACGTCGGCGTAGAACTTCTGGAAGGTGTCGGGTGAGCCGGGGTCGCCACCAAAGAAGACCGAGGCGTCAAGGTTGCGAAGTTCGACTTCAACACCGATTTCTTCCCACCACTGTTTGATCAGGGCCTGGAAGTCCTGACGTACAGCGTTGGTTGATGTTTGGTAGAGAAGCGCAAGCTTCATACCGTCTTTTTCGCGCACGCCGTCGCCGTCGCTGTCAACCCAGCCTGCGTCTTCGAGAAGCGCGCGGGCGCGGTCCATATCCTGCGTGAGGCAGAATGTGTTTTTGGACGCGTAGTTGTCAGGTGATGGAACGAGGTCGCATGTCGGGCGGCCCGCTTGGCCATAGCCGACTTCAACCAGCAGATCGCGGTCGATCGAGATCGACAGGGCTTCACGCACGCGCACATCAGACAAGATGGGGTGTGGGTGTGCCACGGTGGAGCGCTCGCCTTCGGGAAGGTCTGGTGACGGGTTGGTCATGTTCATCTCGAGGCGCTCGACGAGCGGGCCAAAGCCAGCAACCGCTTTGCCTTTGCCGCCTTCTTCAAACTTCGCGATCACGTCGGGTGCGAGCTGAAGGTTCCAGGCGTAGTCCATTTCGCCTGTTTCAAACACGGCACGGGCCGCGCCTGTTGCATCGCCGCCGCCTTTGAGGGTCATGGTGGCGAACTTGGGCTTGTCGGCTTCACGGTAGTTCGGGTTGGCCGAGAGCGAGATCACATCGTTTGGTTTGAACTCGTCCACGACGAAGCCGCCTGTGCCGATCGGGCTGAAGTTGGCCTCTGTGCACTCGGGCGCTTTGGCGCCAAGGCAGTCCGCGAACTGGGCCGCTTGCAAAACGGGCGACTGGCCGCCAACGAGCGGGCCATAGGGGTTTGGCTTAGGCTGGTCAAAGGTGATCTTGAGGGTCATCTCGTCAAGCACTTCAACGCTTTCAACGCCATCAAAGAACGCAGATTGTGCGCAGCCGCCTTCGGGGTGCATGCAGTAATCGGCTGTGAATTTGGCGTCGTTGGCTGTGACGGGGGTGCCGTCTGACCAGAGGATGCCTTCACGGATTTTCCAGGTGATGGAGGTGAGGTCTTCGCTCACGCCGCCGTTTGCCACTGTGGGCACTTCGGCTGCGATGAAAGGTACAAGCGCGCCTTTGTCATCATAGCGCGCGAGCGGTTCGATGACGAGTGAGGCGGCTTCGATATCTTTCGTGCCGCCTGACAAATAGGGGTTCATGATCGAGGGCGCTTGCCAATAGATCACGTTGACGTGGCCATCAGAGCCGCGCTCGGCCATGGCCGCGGGGGCAATAGCAAAAGACGCCGCTGCACCAAGCAGAAGGGTTTTGACTTTCATGTTTTACTCCATGTTGGACGAAGCTTTCGCCCCGATTGAGCTTGTCCGCTTGTCGCGGATTCATAGGCGCGGGGTGGCTCGAAGCCAGATGAAAACGTCTGAGCAGCAGGACCCCCGCAATGGCTCCATACGAAACAGAGATTCGCAAAATTGCAAGCCCTTTGAAAATGCTGTGACGCGGCGCTGTGAGTGCCAAGGGAGGGTTTGACACTCCTGCGCTCCTCTCTGTAGCGTGGCGCAATCTGCATTTTAGGGATGGATGCCAGCGATGCTTGACCAACCACTTGCCACGATCGAAAACCTTCGGGTTGCGTTTCAGACGAAGGACGGCCCCGTGATCGGGGTGGAGGATGTCTCATTTGAGATCAGACCGGGCGAAACCGTCTGTATCGTTGGGGAATCCGGCTCGGGAAAGTCGGTCTCGTCGCTCGCTTTGATGCGGCTCATCGAGTATGGCGGCGGCGAAATCGCGGGGGGGCGGCTCCTGTTCAACCGGGGGGAGGGCGGCGAAATTGACCTCGCCCAGACCGACCAAAGCCTGATGCGCACGATTCGTGGCAACGAGATCGGAATGATCTTTCAGGAGCCGATGACGGCGCTGAACCCTGTCTTTACCGTGGGCCGCCAGCTTGCCGAGGGCGTGCGGATGCACAAAGGGCTGAGCAAGGCCGAGGCCGAGGCGCGCGCGCTTGATCTGTTGAAGCAGGTGCGTATCCCCGAGCCTGAGCGGCGCTTGAAGCAGTATCCACACGAGCTGTCTGGCGGGATGCGCCAGCGTGTTGTGATCGCGATGGCGCTGGCCTGTGAGCCACGTCTTTTGATCGCTGATGAGCCGACAACGGCGCTGGATGTGACCATTCAGGCCGAAATTCTGGCGCTTATGGACCGCCTCAAGCGCGAGACAGGCACGGCTGTGATGTTTATCACCCACGATATGGCCGTTGTGGCGCAGATGGCAGACCGTGTTGTGGTTATGTTTCGCGGCAACAAGGTGGAAGAGGGCTCTGTGGAAGAGATCTTCGAGAACCCGCAGCATAACTACACCAAAGCGCTTTTGGCCGCGGTGCCCAAGCTGGGCGAGATGCGCGGCAAAGCCTACCCCGAGCCGATGAAGCTTTTGGGGCGCAAAGATCAGAACCTTGACCCGATCAAAGGCAGCGACGAGGTGCTTTTGTCGGTGAAAAACCTGACCACGCGCTTCCCTGTGAAGGGCGGTTTCTTTCGCCGGACGGTGGCCAATGTTCATGCGGTGGAGGACATCTCCTTTACCATCAACAAGGGCCGCACCCTGAGCCTTGTGGGCGAGAGCGGGTGTGGCAAGTCGACGGCGGGGCGCTCGCTGTTGCGGCTTGTCGAGCCACAGAGCGGCGAGGTGAACCTTGGTGGCAAGGATATTATGGCGCTGGATACGGGCGGCTTGCGCGCGGCGCGGCTTGATATGCAGATGATCTTTCAAGACCCGTTTGCCAGCCTTAACCCGCAGATGAACCTGATGAGCCAAGTGGCCGAACCGATGCAGAACTACGGCGTGGCCAAGGGCCAGGAGCTGCAAGACCGTATCGCGGCGCTGTTTGACCGTGTGGAGCTGCCGCGCTCGTTCTTGCGGCGCTATCCACACGAGCTTTCGGGCGGTCAGCGCCAGCGGGTTGCGATCGCGCGGGCGCTGGCGCTCAATCCGAAATTGATCGTGGCGGATGAAGCGGTGAGCGCGCTGGATGTTTCGGTGCAAGCACAAGTTTTGAACCTGATGATGGAATTACAGGCAGAATTGGGACTGTCTTATCTGTTTATCAGCCATGACATGGCGGTTGTGGAGCGGGTGAGCCACGATGTGGGGGTGATGTATCTGGGCCGTATTGTGGAGCGGGGGCCGCGCGCGGCGGTGTTTGAAAACCCCCAGCACCCTTACACGCAGGCTTTGATGAAGGCGGTGCCGATTGCCGACCCGCGCAACCGCAAGGATGAGCGCGATCTCAACTTCAAGCCGATTCCGTCGCCGATCCACCCTGTCGGGTATGAGGCTGCGCCGAGCGCTTACAAGGAAGTGGGGCCAGACCACTATATTCTGACAACAGACAGCGGGTATTGAAATGAAGGGGATCGCCTGCTGGCGCAGGCGACCCGCTGGGGGCGCTGCCCCCAGACCCCCGGGATATTTTTTGCAAAAAGAAAGCAATGAAAGGGGCTGATGTGCCAGTTTTAACGCCATTCGAGCTGATGGAGAAGCTGGTGAGCTTCCCGACCGTGAGCCGCGATCCGAACACCGATCTGATTGACTGGGTGGAGGGGTATCTGGCGGAGCATGGCATTGAGAGCCACCGCCACTGGCGCGACGAGGCCAGGACGCATTGTGCGCTTTTTGCCCATGTTGGCCCCGAGGTGGCGGGAGGCGTTGTGCTTTCAGGGCATACCGATGTGGTGCCTGTGGACGGGCAACCCTGGACAACCGATCCTTTTACCGTGACCGAACGGGACGGTAAGTATTACGGGCGCGGCACCTGTGACATGAAAGGGTTTGATGCGCTGGCGATCTGGGCTTTGGTGGAAGCCAAGCGACGCGGCGTGACACGGCCACTTCAGATTGCGTTGAGCTATGACGAGGAGGTGGGCTGCACGGGCGCGCCTGCGATGATTGCGGCGATGCAGGGCGTTTTGCCCAAGGCGGAGCTGGCCATTATCGGTGAACCAAGCCTGATGAAATGTGTGAACGGCCACAAGGGCGGTGTGGGGATTGCGACGCATGTTGTGGGGTTTGAGGTGCATTCCTCGATCATGCACCGGGGTGTGAGCGCGGTTATGGAGGCGGCCAAGCTGCTGGAATGGGCCAATGAGGCCAATGCCCAGAGCATGGCGCGCACGCCCCACAGCCTGGCCACGATGTTTGATCCGCCCTGGACCAATGCCCATGTGGGCACAATAGAAGGGGGCACGGCCAACAACATTACGGCCAAAGACTGTCGGTTTGTGATGGGATTTCGCGTGGTGCCGAGCGAGCAGAAGCAAGACTGGATTGACCGCTACACTGCGCGGGTGCGCGAGGTGGAAGCCGATATGAAGGCGATTCATCCGGAGGCGCGGATTGATCTGGAACCGTTTTTTGATGTGCCCGGGCTTAAGCCTGAACAGGACGGTGTGGCCGAGAGCTTTGTGCGCCGTTTGACGGGGGACAACGCGAGCCATGTTGTGAGCTATGGCACCGAAGCGGGCCAGTTTCAGGACGCGGGCTATTCTGCTGTGATCTGTGGGCCGGGCAGTATTGAACAGGCCCATCAGCCAGATGAATTTATCGCGGTGGCCGAGTTTGAGGCGGGCCAGCGCTTTATGGAGCGGTTGCTTGAGGAGCTTGCGGGGTGATGCTGGGTATACCACTGGGGCTGCACAAAGCGCCCGAGTATGCGGACCCACTGCCAAAAGAGGCCGATGCGGTGATCATCGGTGGCGGGGTGATTGGCGTCTGTGCGGCCTATTACCTTGCACAGCTGGGCCTGAAGCCGCTGTTGCTTGAGAAGGGCCGTGTTGCGGCCGAGCAAAGTGCGCGCAACTGGGGCTGGATCCGCAAGACAGGGCGCGACTATGCGGAGCTGCCCATTGTCATTGAAGCCCAGGAGCGGTGGGAAGAACTGGCCGCTGTTTGCAAAGATGACTTCGGCCTCAAGCGCCCCGGCGTTACCTTTTTGCCCAAGAATGAAGCACAGCTAGGGAAATATGAGGCATGGGCAAAAGAATTTGGCCGCGCCGCTGGCACGCAGATGCTGTCGCGCGCGCAAGTTGCCGCGCTGTTGCCTGACGCCCACAACCCTTGGGGCGGGGCCATGCATACGCCTGATGATATGGTGGCTGAGCCGTTTGAGGCCGTGCCTGCGCTGGCGCGGGCGGCTGTGGCGGCGGGTGTGAGTATCCGCGAGGGCTGCGCTGTGCGCGGGCTTTTGCGCGAGGCGGGCGCTGTGAGCGGCGTTGTCACCGAGGCGGGCGAGGTGAAAACCAAGCTGGTGCTTGTGGCGGCGGGCGCTTGGTCCTCGCTGTTTTTGCGCCGCGAGGGCGTGAGCATTCCGCAGCTGTCTGTGCGCTCCAATGTCTTGGCGACCGAGGCGATGCCGTCTTTCTTTGAGGGCGCTGCGGGCGAGGATGCGATGTCGTTTCGCCGCCGCAAGGACGGGGGCTATACCATGGCCTCTTTGGGGGTGAACCATCTTTGGGTGGGGCCAGACGCTCTGCGCCATGTGCCCCATTACCGCCAGCTGATTGTGGGGGGAGACTTTGGCATGAGTTACCGCCCGCCTGCACCGCGCGACTGGCCTGACGGGTTCTTGACCAAACGGCGCTGGCGGCTGGATGAGGAAACCCCGTTTGAGCGGATGCGCGTGCTTGACCCTGCGCCGAGTGATGCGGCCCTTGACCGTATGCTCGACAAATTTGCTGCGCGCTTCCCCAAAATCGGGCGGCCCAAGGTGGCGCGGCGTTGGGCGGGGATGATCGACACGATGCCTGATGTTGTGCCGATTGTGGACCATGCTCCTGTGCAGGGGCTGAGCATTTGCACGGGGATGTGTGGCCACGGATTTGGCATTGGCCCGGCTTTCGGGCGGATTATGGCGGATATGATGCTGGGACGCGACGTCGGACACGACCTCACGCGTTTTCGCCTTGCGCGGTTTGACAACTATGCCAAGCTCGAGCTTGGACCTGATGTCTAAGGAGCAGGCGTTATGCCAGTTAAGAACAGATTTGCCGAGCTGAGCGCCGAAATCACGGCGTGGCGGCGCGACTTTCACACCCACCCCGAACTGCGCTTTGAAGAGACGCGCACGGCGGGGCTTGTGGCCAAACGCTTGCGCGGCTTTGGCTGCGATGAGGTGGTTGAAGGCTTTGGTAAGACAGGTGTTGTGGCTGTGATCCGCGGGCGCGGGCAGGGCAGCGGGCACACCATCGGCTTTCGCGCCGATATGGACGCGCTGCCGATCCGTGAGGCGACGGGGCTGCCCTATGCGTCGCAAAACGCGGGCAAGATGCACGCCTGCGGCCATGACGGGCATACCAGTATGCTTTTGGGCGCGGCGCAATATCTGGCCGAGACCCGCAACTTTGACGGCACGGTTGTGCTCTGTTTCCAGCCTGCCGAAGAGGGGGGTGGCGGGGCCAAGGCCATGCTGGCCGAAGGGCTGATGGAGCGCTTTGCGATTGACGAGATCTACGGGATGCACAACTGGCCCGGCATCGAGGCGGGGCAATTTGCTGTGCTGGAAGGGCCGCAGATGTCGGCTGCCGAGGCGTTTCGCATTGTTGTGACGGGCAAGGGCGGGCACGGGGCCATGCCGCATCTGTCGGTTGATACCTCACTTGTGGCGAGCCATATCGTGGTGGCGATGCAATCGGTTGTGGCGCGCAGCGTGAACCCTTTGCGCTCGGCTGTTATCTCGCTTTGCGGGCTGCGCTCGAACACGGATATTTACAACGTGATCCCTGATATGGTGACGATTAAGGGCACGCTGCGCTACTTTGACAAGGATGTGCGCGAGGTGATGGGCGCGCGGATGAACGCGATCATTCAGCACACCGCAGAAGCCTATGGTGGCAGTGCTGTGCTTGAGTTTGCCAATGATGGCGTGCCGCCGACTGTGAATGACGTGGAGGCTGCGCGCCATGCGGCAGCGGCGGCCAAGGCTGTGACGGGGCGCGAGACGGTGGAGATCGACCCTGTGATGCCTGCAGAGGACTTTTCGGAGATGCTGGAAGCACGGCCCGGGGCCTATGTCTTTATCGGCAATGGTGACAGCGCCGATCTGCACAACCCGAATTACAACTTTAACGACGATATCCTGCCCGTGGGCTGTAGCTTCTTTGCCGAACTGGCCGAGCAGCGCATGCCCCTGACAGACTGACAAGGAGAAAGACAATGGCTGTAAAGAACCGCTTTGCCGAGCTGCATGACGAAATCACCGCATGGCGCCGTGACTTTCACGAGCACCCCGAAATCCTGTTCGAGACCCATCGCACCAGCGCGATTGTGGCGGAAAAGCTCAAGGCGTTTGGCTGTGACGAGGTTGTCACGGGGATTGGCCGCACGGGGGTTGTGGGGGTGATCAAGGGCAAGTCGGATACCTCCGGGAAGGTTGTGGGGATGCGCGCGGATATGGATGCGCTGCCGATGCCCGAAGAAACGGGGCTGCCCTATGCCAGCAAAACACCCGGTGCAATGCATGCTTGCGGGCATGACGGGCACACGGCGATGCTGCTCGGCGCGGCAAAATATCTGGCCGAGACCCGGAACTTTGACGGCACGGCTGTCGTGATCTTCCAGCCCGCCGAAGAAGGCGGTGGCGGCGGCAAAGAGATGTGTGACGATGGCATGATGGAGCGCTTCGGCATTCAGGAAGTCTACGGGATGCACAACTGGCCCGGGAAGCCTGTGGGGGCGTTTTCTATCCGTTCGGGGCCGTTTTTTGCGGCAACGGATGTGTTTACTGTCGAGTTTACGGGGCGTGGTGGCCACGGGGCCAAGCCGCAGGAGACTGTGGACACAACCGTGATGGCGGCGCAGGCTGTGCTGGCTTTGCAGACGATTGCCAGCCGCAATGCCGACCCTGTTGAGAATATTGTGGTGTCTGTGACGTCATTTGAAACCAGTTCCAAGGCGTTTAACGTGATCCCCGGAGGCGTCACGCTTAAGGGAACCGTGCGCACCATGAGCGCCGCCATGCGAGACTTGGCTGAGCAGCGCCTCGGAGAGATTTGCAACGGGATTGCGGCGACATTTGGCGGCACTGTCGATGTGACCTACCAGCGCAACTACCCTGTGATGGACAACCACGCGGCGCAAACAGATTTCTTGCGCGAGGTTGCCACCAGCGTGTCGGGTGGCTGCGAAGAAGCGCCGCTTGTCATGGGGGGGGAAGACTTTGCCTTTATGCTCGAAGAGCGCCCCGGTGCTTATATCCTTATGGGCAATGGTGACACGGCGATGGTGCATAACACCAAGTATGACTTCAACGACGAGGCCATTCCTGCGGGCTGCAGCTATTGGGCCGAAATTGTCGAACAGCGGATGCCTGCGGCGGGCTGAGGCTTGCGCGCCATGGGGCGGCAGACTAGGAAGGGCGCATGAAACCTGCGCCCTTTCTTGCTTATCTGGCTGAGCCTCACGCCGAAAAAATGGCTTTTTTTCGGGCGATCGCAACAGAAGTTGGTGCGGGCAAGCGCCTTGGCACATGGGCGATGCGCTGGCGTGGTTATGAACAGACCCAAGCGCGCGCGCAGGCCTGTCTTGCCCGGGCAAAGAAACAGCCCAAACGGGCTTTGGCGCGCTGGTTGAAGCTTACTTTTCTAAAGGGGCGTTACAATTGGGCGCGACGGTATTTTGAAACGCACCCAGAGGCTGTGGCTCTGTGTTGGCAGGGCCTCACGGGCACGCGGCGAGCCTTTATGGAGGGCGCACGTGATGCCGGGGCAAGGGTTTTGTTTGCCGAACTGTCCCCTTTGCCGCTCAGGCGCACGCTGGATGCGCAAGGCGTAAATGCAGAGGGCTCTGTTCCACGTGCAGGCGCGTTTTATGACAGTGTGACGCCGGATCTGGAACTGCTGGCAAATCTGAAAGGCGGCTTTAAGGCCCGCGTGCCACGGCGGGCCGATGTGGGGCAAGCGGCGGGCGAGTTTGGCGGTGCTCAGTTTCTCTTTGTGCCGCTGCAAGTGCCTGATGACAGCCAGATGACGCTGTTTGCGGGCTGGTGTGGCGGTTTGGCGGGCTTTCTTGAGGCTTTGGCAGACGCGTCGCAGAGCTTGCCAGAGGGCTGGCATTTACGGCTCAAGGAGCACCCGTCTTCCAAGGTTGCCTTGACGGATAAAATCAACGCACTGATCGCTTCGGGCGCGCGCTTTGAACTTGATAATTCTGCCGACAGCTTTGCCCAGATTGCGGCGAGCCAAGGGGTTGTGACGATCAACTCTTCTATGGGCTTGCAAGCGATGTTCTGGGACAAGCCGGTGCTTCTTACGGGCGAGGCCTTGTATGATATTGCGGGAGTTGCAGAACGGGTGGGTAGCGCCGAGGCGCTGAAACAGGCTTTTGCGCGTGCGGATGGTTTGACCTTTGATGCGGCGCTCAGAGCGCGGTTTCTGACATGGCTTGCGCGTGATTATTACATCGGATTTGACGGAGAAACGCTGACAGATGCGCGCCAAGTGCAGCGTTTGTTGGCTGAAAGGACCTAAAATGGGATTTTTCAAGGCACGGCCCATCAGTAAGCTGGCGGTTGTTCCGCCCAAGCCCGACGCGGCGCGTGTGGGTGTTGCGATTGCTATTATCGTAAAGAACGAGGCGCGCTATATTGAAGAATGGGCCCGCTTTCATGCGCTGGCGGGCGTGCGCCACTTCTATGTTTATGACAACGGATCCACAGATGAAACGTGCGCGCTCTTGCGTGGCTGCCTGCCTGAAGATGCGCTGACCATTCTCCCTTGGGCGCAAAGCCTGCGCGACGGGCGCACGGGGGCCGAGCTGCACAATCAGGTGCTGGCATTTGCACATGCTTTGGCAAATTACGGCGGCGCATATCGCTGGATGGCCTTTGTGGATGTGGACGAATTTATTGTGCCCAGAGAGCATGACAGCCTTGATGCGGCCTTGGCCGAGCTGGAAGCCGCGGCACATGTCTCTTTGCCTTGGCAGATGTTTGGTCGATCTGGCCATGAGGGGCCCCCTGAAGGGGGCATTGTGGCCAACTACCTGATGCGGATGCGGGATGTGCAGAGCGCGCGCCATGCCCTCAACTGGAAATGCATCGTTGATCCGTGCCGTGTGACCGGTGTGCGGGTACACGGGATGGAGATAGACGGACGTGCCGAAGGGGTGAACGACAGGGGCCAGCCTGCGGCGCACAAGGCGCGTGGGCGGGCTGATTTCTACTCAAACCAGCGCTTGCAGCTCAATCACTATTACACACGCTCGAACTCGGATTTGCAGACCAAGTTGGCGGCCTGCCTGATTGCTTCGGTAGAGCTGCAACAACATGCGCGGCGGGTGCAGCGCATTGTGGACGAGATCGAGGCGGATGAGGTGGAAGACCGAGCTGCGCTAGAGTTTCTGGCGCGGGTTCAGGGCACGTAAGACAGAAGTTTCGCAGCCGTTTTTGCCACGGCGTTTTCTGACTGTGATTGCCAAAGTGCTTTGTGGGGCCTGCGCATATGTGTTGTGAGGGCCTGTGCAAGTGCCGTGCTGCTGTCTAGCAGCGTGGCGTAGCCTTCGCGGCTGAGGCGCGCGTAGGCGTCTTTGAAATTAGCCACATTGGGGCCTGACAAAACATAGCAGCCTGCCTTGGCCGGCTCGTAGGGTGTGTGACCACCTTCACGGCCAAAGGAGCCGCCCAGAAAGACAACAGGCGCGGTTGCAAAGGCGGCGCCAGCTTCCCCGAGGGTGTCAGCGAGCAAAATCTGGCTCTGTGACGTGACGGCTTCGCCGAGGCTGCGTTGGGCGAGGTGTAGGTCTTTGGCGGCGTCTCTGATGGCTGTGGCGCGTGCGGGATGCCGTGGCAGCCAGAGCAAGAGCGCTTCTGGGGTGTGCCGGAGCACGTCACGGTGGGCCGCGAGCACATGTGCTTCATCGGCTGCATGGGTGGAAACGGCGGACCAGAGAGGGCGCTTTCCAGCTGCAGCACGGAACGCCGCGAGCGCTGCCGCGTCTGGTTCGGGCTTGGGGAGTGCTGCCTTCAGATCTCCGAACGTGAAGAGAACGTCGGGAGAGATGCCGAGCGCCTGAAGCTCTTTTTGAGCCATGTCACTTTGGCAGGTAATGACGTTAAAAGAAGACAGCATCTCTTTGTAAACGCGCGGAAAACGTGCGCGGCTCTTGGAGCTGCGTGCATTGAGAAGTGCTGTGGGTGTTCCGTTTTGAGCCAGTGCGCGGCACATGCGGGGCCAGAGGTCAGCCTCGACAAAGAGAGCAAGATCAGGCTGCCAATGCGCCAGAAACTTGCGCGTGGCCAAGGGCGTATCAATAGGCTGAAACTGATGGAGCGTGCCCTTGGGGAGCACGGCGCGCGCGCGGTCTGCCCCTGTTTGTGTGGCGGTGGTCACAAGCAGCTGGGCCTTCTCGGCCAGCAGCGGCGCAAGCGCGACCGCGGACTGGACTTCTCCGACCGATGCCGCGTGTAGCCAGATCAACGGCCCAGTCTGGCGTGGTTTTGTGGCTTGGCCCATACGCTCGCAAAGGCGCTCTGATGCTGCGGATTGGCGCAGGTGCTGGCGTTTGGCCGCATGTTTCAGAAGCCAGGGGGCAACGGCTGTGAGCGCGAAGTAGGCTTTGAGCAGGGCAGGCGTGGTCACGCTCAGCCGCCTGTGTGGCTCATGTGGCGGGTCATTTTGCCGCCAACGTTCTGGCGGTCATAATCAAAGTCGTGGCCCTTGGGTTTGCGTTCGATGGCTGCGCGAATGGCGGCTTCTAGCGGTGCTGTGGTGTCCGGGTGGTCGCGCAGGGGCGCGCGCAGGTCGGCGTTGTCTTCCTGACCAAGGCACATGAAAAGCTCGCCCGTGCAGGTGAGGCGCACGCGGTTGCAGCTTTCGCAGAAATTATGGGT
This sequence comes from Lentibacter sp., assembly GCF_965658795.1. NCBI lineage: Bacteria > Pseudomonadati > Pseudomonadota > Alphaproteobacteria > Rhodobacterales > Roseobacteraceae > Lentibacter > Lentibacter sp. The sequence goes on along the minus strand of NZ_CBFHTG010000004.1, from coordinate 95,912 downwards.
GAGCGGTGTGATAAAGCCGATCTGTTGGCCTGTTTCAACAAGCTCCACATAGCGCGCGGGGCCACCTGTGCGGTGGGCCAGGTCTTTGAGCGTGTAGCGCTCGGCCAAAGTGGCGCGCAAGTCTTTCAGGGGCCAGTATTGGTCGAGCCTGTCTTCATTGCCGATGTCGCCCATGGGCATGACTTCGATGAACGTAAGGTCCATATCTTCGTGTTTGCACCATTCGGCCAAGGTGAAAAGCTCCTCCTCGTTAAAGCCCTTGAGCGCAACCGTGTTGATCTTGACGCGCAGCCCTGCCTTTTTGGCCGCCTCGATCCCGCGCAACACCTGGGGCAAGCGGCCCCAGCGGGTGATGTCTGCGAATTTCTGCTCATCCAGCGTATCGAGCGAAATATTGATACGGCGCACGCCAGCGGCGTAAAGCTCATCGGCAAAACGCTCAAGCTGGGAGCCGTTGGTTGTGAGGGTCAGCTCTTTGAGCGCGCCACTCTCCAAGTGCCGTGTCATCGCGTTAAAAAACGTCATGATGCCTTTGCGCACCAGCGGCTCGCCGCCCGTGATCCGCAGCTTTTCAACGCCGAGGCCTATGAACGTGCTGCACATGCGGTCAAGCTCTTCCAGTGTGAGAAGCTCTTTCTTGGGCAGGAATGTCATGTTTTCGGACATGCAATAAACACAGCGGAAATCGCACCTGTCGGTCACGGAGACACGCAAGTACGAGATGGGGCGGGCGAACGGGTCAATTAACGGCGTTTTCATGCTTTAACAGGTAAGGGCTGGGGCGCAGCGGGGCAAGGGTGTTTCTGCACTGGTCAAGCCGCTTGGTGGGGCTTAATCTGAGGGGATGAAGCACGTATTTTTAGGTTTGAGTTTTGGCATGGCCCTTGGTGGCTGTGCTTTGGTGCAACAGGCAGATGAGATGCCTGCCCCTGAAGCAGAGGCGGTTGTGGCCCCGTCAGCACCGGCTGTGCGCCCGCCTGCGGCGCGTCCGCCCGCCAATGCGCGCACTGTGGAGCAGTTTGACACCACGAGTGCTGCCGAGCGGCAGGCTGCCGAGGCCGCAGCCAAAGCACAGGCTGCGAGCGGGCAAGGCAAGGCGCTTGGGCGCACTGTGGCTTCGCTGGGCGATGCGACGGTGCCGGGGCTATGGCTGCGCACGCCTCTTGTGAGCGAGGCGGCGATGGGCCGTGTTGTCTACGCCAAGACAGGCAAGGCTGTGGAGCTTGAGCTTGTGCCGATTGAGGGGGTGAAAACCGCAGGCAGCCAGATTTCGCTGGCGGCGTTGCGGGTGCTTGAGGCACCTTTGACCGACTTGTCTGAAGTTGATGTCTTTATAAACTAACGCGGAGCGCAGCATGCCCAATGTACCGACAGCCTTTGGCTATGCCATCGGGCCTGACCGCCACGCCGTGGTGCTCGGGGGCAAGGCCTTTGAGGCGGCTCATGCGCCCGCGGCAGGGGGCTATCTCTGGCGCCATGTGCAGGGGGATGTGGCTGCGTTGCGCAGCACCCTTCACGGGCTTCAGCTGGATGACAGCGTTGTCACGGCACTGACCGCTGAGGAAACCCGCCCGCGCTGTACGCCCCACGGGGCGGGGGCCATCCTTGTTTTGCGGGGGGTAAACCTGACCGAAGGTGCTGAGCCTGATGACATGATCTCTTTGCGCCTCTGGGTTGAGGCGGGGCAGGTTGTGAGCTGCGGGGTGCGTGAGCTTAAGGCGCTTGGCGATGTGACCACGATGGTGGAAGAGGGGCGCGCGCCGCTGGCTTCGGCAGATATGGTCGCCGCGCTTGTGCTGCGGCTTGCCGACCGCGCCGAGCCGATTGTGGCGGAGCTAAATGAAAAGCTCGACAGCTTTGATGACGCGCTGGCCGCGCAGAGCATGAGCGAGACACGGCGCGCTTTGGCCGAGATCCGCCAGATGGCAACGGGGTTGCGGCGCTATATGTTTCCGCAGCGTGACGCGCTCACCACCTTTGAGGTCGAGGCGTTTGACTGGGTTTCGCGGGAGGCGCTCGGCCAGTTGCGTGAAGCCACAGACCGCCTGACGCGGCTCTGTGAAGAGCTGGATGCGATCCGGGATCGGGCGCAGATTGTGCAGGATCAGGTGATGGATGCGCGCGCCGAACAGATGAACACACAGATGTTTGTTCTGACCATTGTTTCGGCGTTCTTTCTGCCCATTGGCTTTCTCACGGGGCTTTTAGGGATCAATGTGGGGGGCGTGCCGCTCTCGGATAGCCCCAACGGCTTTGCCATCACCTGTGGTGCAATCGTTGCGGTGCTCATTGCGGAATATGCGCTTTTCAAGAAGATGAAGCTCTTCTGAAGCTTTTACACAAGGTAACTGTTTACCCGGGGTGCGCTCTGGGCAAAACTGAACAATAGTGAGTGAAACGGGAGAGAGACCATGACAAGATTGAACAGACGGCAGACACTTGGCTTGCTTGGTGCAGCCGCAGGCGTGGGCCTTGCAGCACCTGCGATTGCCTCGGGGAAGAAGATTGTCGTGGGCGCGCTGCGCTTTACGTCACACGCGGGCAGCTTTGTGGCTGTTGAGCGCAACTACTTTGCCGAAGCAGGGCTGGATGTGGAGCTTCGCTTCTTTGAGGCGGCGCAGCCTATGGCTGTCGCGATTGCGTCAGGGGATGTGGATTATGCGGTTACGGCTGTATCAGGCGGATTGATTTCGCTGGCCGATAAGGGCGCGATCAAGGTCATCGGCGGTGCGCTGAGCGAAGAGGCGGGGATTGATGGCCAGAAAATTCTGGCCTCGGATGCGGCGTTCAAGGCGGGGCTGACCAGCCCGGCGATGCTTGATGGCAAGAGCTTTGGCGTGACGCAGGCTGGCTCGTCTTTCCACTATATGGGCTCGAAAGTGGCCGAGAAAGAGGGCATCATCATGAGCTTCAAGCCTTTGCAAAAGGTCGGGGCCGTGATTGGGGCGCTCAAGTCAGGGCAGATTGATGCCTGGTCTATCGTGCCTCATATCGCCAAGCCGCTGGCTGGCTCGGGCGCTGTGCATATCATCGGCAATATCTCGGACTATCTGCCAGCCTATCAGGTGACGACGCTGTTTACCTCGGCCAAGACCGCAAGCGACGAGCGTGGCCAGACTGCTGACTACCTTGCCAGCTATGCCAAGGGCGTGGCCGATTACAACGCGGCCATGATTGCGCGCGAGGGCGGCGAGGATGCGATGGTCGATCTTATTCACAAGTATGTCTACACAGACCGCCCGCGCGAAAAGGCTGCGCCGAGCATCATCAATGGCACCATGCGCCTCAATGAGGGGGCCAAGCTCAATGTGGCGTCGATGGCGGACCAGCTCGGGTGGTTCCAGTCAGAAGACTTGGTTAGCAAGGACATCACGCTCGATACGCTTGTGGACACAAGCTACGTTGAGACTTTTGAAGCATAAGCCAAACGGCGGGGGGCTGTTGCGGCCTTCCGCCCTATTTTGAAGGCAGGGCAGATATGGACCTTTCGCTCGAGCGGATCAGCCATTCTTATGGCGACACAGAGGTTTTGCGCGATATCTCCCTTGAGGTGAAAAGCGACGAGATCGTCTGTCTGGTGGGGCCGTCGGGCTGTGGCAAGTCCACGCTTTTGCGCCTTGTCGGCGGGCTTGAAAAGCCTTCGGCGGGCCGCGTTTTGCAGCTGGGAGAGGTGCCAGAGGGCTGCCTCAATCCGTTGACATATGTGTTTCAGGACTTTGCGCTGCTGCCTTGGCGGACAGTGCGGGGCAATGTCTCGCTTGTGCTGGAAGACCACGGCATCAAAGGCGCTGCGGCGGAGCAGATCATTGAAGATGTGCTGTCGCGCACGCGGCTGACGGGCTTTGCCGAGGCGTTGCCGCGCCAGCTTTCTGGCGGAATGAAACAGCGGGTGGCGATTGCGCGTGCGCTGGCGGTGAAGCCTGCGGTGATGTTGCTGGATGAGCCTTTGTCGGCGCTTGATGCGCAGACGCGTGAGCTTTTGATGGACGACCTCGTGGGGCTATGGACGCGCCAGCCGTTTACGGCCGTTTATGTGACCCACAATTTGGCAGAGGCCGTGCGCCTTGGGCACAAGATTGTGGTGTTGTCGCGCAGGCCGGGCCAGCTGCGTGAGGTGGTTGAGATCAAGACGCCACTGGCGGACCGGACGCATGGCGACGCGGCGCTTGAAGCGGTGCAGCAGCACCTCTGGGAGCTGATGCGCGACGAGGCCAAAGCCGCAGATGAGGAGCTTTTGGATGTCTGAGCCGAAACAAGTCCCGTTTCGGGGCGGCGGATTTGCCCCGACGGCGCGGCGCGGTGTCGGGCTTTTGGTGTTTCTTTTGCTCATCGGTCTTGCCGAGTGGGGCACACAGGCGGGCTGGATATCCGCGCTGACCTTGCCAAAGCCATCAGATGTCTTGGCGACCTTTGGGGAGCTGTGGCAAAGCGGTTTGCTGATGAAACACCTGCAGCCCTCCCTGACGCGGCTTGTGGTGGGGGCCGCGCTTGGCGTGTCGCTCGGGGTGACTGTCGGGGTTCTCATAGGGTTGTTTTCTTACGTGCGCGCGGGGCTTGTTCCGCTGGTGGCGGCTATCTTTCCCATTCCCAAAATTGCGCTTTTGCCCTTGTTTGTCATCTGGTTCGGCATTGATGAGGCCAGCAAATATGCGCTGATCGCTTTTGGCACGTTTACCCCCACTGTCGTGGCGACCTATGGCGCGGTGGACAATGTCGACCGCACGCTTATTCGCATGGGCCAGAGCTTCGGGCTAAGCTGGTGGTCGATTGTGCGCAAGATCGTGTTGCCGGGGGCGATGCCGGGGATTTTGTCGGGGCTGCGTATCTCGCTGGCGATTGCCATTATCCTGCTGGTCGCCGCCGAGATGCTGGGCGCCGAATACGGGATCGGCGCCTATATTTTGCAGGCGGGTTCGCTTTACGACCTTGAGAGGCTGTTTGCGGGTGTGGTGATCCTGTCGCTGATCGGCGTGGTTGTGAGCACGTTGATTGGCCAGGTTGAGAAGCGGCTTTTGCGCTGGCGCAGTTAGGCGGGCTTGTCTTTGCTCGTCTCTTGCTTGGGCAGAAGCTTGGCCGCTTCCTTGCGCGCGAAGGGCTTCATCTTTTTGGCGTGATTGGCGAGGAAATACTCCACGCGCGGCGCATCGTGCTTTGAAAGCTCGCGCAGCCACCATGCGACAGATTTCTGGATGAACCACTCAGGGTCTTCAACATAGCGCACGGCCCAGCCCAGAACACGCATCCGCACCGCAAGCTCTTCGGGCTTGGGGTGGTTCTGCTTCGTGTAGGGCAGGGTCACAACCATGGCCGCACGGCGGGTCCAGTGGACATCGGACTTTGTCCATGTTTCAACGGTTTCGATGCGCGAAGGGTCAGCCACAAGGCGCTTTTGGCCTGCCATCATGGCATGATCGGCGATGGCCCAGCTGTCAAAGTCGGGCACCCAGGAGACGATCAGATCCCAGACGGCCTGGTCGGGTGTGATCCGCGCTTGGGTGAGCATCTTGGCGGCGGCGATGCGCGCTTCATAGATGTTGGTCTGCCAAAGATCAGAGGCGAGTTGCACGCGCTCATCCAGGCTGATTTGGCCGCGCCATTCCTTGGCAAGGTCGTTGATGGCCGGGTTTGGCACGCCCAGATATTCGCGCGGCACTTTGTGATAATCTGCCATGCCTTCGGCGCGGCCCTCTTCGGCAGCGTTGCGCAGGGCGGTGAGGGCATCATCAAGTGTCATGGCGGGCTTTCATCAAAAAGGGCGTCTTTGGCGGGGTGTCTCACATTGCGCGGGAAATGGCTATGTGAAACGTGCAGGCTACTCCACCGTCACCGATTTGGCCAAATTGCGCGGCTGGTCCACGTCGGTGCCTTTGGCAACCGCTGTGTGATAGGCCAAGAGCTGCGCGGGAATGGCGTAGAGCATCGGGGAGAGCGCGTTTGAGATTGTGGGCATCACGAGTGTGATCCAAGCTTCATCGCCTGCCTCTGACGCGCCAGCTTCATCGGTGATGAGCATCACCTTGCCACCGCGGGCCATGACCTCCTGCATGTTGGAGACTGTCTTTTCAAACAGGTCGTCGCGGGGGGCTTTCACAACCACTGGCATGGTCTTGTCGATGAGTGCGATGGGGCCGTGCTTTAGCTCGCCCGAGGCATAAGCCTCTGCGTGTATGTAGCTGATTTCCTTGAGCTTCAGCGCACCCTCAAGCGCGAGCGGATACATGAGGCCACGTCCGAGGAAGAGGACATCTTGCGCCTCGGCGAGTTTGAGGCCAGCTTGGGCGATCTGCTTATCAAGGCCGAGAGCTGTGTTGATAATGCCCGGCAGGCTGCGCAGCTCGGAGAGCTTGTCAGCCAGGTCTGCATCTGTGAGGCGGCCACGGGCATGCGCCGCTTTGAGCGCCAGCAAATAGAGCACCGTGAGCTGGCATGTGAAAGCCTTTGTTGAGGCCACGCCGATCTCGGGGCCTGCGAGAATGGGCAGGGCGAGGTTGCTCTCACGCGCAATCGAGCTGGTGCTCACATTGACCACAGACAGGATCGTTGCGGCCTTGCCCTCGCAATAGCGCAGGGCGGCGAGGGTATCGGCGGTTTCGCCTGACTGGCTCACAAAAAGCGCGGCGGTGTTGGCGGTGATGGGCGGTTCACGGTAGCGGAACTCGGAGGCGATATCGACCTCAACCGGCAGGCCTGCGATCTGCTCAAACCAGTATTTGGCTGTGAGGCAGGCGTAATAGGCGGTGCCGCAAGCGACCATGGTGAGGCGCTCTGTTTTGGTAAAGTCATGGCCCGCATCTGGCAGCTCGATGCTCTGACCATCATCTGAAAGGTAATATCCAATCGCTTCAGTGAGCACGCGGGGCTGCTCGGCGATTTCTTTGGACATGAAGTGTTTGTGGCCGCCTTTGTCGATCTGGGCGCTGTCGATTTCGACAGTCTTGATCTCGCGGTTGGCAGGGCGGCGCGCGGCATCGAGGATGTCGACTTGTGTGCGCGTGATGAGCGCAAAGTCACCCTCTTCGAGATAGGTGATCTGGTCGCTCAGGGGCGCAAGGGCGATGGCATCTGAGCCGACAAACATTTCGCCTGAGCCATGGCCGATGGCCAGAGGCGAGCCTTGGCGCGCGGCGATCAGCAGGTCCTCTTCGCCTTCAAAGAGGAAACAAAGCGCATAGGCCCCTTTGAGGCGGGCGATGGTTTCAAGCGCGGCGTCGCGGGGCGACTTGCCGTCATCCAGCAGTGACTGGGCGAGAAGTGCCACAGTTTCTGTGTCGGTGTCGGTGGTGTGGCCTATACCTTTTTCGGCCAGTTCGGCCCGCAGCTCGCGGTAGTTTTCGATGATGCCGTTGTGGACCACGGCGACTTGGCGTGTGCTATGCGGGTGGGCGTTGTTCTCATTTGCTGCGCCATGTGTGGCCCAGCGGGTGTGGCCTATGCCTGCCTTGCCTGTGAGGGGCTCATGCACCAGCCTGTCGGAGAGGTTGACGAGCTTGCCCACGGCGCGGCGGCGGTCAAGGCGGCCTGCATCAACGGTGGCGATGCCTGCGCTGTCATAGCCGCGGTATTCGAGCCGCTTGAGAGACTCAACCAAAAGAGGGGCCGCTTCATGGCTGCCCAACACACCTACAATACCACACATAATTACTCGTCCTTACCTTTTTGCTGGGCTTTTTTGGCGCGCAGCTTGTCCATGAGCTTGCGCGCAACGCCCAGTTTGTTGTCTTGCGGGGTGCGCGAAATGGCCAAGGCGCCATCGGGCACGTCTTTGTTGATGACGGCGCTTGTGGCTGTCATGGCATTGTCGCCCACAGACACGGGGGCGATCAGCATTGTGTTGGAGCCGATGAAGGCATGTGCGCCAATCTGGGTGTGGTGCTTGAACACACCGTCATAGTTGCAGGTGATGGTGCCTGCGCCAATGTTTGTGCCCTCGCCGATGGTGGCATCGCCAATGTAGGTCAGGTGGTTGGCTTTTGCGCCCTCGGCCAGTGTGGCGTTTTTGATCTCAACGAAGTTGCCGACATGCACATTCTCGCTCAGCTCGGCCCCCGGGCGCAGGCGGGCGTAGGGGCCAACAACAGCGCCACGGCTGACATGTGCGCCCTCAAGGTGGCTGAACGCGCGGATGTGTGCGCCGTTTTCAATGGTCACTTCAGGGCCGAAGACGACATTGGGTTCGATGATGGTGTCGGGGCCGACATAGGTATCGTGGGCAAAGAAGACAGTTTCGGGCGCGGTCAGGGTGACGCCGCTTTCAAGGGCTGCGCGGCGGGCGCGGGCCTGAAAGGCCGCTTCGGCAGCGGCAAGATCGACACGGGAGTTGACGCCCATGGTTTCGGCTTCATCGCAGGCCACAGCTGTGGATGTGAGGCCTGAGGTGCGCGCGAGGCCTATGATATCGGTCAGGTAGTATTCACCGCTGGCATTGTCATTGGTGACTTGGGCAAGCAGGCTGAACATATGCTCACGGGAGCAGAGGATAACGCCGCTGTTGCAGAAGGTTATCTCGCGCTCTTCATCGGAGGCATCTTTGAATTCGACGATGCGCTCAAGCGTGTTGCCATCCATGACAAGGCGGCCGTAGCGGGCGGGGTCTGCGGCTTCAAAGCCGAGCACGACCACATCATAGGTTGCGCGCGCGTCTGTCATGGCGGCGAGGGTTTCGGGGCTGATGAAGGGCGTGTCGCCGTAAAGCACCAGCACATCACCTGCGGCATTTGCCAATGCGTCTTTTGCGCAAAGCACAGCGTGGCCTGTCCCGTTCTGTTCTGTTTGCAGTACGATCTCGGCGCGCGCGTCATAAGCGCGGGCGGCGGCGCTGACCTCATCGGCGCCGTGGCCTGCAACAACAACAGTCTGCTCTGGCTCAAGGCTCGCGCCGGCCTTCATGGCATGGATCAGCAAAGGCGCGCCTGCAACGGCGTGAAGCACTTTGGGGCTGTCGGAGTTCATCCGCGTGCCTTTGCCTGCGGCGAGAATGATCAGGTTTGTGCTCATTGGTTTTGCTTGCCTTTTTCTGTTGTGGCCCGTTTTATCTGCTCTGGCGCATAGCACAAGTGCGCAATGATCAAGCAATGTTGCGACATGTGACAATTGGGGAGCAGGGATGGAAACGGTTATATTCGATTTGGACGGCACGCTGGCAGATACAAGTAAAGATTTGCTTGCGGCGGCCAACGCCTGCTTTCGCCAGATGGGGGAGGGCGATGTGCTCACCCTGGCTGATGCGGGTGTTGCGCTGCGCGGTGGCAAGTTCATGCTGCGTGCGGGGCTTGCGCGGCTCGGGCGGCCAGATGACGCGGTTGTCGAGGCCTATTATCCAGTGTTGCTTGAGGCTTATGCCGAAGCGTTGGACACACATACTGTCTTTTATGACGGGGCGCTTGAGGCTGTCGAGGCGCTCAAGGGTGATGGGTTTGGCGTGGGCATTTGCACCAACAAGCCTGAGGGGCTGGCTGTGGAGCTGATGCGCCGTATGGGCGCGCTTGAGCGCTTTGGCGCGCTTGTGGGGGCAGACACCCTGCCTGTGCGCAAACCTGACCCCGAGCCGCTCTTTGAGACGGCGCGGCGCTTGGGTGGAGATCCGAAGCGGTGTTTGCTGGTGGGTGACAGCGACACCGACCGTAACACCGCCCGCGCGGCGGGTGTGCCTTCGGTTTTGGTGACGTTTGGGCCCTCGGGTGAGGACATGGCGGCTTTGGAGCCTGAAGCGCTCTTGCATGACTATGCCGATTTGCCCGCCCTTGCGCATGCTTTGCTGCGCGCGCCCAAGAGCTAGGGCTTTCGGGTTTTGGCAAAGCAAGTTTTAAGCGGGCTAAAAGTTATTCACGGGTGATTGACGTGGCGCACAGGGACGCTCAGAAAGACGCTATGACAGAGATATTCAAAGGCAGTTTCACCCAGCAAGAGCCGATCCCCGAAGAGGGGATCGAAGCTGCTGTTGCTGTGATGCGCTCGGGGCGCTTGCACCGTTATAATCTTGGGGCGGGGGAGCTTGGCGAGGTCGCTTTGCTTGAGCAGGAATTTGCGGCTGCGATGGGGGTGAAATACTGTCTTGCGGTGGCTTCCGGTGGCTATGCGATGGGCTGTGCGCTGCGTGCCTTGGGCGTTAAGCCGGGCGACAAGGTGCTGACCAATGCCTTTACGCTGGCGCCTGTGCCGGGGGCGATTGCGAGTGTTGGGGCTGTGCCTGTTTTTGTCGGGGTGACAGAGCAGCTGACCATTGATCTGGATGATCTGGCTGCCAAGGCCGATCAGGCCGATGTGCTGATGCTGAGCCATATGCGGGGGCATCTGGCGGACATGGATGCGCTTATGGCGCTGTGCAATGCGCGTGGTCTTCGCGTGGTTGAAGACTGCGCCCATACGATGGGGGCCGCGTGGCGCGGGCGGCTTTCTGGCACTGACGGGATCATCGGGTGCTACTCGACACAGACCTACAAGCACATGAATTCGGGCGAGGGCGGATTGCTCATCACCGATGATGCCGAGGTCGCAGCGCGGGCGATCATGTTGTCAGGCTCGTACATGCTGTTTGAGCGCCATCTTGCAGCGCCGCCGCCTGAGGCTTTTGCCGAAATCAAATATCAAACCCCCAATGTCTCAGGGCGGATGGATCATTTGCGCGCGGCGATTTTACGCCCGCAACTCAAGCGCTTAGCCAGCCAATGCGCGGCGTGGAATGCGCGCTACAGGGCTGTTGAGGCGGGCTTGCAAGACACTGCTGGCCTAACGCTTGTGACGCGGCCCGAGGTCGAAGACTACGTGGGCTCTTCGATCCAGTTTCTCCTGCTGGACTGGCCTGAAGACAAGGTGGCCGAGGTTCTCAGGCGCTGTGCGGCGCGGGGTGTGGAGCTGAAGTGGTTTGGCGGCGCGGAGCCTGCGGGCTTTACCAGCCGCTATGACAGCTGGCGCTACGCGCCAAGCACGCCGATGCCCAAGAGTGACCGTATTCTGAAGGCGATTGTTGATATGCGTCTGCCGCTGACCTTTAGTGTGGAGGATTGCGAGATGATTGCGCGGATCATCAAGGCCGAGGTGAGCGCCGTTTTTCAGGCGGCATAGCCGATAAGCCTTTGATCTATATCCCTTATCACAAACGGGTTAAGGCGGGTTAAGCCTGTCGTTTTGCTGCGTTAAGATATCAAGAAACCCGATTTTCGGGGGGGTGATAGGCGTGCACCCCCTGTGCACCATGCGTGCACCGCCTGTGCGCAGGTGTGTTAACAGAAATTAACTTAACGCAGCGTTCGGCGCGCAGGCTTGGCGCGCGCGCCTGCACGTCGCGCCACTTGCTCGCCAGTTGCTCAGCCTGTGCAAACCATCTGTTGCCTCGAATCGAGAGCTGCGCTAGTAAATGAACAAGTGTTCAATAAATTGGAGGCAGCTCATGTTTATGGGGTCTATGAAGTTTGATTTGGGCGAGGACGTAAACGCCCTACAGGATATGGTGCATCGCTGGGCGCAAGAGCGCGTGAAGCCGATGGCCGCAGAGATTGACAGCAAGAACGAGTTTCCACCCGAGCTGTGGACAGAGATGGGCGAGCTTGGCTTGCTGGGGATCACCACACCTGAGGAATACGGTGGCGCTGGCATGTCTTATCTGGCGCATGTGATCGCTGTGGAAGAGATCGCGCGGGCCTCTGCCTCGGTGTCGCTCTCCTATGGTGCGCATTCCAACCTTTGTGTGAACCAGATCAAGCTGAACGGCACGCATGAGCAGAAGATAAAATACCTGCCCAAGCTGCTCAGCGGTGAGCATGTTGGTGCGCTGGCCATGTCCGAGCCAAGCGCTGGCTCTGATGTTGTGTCGATGCAGCTGCGCGCAGAGAAGAAAAACGACCGCTTTGTGCTGAATGGCAACAAATACTGGATCACCAATGGCCCCGATGCAGAGACACTGGTTGTCTATGCCAAGACCGACCCAGAGGCAGGGGCCAAGGGCATCACCGCCTTTATCGTCGAGAAGTCGATGGCAGGGTTCAGCACCAGCCCGCATTTTGACAAGCTGGGGATGCGTGGCTCGAACACGGCCGAGCTGATCTTTGAGAATGTTGAAGTGCCGTTTGAAAACATCCTTGGCGAAGAGGGCAAGGGCGTGCGCGTGCTGATGAGCGGGCTGGACTATGAGCGCGTTGTGCTTGCAGGGATCGGCACGGGCATCATGGCGGGCTGTATGGATGAGGTTATGCCCTATATGGCAGAGCGCAAACAGTTTGGTCAGCCAATCGGGAACTTCCAGCTTATGCAGGGCAAGATTGCCGATATGTACACCAAGATGAACTCGGCGCGCGCCTATGTCTATGAAGCGGCCAAAGCCTGTGACCGTGGCGATATCACCCGTCAGGATGCAGCGGCGTGCTGTCTGTATGCCTCCGAAGAAGCCATGGTTGTGGCGCATCAGGCTGTGCAGGCCTTTGGCGGCGCGGGCTATCTGAGCGACAACCCTGTCGGGCGTATCTTCCGCGATGCCAAGCTGATGGAGATCGGCGCGGGGACAAGCGAGATCCGCCGTATGCTGATTGGCCGCGAGCTGATGGGGATGTATCTCTGATGCTTCGTGCTGTGCCAACATATGAGGCGCTGCGGGAGGGCTTTGACTGGGCGCTTCCCGAGCGGCTCAATATGGCGGCGCAGGTTTTGGCGCATCCTGCCGATCAGGTGGCGATCCTTGATCTGAGCCATGGGCGCAACGAGGTCACCTATGGTGAGCTTGCGGCCATGGCGGGCAGGCTGGCGCTTGCTTTGTCACAGCGCGTTCAGCGCGGTGACCGTGTGGGTGTGTTGTTTTCTCAAGATGCCTGGTGTGCTGCGGCGCATATTGCGATCTGGAAGATCGGGGCGATATCTGTGCCTTTGTTCAAGCTTTTCAAGCGCGATGCTTTGGAGAGCCGTATCGGGGACTCAGGGCTTGAGATTGTTGTGACGGATGCCGAAGGCGCCGGTATGCTCTCGGGGCTGGCCGAGGCGCTTTTGCCTGAGGATCTGCCTGAGGGCGATGTGGCGATGGTGGACACGGGGGCCGAAGAGCCAGCTGTGCTCATCTATACCAGCGGCACCACGGGCAAGCCCAAGGGCGCGCTGCATGCGCATAGGATGCTCACGGGGCATTTGCCCGGTGTTGAGATGAGCCATGACTTTCTGGGCCAGGAGGGCGATGTGATCTGGACGCCCGCAGACTGGGCGTGGATCGGCGGGTTGTTTGATGTGCTGATGCCAGGCTTGGCGCTGGGGGTGCCTGTTGTGGCGGCGCGCTTGCCGAAGTTTACCGCCCTTGAGGCGGCGCGGATTTGCCGCGAGGGCGCTGTGCGCAATGCGTTTTTCCCGCCGACGGCCCTGAGGATGCTCAAGGCCGCGGATCAGCAGATCGCGGGTTTGCGTTCTGTTGCTTCGGGCGGGGAGCCTTTGGGCGCGGAGATGCTCGCTTGGGGGCGTGAGGCTTTCGGGGTGAGTATCAACGAATTTTACGGACAGACCGAGTGCAATATGACGGTGTCCTCCTGCGGGGCGCTGTTTGCGCCCAAGGCCGGCGCGACGGGCAAGGCTGTGCCCGGGTTTGATGTGCAGGTGATTGACGCTCGCGGCGAGGTTACGGATGCGGAGGGCGATATTGCCGTGAAGCGCGGCTGCGCCACGATGATGCTTGAATATTGGAACAAGCCCGAGGCCACGGCAGAGAAGTTTCGGGGCGACTGGCTTGTGACGGGGGACCGTGGTGTGATGGAGGGAGACTTCATCCGCTTTGTGGGCCGCGAGGATGATGTGATCTCCTCGGGGGGCTACCGTATCGGGCCTGCGGAGATTGAAGACTGCCTGATGACCCATAGCGCGGTGGCGACTGTGGGGGTTGTGGGCAAGCCTGATGCGCTGCGCCACGAGATTGTGAAAGCCTATGTGGTGCTCAAAGACGGGGCGGTTGCCAGTGCCGACGAGCTGCAAACATGGGTGAAGACGCGGCTGGCGGCCTATAGCTATCCGCGTGAAGTGGAATTTTTAGACGCCTTGCCGATGACGGTGACAGGCAAGGTGATCCGCAAGGAGCTGAAGGCGCTTGCGACGAAGGAGAGTGAGACATGAAGTTACAAAGCCAAGCCATCGCCACGAGCGAACAGTTCAAGGCCAACCAAGCGGGGCACCTTGAGGCGCTGCGTGTTGTGCGAGAGGCGGCAGAAGCTGCTGCACTGGGGGGCGGAGAGCGCTCGCGCGAGCGCCATGTGAGCCGTGGCAAGATGTTGCCGCGTGACCGTGTGGCAAACCTGCTGGATGCGGGCAGCCCTTTTCTGGAGATCGGCGCAACGGCGGCGCATGGCATGTATGACAATGCCGCCCCTGCGGCGGGTGTGATTGCGGGGATCGGGATGGTCAGCGGGCAGGAGTGCATGATCGTTTGCAACGATGCCACGGTGAAGGGGGGGACATACTTCCCCATGACCGTGAAGAAGCACCTGCGCGCCCAAGAGATTGCGCAAGAGAACCGCTTGCCCTGTATTTACCTCGTGGACAGTGGCGGGGCCAACCTGCCGCAGCAAGACGAGGTCTTCCCTGACCGCGACCACTTTGGCCGTATCTTTTACAATCAGGCCCAGATGAGCGCCAAGGGCATCCCGCAGATTGCAGTTGTCATGGGCTCCTGCACGGCGGGGGGCGCTTATGTGCCTGCGATGTCGGATGTGACCATCATTGTGAAAGAGCAAGGCACGATCTTTCTGGCCGGGCCTCCTTTGGTCAAGGCTGCCACGGGCGAGGTTGTCACCGCCGAAGACCTTGGCGGGGGCGATGTGCATACGCGGCTTTCGGGTGTGGCTGATTACCTTGCGGAGGATGATGCACATGCTCTGGCCCTTGCGCGCCGTGCGGTGAGCCATTTGAACCGCCAGACGCCAACCACGGTAGACTGGCAGAGCAGTGAAGAGCCTGCCTATGACCCTGAAGAGATCTTCGGGGTGGTGCCAGCAGACCTGCGCACGCCTTATGACATTCGCGAGGTGATTGCGCGCACGGTCGACGGCTCGCGCTTTGACGAGTTCAAGCCGCGCTATGGCGAGACACTGGTCACAGGCTTTGCCCATGTGAAGGGCTGCCCCGTGGGGATCATTGCCAACAACGGTGTGTTGTTTTCCGAAGCGGCCCAGAAGGGCGCGCATTTTGTCGAGCTGTGCAGCCAGCGCAAGATACCGCTGGTGTTCTTGCAGAACATCACAGGCTTCATGGTGGGCCGTAAGTACGAGAACGAAGGCATCGCGCGGCACGGGGCCAAGATGGTGACGGCTGTGGCCACCACATCTGTACCCAAGATCACCATGCTTGTTGGCGGCTCCTTCGGGGCGGGCAACTACGGGATGGCGGGGCGGGCTTACTCTCCGCGCTTTTTGTGGAGCTGGCCCAACTCGCGTATCTCCGTCATGGGGGGCGAACAGGCGGCCGGTGTCTTGGCCACGGTCAAGCGCGACGGGATCGAACGCACAGGCGGCACGTGGTCGGCGGAGGAGGAAGCCAAGTTCAAACAGCCCACGATTGATATGTTTGAAGAACAGGCGCATCCGCTTTACGCCAGTGCCCGACTTTGGGATGATGGCATCATTGACCCGCGCAAGAGCCGCGATGTGCTCGCGCTCAGCCTGAGGGCTGCGCTGAATGCGCCCATAGAGGAGACACGCTTTGGCGTGTTCAGGATGTAAGCCATGAGCCAGATGCCTGACGAGGGACAGTTTCAGTACGGCCCACGCGACCCTGTGACAGGCGCGCGCTGGGTGACCGTGAGCCCGGCCATGGCACGTGCGCACCCCAAGGGCGGGCTCAACCTGCCGATCTATCTGATTGTGCTTTATTTGGTCGCTCTGGCGGCGGTCAGGTTTTACGAGTTTACCCAGCTCGGCTTTGGCCTCTCGGCGCTTGTTTTGTCGGTGGTGCCGATGTTGGGCGCGCTGGGGCTTTATTTTCGGGTGCCGTTTGCCGTGGTTCTGATTGTGCTGATCTTTGCGCTCAGCGCCTACCAGCTTGTCACCGCGATTGGCAGTTTGAACGCGCTGGGGCTGTTGCAGGTTCTGGCTGTGGGCGCGATGGCTGTCTATTTGCTCGGAAGTGAACGGGCCAACCTGATTTACCGCCACCGCTACCGCAGCTTTAAGGGGCCAGAATGAAAAGCTTACAAGAGATCATTGATGCCAACCCCGAGGCGGAGACCTTTCGCTTTGGTGACAGCAAGGCGCTGTGCGACGAAATCCTTGCGCTTGTGCGGGCCGGGACAAAGACCGCGACCTGTGAGGCCTTGCACCACTACGGCAAGGGCGGCGACGAGATGCCCGAGGCGGGGCGGCGCGATGTGGCGCTGGAATGGGATGGCACGCCTGCTGTGATGCTGGAGACTGTCGAGGTGACCACCCGCAGGTTCAGCGAGATGGACGCCGCGTTTGTCGCGGCTCAGGGCGAATTCAGAGATTTGGAACACTGGCGCAAGGGCTATGAAGCCTATTTTCGCCGCACGGGCGGGTTTGATCCGGACATGAAGCTCATGTGCGAGCGGTTCCGCGTGGTGGAAGATTTTGGAGGAAACGATGTTTGATAAGATACTGGTCGCCAACCGTGGCGAGATTGCCTGCCGTGTGTTTGAGAGCGCGCGTGCGCTGGGGGTGCGGACTGTTGCTGTGTATTCAGACGCCGACCGCGCGGCCAAACATGTGGCGCTGGCGGATGAGGCTGTGCATATCGGCGGCTCTGCTCCGTCCGAGAGCTATTTGCGCGGCGATGTGATCATTGCGGCGGCCAAGGCCACGGGCGCGCAAGCGATCCACCCGGGCTACGGCTTTTTGAGCGAGAACCCGGATTTTGTGGAAGCTGTCGAGGCGGCTGGCCTTGTCTTTATCGGCCCGTCGGCCAGCGCCATTCGGGCCATGGGCCTGAAAGATGCGGCCAAGGCGCTGATGCATGAAGCAGGGGTGCCTGTTGTGCCCGGCTATCACGGGGCCAATCAGGACGCGGCATTTCTGGCCAAGCAGGCAGATGAGATCGGGTATCCTGTGCTCATCAAGGCGGTGGCTGGCGGCGGTGGCAAGGGGATGCGCCTTGTTGAGGCGGCGGCAGAGTTTATGGACGCTTTGGACAGCGCCAAGGGCGAGGCCAAGACCGCGTTTGGCAACGAAGATGTGCTGATCGAGAAGTTTGTCACCCAGCCCCGCCACATTGAGGTGCAGGTCTTTGGCGATGGTCAGACAGCTGTGCATCTGTTTGAGCGGGATTGTTCGCTTCAGCGCCGCCACCAGAAGGTGATCGAGGAAGCGCCAGCCCCCGGTATGACCCAAGAGGTGCGCGCCGCGATGGGCGACGCAGCGGTGAAAGCCGCAGAGGCGATTGGCTACCAAGGCGCTGGCACGGTTGAATTTATTGTTGATGGCTCTGACGGGCTGCGGGCCGATGGCTTCTGGTTCATGGAGATGAACACCCGCTTGCAAGTGGAGCATCCTGTGACCGAGGCGATCACGGGGGTTGACCTTGTGGAGTGGCAGCTGCGCGTGGCGGCGGGCGAGGGCCTGCCCAAGCAGCAGGACGAGTTGACCATCACGGGGCACGCTTTTGAAAGCCGCCTTTATGCCGAAGATGTGCCCAAGGGCTTTTTGCCTGCCACGGGCACGCTGGCGCATTTGGCCTTTCCCGAGGGCGCGCGCGCTGACAGTGGTGTGCGCACGGATGATACGATCAGCCCGTTTTATGACCCGATGATCGCCAAGATCATCACCCATGGGCCAAGCCGCGCGGTGGCGCTCAAGCGCATGGCGCGGGCCTTGCAAGAGACGCAAGTGGCTGGAACGGTGACCAACCTGTCTTTCCTCGGGGCGCTTTGCGCACATGAGGGCTTTGCGGCGGGCGAGGTCGACACAGGGCTGATTGGCCGCGATATCGACAGGCTTGTGGCCGCGCCGATGCCAACGCAGGAAGACTGCGCCTTGGCGGCGCTTGTGGCGCTTGGGCTGGACAGCGCTGACTGGCCAACAGGCTTTCACCTCTGGAGCGCGATGCGGCGGACGGTGACCCTGTGCTTTGGCGAGGAAGAGATGCTGGCTGTGGTCGAGAGCCTTGGCGCTGATGCGCATGATGTGACGCTCGGGGAGGCGCGTGTTGCGGCGCGCCGCGTGGGCGGGCGCTGGATGTTGAACGGGAAAACCGCGCCTGAGGCCCGCCGTGTCGGGGCGCAAGTCTTTGTTTTTGCACAGTATGGCCTGAGCTTTGATGTGATCGACCCGCTGGAGCGGGCGGCCTCGGCGGGGGCAGGGGCTGCGCTGATTGAAGCGCCGATGCCGGGCCTTGTGAAGGCGGTCTTTGCCCAAGCGGGCCAAGAGGTGAAGGCGGGTGACAGGCTGGCTATTTTGGAAGCGATGAAGATGGAGCATGCGCTTTTGGCCGCGCGCGACGGGATTGTGGCCGAAGTGCTGGTTGAGGCCGGAGCGCAGGTTGATGCGGGGGCCGCGCTCATTCGCCTTGAAGAGGAAGAGGCGGAGGTGGCGGCATGATCACGCTTCACCATGTGCCGCAAAGCCGCTCGATGCGGGTGCTTTGGCTGCTCAACGAGCTGGAAGTGCCTGATTTTCAGGTGCAGGTGCACCCTTTTGACAAGTCGTTGCGCCACCCCGAATTTCTCACGCTGAGCCCTGCGGGGCGCGTGCCTGCGATGGAGATCGAGGGGGAGCGGATGTTTGAGAGCGGTGCAATGATCGAGTATCTTTGCGAGCGCTTTCCCGAGCGCAACCTCGGGCGCGAGGCGGGCAACCCTGATCGCATGGCGTGGCTCACGTGGTTACATTTTGCCGAGACGGTCACAGTCCATGCGGCGGCGCTCACCCAGCAGCATATCATGCTCTATGAAGACCATATGCGCTCGCCCTATATTATGCAGCTCGAGGCCAAGCGGCTGGCCAAATGTTATGAGGCGATTGAGGCGCGGCTGTCGACACCCGTAGAGAACCGCGATTATCTGCTCACCTCGGGCTTTTCGGCGGTGGATATTGCCGTGGGGCAGGCGGTCTATGTGGGGCAGCACTTTGCCAAGCTTGATGCCTATCCCGAGCTGCGCGCGTGGTATGAGCGGATCACAGAGCGCCCCTCGTTTGCGGCCACGCAAGCGGTGGGCGCGCAGAAGCTTTACACCAAGCCGTTTTATGCGCCTTGGCCCGTGCCAGAGGGGCGTGCATGATGAGCGGTTATGTCGAGATTTTTGAGGTCGGCCCGCGGGACGGCTTGCAGAACGAAAAACGCCAGATCCCGACAGCGGAGAAGATCGCCCTTGTGGATTGTCTCTCTGACGCTGGGTTCAAGCGGATCGAGATTGCCAGCTTTGTCAGCCCCAAGTGGGTGCCGCAGATGGCCGATAGCGCCGATGTTCTGGCGGGGATCACGCGGGCAAGCGGCGTGTCTTACGCGGCTTTGACCCCCAATATGCGCGGCTTTGAGGGCGCGGTGGCGGCCAAGGCCGATGAGATCGCGATTTTCGGGTCGGCTTCGGAAGGGTTTTCGCGCGCCAATATCAATGCGAGCATTGCAGAGAGCCTTGAGCGCTTTGCCCCTGTGGCGCAAGCGGCTCAAGCGGCTGGCCTGCCCGTGCGCGGCTATATTTCCTGTGTCACAGACTGCCCCTATGACGGGGCGACCCCGCCTGAGGCCGTTGCCCGCGTGGCGCGGGCTTTGCGCGAGATGGGCTGTTATGAGATCAGCCTTGGCGACACGATCGGACAGGCGCGCCCCGAGAGCATTGATGCGATGCTGGCGGCTGTGCTTGAGGAGGTGCCAGCTGGTGAGGTGGCAGGGCACTACCACGACACAAGCGGCCGGGCGCTTGATAATATCGAGGCCAGCCTTGCGCGCGGTGTGCGTGTGTTTGATGCGGCTGTGGGCGGCTTGGGCGGATGCCCCTATGCGCCCGGCGCGGCTGGCAATGTGGCGACAGAAGCGGTCCACGACCGCCTGATAGCGCTTGGATATGACACGGGGCTTGAGCGCGCGGTGCTGCTCAAAGCCGCCGAGATGGCGCGGGCCATGCGCGAGGAGACGCAGAATGTATGAGACCATCGAAATCGTCACAGACACGCGCGGCGTTGCCACGCTTTGGCTGGCGCGCGAAGACAAGCACAATGCGCTGAGCGCGCTCATGATCCGCGAGCTGACAGCGGCTGCCGAAGCGCTTGGCGCAGACGAGACTGTGCGCGTTGTTGTGCTGGCGGCCAAGGGCAAGAGCTTTTGTGCCGGTGGCGATTTGCGCTGGATGCAGGAGCAGATGGAGGCCGACGCCGAGACGCGCCGCGCAGGGGCGCGGGAGCTTGCGATGATGCTCAATGCTTTGAATGAGCTGCCCAAGCCGCTCATTGCACGGGTGCAAGGCAATGCCTTTGGCGGCGGGATCGGGATGATGTCTGTTGCGGATGTCGCGCTTGGGGTGCCTGGGGCGAAGTTTGGCCTGACGGAAGTAAAGCTCGGGCTTATTCCGGCCACGATCAGCCCTTATGTGCTGGCGCGGATGGGCGAAGACCGCGCGCGGCGTGTGTTTATGTCGGCGCGCTTGTTTGAGGCCGAGGAGGCGCGCGCGCTCAACCTCTTGGCGCAGGTGGTGGAGGCCGAGGCGCTTGACGCCGCGGTCGAGGCCGAGGTGGTGCCTTACCTTGCGGCGGCCCCCAAGGCTGTGGCTGCGTCAAAAGCGCTCGCCCGAAGCCTCGGGCCCGCCATCACACCTGCCATCATCGAGGCCACAATCGACCGTCTTGTGGAGACATGGGAAGGCGAGGAAGCCCAAGAAGGCATTGGCGCATTCTTTGAAAAGCGCAAGGCATCCTGGGTGCTCTGAAGCGGCTGCTTGCTCCACATATAGATTTTAATGAATGTAACGGTCTGTCGGTTGACCCTGCCATGGGGCGGGAGTAAACCCATTTGCAATGAAAAGCTGCCACACCTATGCGCGCTGTTGCGCATGAAAGGAGCCTCACGTGGACGAGATGCTTCGGGAATATCTTCCCATTTTGATCTTACTTGTTATCGCCATTGGCCTTGGACTTGTCCTTATTTTAGCGGCCTTGGTCCTTGCCGTTCGAAATCCTGACCCTGAAAAAGTGTCGGCTTACGAGTGCGGATTTAACGCATTTGATGATGCCAGAATGAAGTTTGACGTGCGGTTTTACCTCGTGTCGATTCTCTTCATCATCTTCGATCTCGAGATCGCGATGCTGTTTCCCTGGGCTGTGGCCTTCAAAGACATCAGCATGGTCGGCTTCTGGTCGATGATGGTTTTCCTCGGTGTGCTGACAATCGGCTTTGCCTATGAGTGGAAAAAAGGAGCGTTGGAATGGTCATGACATCGACAGGCATCCAGACGGGCCTGAACACGGCGGGTGTGGACAAAGAAGCCTCGACGCAGGCTCTGAACGCCGAGTTGCAAGACAAGGGCTTTTTGCTGACCTCGGCAGAAGACCTTGTGAATTGGGCGCGCACAGGCTCGCTGCACTGGATGACATTTGGTCTGGCGTGCTGTGCTGTTGAAATGATGCACACATCCATGCCGCGCTATGATGCCGAGCGCTTCGGCATTGCGCCGCGCGCCTCGCCACGTCAGTCAGACGTGATGATCGTGGCTGGCACGCTGACCAACAAGATGGCGCCTGCGTTGCGCAAGGTGTATGACCAGATGCCGGAGCCGCGCTATGTGATTTCGATGGGGTCATGTGCCAATGGTGGGGGCTACTACCACTACAGCTACTCTGTTGTGCGGGGCTGTGACCGTATCGTGCCCGTAGACATCTATGTGCCAGGGTGCCCGCCCACTGCGGAAGCACTGCTCTATGGTATCATGCAACTTGCGCGCAAAATTCGCCGCACAGGAACGATTGTGCGCTAAGGATTGGATGGTATGACACGCCAAGAGGACCAACACTCTGCCAGTCAGGATTCAACAACAATGTTTTTTGTTGTTGGAGCTGGTAAGGCAGGGACAACTTGGCTTCATGACTACCTGTCCTCGCATGACCAAGTTTCGTGTGGGCCGACGAAAGAATACAGCTATTTTAACTATTTTTGGCGTACAGGCGGCGACGGGAAGCGACCTTTTGTCTGGTGGAACACGTGTTTGGCTCAAATGAGTTTGGCGCGGCGCACTGGCGCGGCCAGGGGCTATGTTGGATCTTTGATCTACACTCTACGTAACCCTCTGGATTACAAGGAGACTTTACGCGGTAAGGATCCTTTGACCCGAGCCTTTGGGGACGTTTCGCCACGGTATGCGACTTTGGGCGCTGAAGCGTTTGCGGAAATGAAGTCGATGCATCCTCGCACGAAATTTGTCTTTGTAATGAGAGATCCGGTCGATCGGCTTTGGTCGGCTGCGCAAATGAAACTGCGCAACCCGCGCTACAAAAGACGCGCGGCAAAAGCCGATTTTCTCATGACGCAGTTGGACGATAAGCTTGTGTTTGAATCCATGAACTACCCGCGCACTGTTGAGGCCCTGTTTCAGAGTGTGCCAGAGGATGATATTATCATCATGTTTTACGAGACTATGTTTGAGCAGGCCGAAATAGACAGGCTGTGCTCTGAGCTGGGTGTCGAGGCGCGTGAAGCGCAATTTGAAAAGCGCGTTTATGCAGAGACAAAAGGCGAGATGCCAGTGAGTTGGGCGCGTGCTATGTATTTAGAGCTGAAGCATATGTATCAATTCGTCGAACAGCGATTTCCTGCTGCAATTCCTGACTATTGGAAACATAAGGCCAACGACTATGAGAGGGCAGTATAATGGGCAAGCCGTCATTTGACGAACTGCGAGAGCTGGGCGCGTTGATCGAGGCGAAGCGGCCTGATTGTGTGTTGGGCTGGGATGTGAGCTTTGGTGACCTGAGCGTTGATGTGGCCCCGTCAAACATTGCGGGGCTTGTCGAGTTTCTGAAAACCGACTCTGCGTGCAAGTTTTCGACTTTGGTTGATATCACTGCGGTCGACTATCCCGAGCGCCCGAAGCGCTTTGAGGTGGTCTATCACTTCCTGAGCATGTTCCAGAACCACCGTATCCGTCTCAAGATGGCGATCCGTGAAGACGAGATCGTTCCGTCGATCACGGATGTGCACCCCTCAGCCAACTGGTTTGAGCGCGAGATTTTCGACATGTTCGGCATTCTCTTTTCAGGCCACCCCGATTTGCGTCGTATTCTCACAGACTACGGCTTCCGTGGCTATCCGCTGCGCAAAGATTTCCCGACGACCGGCTATGTCGAGCTGCGCTATGACGAGGCGCAGAAGCGCGTTGTTTATGAGCCTGTGAAGCTCGTGCAGGAATATCGTCAGTTTGACTTTATGAGCCCATGGGAGGGTGCGGAATACATCCTGCCCGGTGATGAAAAAGGTGAGGGCGCGAAATGATGGACGGTACAAGCTTTGACGACGCCCAAACAGGCGAGCAAAAGATCCGCAACTTCAACCTGAACTTCGGCCCGCAGCACCCTGCGGCGCACGGCGTTTTGCGCCTTGTTTTGGAGCTGGACGGCGAGATTGTCGAGCGCTGCGATCCGCACATCGGGCTTTTGCACCGTGGGACGGAAAAGCTCATGGAGAGCCGCACCTATTTGCAGAACCTGCCGTATTTTGACCGCCTCGACTATGTGGGCACGATGAATCAGGAGCATGCCTGGTGCTTGGCGATCGAGAAGCTGACGGGTGTGGAAATTCCGCGCCGCGCGAGCCTCATCCGTGTGCTCTATTGCGAGATTGGCCGTATTCTCAACCACCTGCTGAACGTGACAACGCAGGCTCTGGACGTGGGCGCGCTCACGCCGCCTGTGTGGGGCTTTGAAGAGCGCGAAAAGCTTATGGTGTTTTATGAGCGGGCCTGTGGTGCGCGCCTGCACGCGGCCTACTTCCGCCCCGGCGGTGTGCACCAAGACCTGCCGCCAGAGCTGATTGATGATATCGAAGAGTGGGCCAAGGGCTTTCCGAAGTTTCTGGAAGACCTCGGCGGGCTGCTGACGGAAAACCGTATCTTCAAGCAGCGCAACGTCGAGATTGGCGTGATCACCGAAGACGATGTGCTGGAGTGGGGCATGTCTGGCGTGATGGCGCGCTCTGTTGGCATGGCATGGGATTTGCGCCGCGCGCAGCCCTATGAGTGCTATGACGAATTCGAGTTCCAAATTCCTGTTGGCAAGAATGGCGACTGCTATGACCGCTACCTGATGCGCATGGAAGAAATGCGCCAGTCTGCGCATATCATGATCCAGGCCTGCCAGAAGCTTCGCGCGCCTGACGGGCAGGGCGATATTCTGGCCCGTGGCAAGCTGACACCGCCCAAACGCGCCGAGATGAAGACGTCGATGGAAGCGCTGATCCATCACTTCAAGCTCTACACCGAGGGCTTCCACGTGCCTGAGGGCGAGACATATGTCTGCGTTGAGGCCCCGAAGGGTGAGTTCGGTGTGTATCTGGTGTCTGACGGCTCCAACAAGCCATACCGCACCAAGATCCGTGCGCCGGGGTATCTACACCTGCAGGCGATGGACCATATGGCGCGCGGCCACCAGCTTGCCGATGTTGCAGCGATCATCGGAACGATGGACGTTGTGTTCGGGGAGATCGACAGGTGAGACTGCGGTTCGCCTTCCTAACTGTTGCGGCACTTGGCCTTTCGGCCTGTGCTGCGGCTCTGCCTGAGGGGCTTTCGTTGCAAGACGTGCTGGCCTTCGGGGCAGGTATGGAGAAGGCAGGCTGCCACGTAGAAACCGATGCGAAAGCAAAGGTTGTACAAGATCATACGGGCTTTGACGAAGACAAGCTCAGAGAAATTTCAAGATATATGCTTGATCAAGGGACGCTCATTCATGAGGGAACAGGGATCAGGCTCGTGACCGGGAACTGTGCCGATGCTTAGACGCCTATATCATACTCAGCCAGAGAGCTTTGCTTTCACACCTGCCAACCAGCAATGGGCCGAGGCGCAAATCACCAAATACCCTGAGGGGCGTCAGGCCAGTGCGGTTATTCCGCTCTTGTGGCGCGCTCAGGAGCAAGAGGGTTGGGTGACACGCCCGATCATCGAGACTGTCGCCAAGATGCTGGATATGGCCGAGATCCGTGTGCTTGAAGTTGCTTCGTTTTACTTCATGTTCCAGCTGCAACCCGTTGGATCTGTTGCGCATATTCAGGTTTGCGGAACGCTGTCCTGTATGATCTGCGGCGCGGAAGATCTGATTGCGGTCTGCAAAGAGAAGATCGCGCCCAAAGCGCACCAGCTGTCAGAAGACGGCCGTTTCTCTTGGGAAGAAGTCGAGTGTCTGGGCGCATGCTCCAACGCGCCGATGGCGCAGATTGGCAAAGATTATTACGAAGATCTCACCGCAGAGAACTTTACAAAGATTTTGGATGAGCTGGCGGCGGGGCGTGTGCCTGTGCCTGGCCCGCAGAACGGGCGCTATGCGTCAGAGCCTCTGTCTGGCCTCACGTCGCTGACCGACCACGACAGTGGCAAAACGCAGTATAACGCGAGCGCGCAGCTGGCGGTTGATCTTGGCGAAACGATCAAGCGGATTGACGGAACCGAGGTGCCTATTCTGACACCTTGGCTTGACCGTACGGACAAAGGCACCAAAGCCAAGGCAAAAGCACCAAAGGCAAAGCCGGCTGAAGCGGCCAAGGCGCCGAAGGCTGCGGCACCTGCGGCCAAATCGACGGCAAAGCCCAAGACGAAGCCCGCCGCAGAGCCTGTGAAAGCTGCCGAGGCTGTGGCCGAGAAAAAGCCGCGCACGATGGCGGCCCCGCGCAAAGCGGGTGCGGATGATCTGAAGCTGATCAGCGGTGTCGGCCCCAAGCTTGAGCAAACGCTGAACGAGCTTGGCTTCTGGCACTTTGACCAGATTGCCAAGTGGACCGAAACCGAGATTGCCTGGGTTGATGCGCGCCTGAAGTTTAAAGGCCGTATTGAACGGGACGACTGGATGGCGCAGGCCGAGGTGCTGGCGGCTGGCGGCGAGACCGAATTTTCGAAAAACAAGACTAAGAAATAGAGTAATGCCGCTGTTCGCGGCGAGGGGGACGAAACATGAAACATACGTCAGGATTAGGTTTTTGTGGCTGGGTGTGCTGGCTTCTTGGCTTGGTGGGAGGCATCGTTGCCTACTCGATGAGCGTTGAGGCTGTTGGCCCGTTTGCGGCCGTGCTTGTCGGCTTGGCGGTTGGCATTTTTGTCGGTTTGGTTTTGTCTGCTGTGTTTTGCAAAAA
Source organism: Lentibacter sp. (assembly GCF_965658795.1). Classification (NCBI taxonomy): domain Bacteria; kingdom Pseudomonadati; phylum Pseudomonadota; class Alphaproteobacteria; order Rhodobacterales; family Roseobacteraceae; genus Lentibacter; species Lentibacter sp. The sequence goes on along the minus strand of NZ_CBFHTG010000004.1, from coordinate 69,689 downwards.
AGCAGCGCAGGTTGCCGAGGTTGCCCCTCAGGCGTCAGCGACCACAGCATCAGCGGCTGCCACCGCTGCACCGGCTGTTGCACCATCCAAGGATGAGGACGGCCGCGTAGCGGCGCGTGCTGCTGAGGAAAAGCGCACCGAAGAAGCAACGGCAAGCAAAGCCGCCAAAGCGCCCGCGAAAACGACAGCGGCGAAAAAGCCTGCCGCAGCCAAAGCGCCTGCCAAAAAGCCAGCGGCCAAAAAGACAGCGGCGAAGTCGGGTGCTGCGAAAGCAAGCACGACAACAAAAGCAGCCGAGGCAAAGCCAGCGAAAGCGGCCGCCAAACCAGCGGCCAAGACAGCAAGCAAAGAAGCGGCCCCCGCCAAGGCAAAAGCCCCGGCAGCTGCTGCGAAAGCCAAAGCGCCTGCAAAAGCCAAGGCGGCTCCTGCGGCCAAAGCGCCTGCGAAAGCAGCTGCCAAAACCGCAGCAAAGCCTGCTGGCGAGAAAAAGCCACGCACCATGAAAGCCGCGCGCAAAGCGGGTGCGGATGATCTGAAGCTGATCAGTGGTGTTGGCCCCAAGCTTGAGCAGACGCTGAACGAGCTTGGCTTCTGGCACTTTGACCAGATCGAGAAATGGGGCGCTGACGAGATCGCCTGGGTTGATGCGCGCCTGAAGTTCAAAGGCCGCATCGAGCGGGACGACTGGATGGCGCAAGCCAAGGTTCTTGCCGCGGGTGGCGAGACCGAGTTTTCCAAGAAAAGCAAGAAAGCTTGATAGGATAATACCATGAGCGGTGAGCATGATCAGAAGCAGGCACGAGCGGGGCGGGTGGTTTCACTTGTCATCGTTTTTGCGGTGCTTTTGTGGCTCGCCGCTCAATGGCTGGGCCCCCAGTTGGGGCTCGCAGGGCGCTATGCGCTTTTGATAGATTTTGCGGCAATTGGCGCGCTCGTTTGGGCCCTGATTGTCACGTTGCAGCTCTGGCGCGCGCGCCGGGACAATGAGGGTTAAGGCATGCTCAAAGATCAGGACCGTATCTTTACCAATATCTACGGAATGCACGAACGCACCTTGAAAGGTGCGCAGGCACGCGGACATTGGGACGGAACCGGCAATCTCATCGGCAAGGGCCGCGACTGGATCATCGAAGAGATGAAGGCCAGCGGCCTGCGTGGTCGGGGTGGTGCGGGCTTCCCCACGGGGTTGAAGTGGAGCTTCATGCCCAAAGAGAGCGATGGTCGCCCGTCTTATCTTGTTGTGAACGCCGATGAATCGGAGCCGGGCACGTGCAAAGACCGCGAGATCATGCGCCACGATCCGCATACGCTGATCGAGGGCTGTTTGATTGCCAGTTTCGCGATGAATGCGCATGCCTGCTATATCTACATTCGGGGCGAGTATATCCGCGAAAAAGAAGCGCTTCAGGCCGCAATCGACGAAGCCTATGATGCGGGTCTTGTTGGCAAGAATGCTGCCGGCTCGGGCTGGGATTTTGATATCTATCTGCACCACGGTGCAGGGGCCTATATTTGTGGTGAAGAGACAGCGCTGCTTGAGAGCCTTGAGGGCAAGAAGGGTATGCCGCGGATGAAGCCGCCGTTTCCTGCGGGTGCGGGGCTTTATGGCTGCCCGACCACTGTGAACAATGTTGAGAGCATCGCGGTTGTGCCAACGATCCTGCGCCGTGGTGCGAGCTGGTTCTCGGGCTTTGGCCGTGCCAACAACGCGGGCACAAAGCTGTTTGCGATCTCTGGCCATGTGAACACGCCTTGCGTGGTGGAAGAAGAAATGAGCATCAGCTTTGAAGAGCTGATCGAAAAGCACTGCGGCGGTATTCGCGGCGGCTGGGACAACCTCAAGGCCGTGATCCCCGGGGGGTCTTCTGTGCCCTGTGTGCGCGGTGAGAATATGCGTGACGCGATTATGGACTTTGATTATCTGCGCGGTGAGCTGGGCTCGGGCCTTGGCACGGCGGCGGTGATTGTGATGGATCAGAGCACGGATATCATCAAGGCGATCTGGCGCCTGGCGAAGTTTTACAAGCACGAAAGCTGCGGCCAGTGCACGCCGTGCCGCGAAGGCACCGGCTGGATGATGCGGGTTATGGAACGTCTTGTAGAGGGCAATGCCGATCCTGAAGAGATCGACATGCTGTGGGATGTGACGAAGCAGGTTGAAGGCCACACGATTTGTGCGCTTGGCGATGCGGCGGCATGGCCTATTCAGGGCCTGATCCGCAATTTCCGCGACGAAATCGAAGATCGTATCAAAGCCCAGCAAGCGGGCAAAACCTTGGCTGCGGAGTAATCTCTTGCATCTTGCAGAGCTCAATATTGGCCGTTTGACAGCCCCTGTGGATGACCCACGGGTGGCGGACTTTATGGACAATCTTGACCGTGTGAACGGGATGGGCAAACGCATGCCCGGCTTTGTGTGGATGATGGAAGGTTCAGGCGAGCCGGGGACGGGCAATACGGAAAACAGTATTGGTGATGATCCCCAGTTTGTGGCCAATCTGACCGTTTGGGAAGATGCTGACAGTTTGCGCAGCTTTGTGTGGAATACGGTTCACAAACAGTTTTACGAGCGTCGCGCAGAGTGGTTCGAGCTTTTGGGCGGGCAGCATTTTGTGATGTGGCATGTGCCTGAAGGGCATGAGCCAACGCTTGAGGAGGCTCTGGTGCGTCTTGAGCACCTGAAAGCTCATGGCGACAGTGATTTTGCTTTTGGTTGGGATGCGCTTGAGGGTGCGGCCGAGTGGAAGAGTAACCAGTGTGGGGTAGCGGCGGAATGAAAGATATCAAACACAAGCCTGTGCGCGACCTTCTTGGCCTTGAGAACGCTTTTGAAACTTACGTGTTTGATGAAAGCCGCGTTGATCTTTCTGGGTGGAATTCGACCCACTGGTTTTTCAGAAGCCTTCTGAGCGAGTTCAAGCCCAAGCTGATCTTGGAGCTGGGTGTCTGGAAGGGAAAATCCTCGATCCATATGGCACATGAGGCCAAGCGGCTCGGTCTGGAAACAGAGATTGTTGCGATCGACACGTGGTTGGGCTCCTCTGCGCATCTGTCATCCAAAGGGCGCCGCCAAGAGCTGAGCCCGCGCAACGGCTACCCAACGCTTTATGAGACCTTTCTGGCGAATGTATACTCGGAGGGTATGCAGGATGTGATCGTTCCGCTGCCGATGGATGGCAATTCGGCCGCCTATGCGCTGAAGCGCCTTGGTGTGAAGGCGGACATGATCCACATTGATGCCAGCCACGAATATGAAGCCTGCCTCTCAGATTTCCGCAACTATTGGGAGCTGTTGGCCGATGATGGCGTGATGCTTTGCGACGACTATGGCAACTGGCCTGAAGTGAGCCGGGCCGTGTGTCAGTTTGCAGCCGAGGTTGATCGGCCGATCTGGACAACGATGGCAAAGGCGATCATCTGCAAAGATGCAAGTATCGGCTTTGATCTTGAAATCAAGAAGCGCAGAAAGATCAAGGTATGAGCATGTTTGGAAGAGCGACAACGATTGGTGTTTGTATCGCAGTGGTCGCGGCTTTGGCGGGCTGTTCCGGCACGCGCAATGCGCTGAACTCGCAGAGCTATGCCTATGAGGGCTACGGCTTTAAGGGCAGGTTGCAACGCGACAAGGCAGACCGTGCGCAGTTTGCTGTGACGGTCCGTGGGGCCGACCGCGGTGTGATCGGGGCGTTGGAAGCGGCCCGCATCGAGGCAAACCGTTATTGTATTGCGCAGTATGGCAATACGGATATCAGCTGGAACGGGATTGGCCCTGACAGCGATGTGAGTGACGTCGCTCTGACCGATGGTGGCACACTAGAGCTGAGTGGGCGGTGTTCTTCATGGTGAAAACGCCTTCACATATCAGGCAAGATGCCGCCGTATTTGGCGGGCTTCAGGACTGTTATTGCATAACGGAGACTGCAAGCCTCATCTCAGGCAAAGCAAAGAGCGGCTTGTATGGCGCTCGTGTTTCGCGTGTGAGGAGTGTTGATATGCGTAAGTTAACAGTGGTGACGGTTGCGGCAGTTATGGCGGGGTCGTTTGCGGTGGCCAAGCCAGCTTTGAGAGACGTAAAAGAGATTGACGACCAGATGCTTCATGTGGGTATTGCCCTTGAAATATCTGACCGTTGCGACACGATATCGGCACGTAAGATCAAAGGGATAACCTTTCTTTGGGACATCAAGCGTCGCGCCAACGCGCTTGGGTATAGTGACGATGAAATTAACGCCTATCGCAAGAGTCCGGTCGAGAAAGACCGTATTCGCGCCAGTGGCGAGACCTATGTGAAATCAAAAGGGTTGAACCCGAAGAGCGCTGCTGATTTGTGCACCCTTGGAAAAGCCGAGATCGCCAAAGGCAGCGTGATCGGGAGCCTGCTGAAAGCAAAGTGAGACGACATGAGCGATTTACGTAAGATCATCATTGACGACAAAGAGGTCGAAGTTGAAGGCGCGATGACGCTTATTCAGGCCTGTGAAGAGGCCGGAATTGAAGTGCCGCGCTTTTGCTACCATGAGCGCCTCAGCATTGCGGGCAACTGCCGCATGTGCCTTGTTGAAGTTGTTGGCGGCCCGCCCAAGCCTGCGGCCTCTTGCGCGATGCAGGTGCGTGATCTGCGCCCCGGCCCTGAGGGCCAGCCGCCTGTTGTGAAAACCAACTCGCCGATGGTGAAGAAGGCGCGCGAAGGCGTGATGGAATTTCTGCTGATCAACCACCCGCTGGATTGCCCGATTTGCGACCAGGGTGGTGAGTGTGACTTGCAAGACCAGGCTATGGCGTATGGCGTTGATTTCTCGCGCTTCCGTGAGCCAAAGCGCGCGACAGACGATCTTGATCTTGGGCCGCTTGTCGAAACCCATATGACGCGCTGCATTTCGTGCACGCGGTGTGTGCGCTTTACCACCGAAGTGGCGGGCATCACCCAGATGGGCCAGACGGGGCGTGGCGAAGACAGCGAGATCACCGCCTACCTTGGCGAGACGCTGGACAGCAACCTGCAAGGCAACATCATTGATCTGTGCCCTGTTGGCGCGCTTGTGTCCAAGCCCTATGCCTTTACAGCGCGTCCTTGGGAGCTGACCAAGACAGAAACCATTGATGTTATGGATGCCCTTGGCAGCAGCATTCGTGTTGACACGAAGGGCCGCGAAGTGATGCGGATTTTGCCACGCAACCATGATGGCGTGAACGAAGAGTGGATTTCGGACAAAACCCGTTTTGTATGGGACGGTCTGCGCCGCCAGCGCTTGGACAAGCCTTACATTCGAGAAAACGGCAAGCTGCGGGCTGCAAGCTGGGGCGAAGCCCTGAGCCTTGCGGGCGAGAAGCTGAAAGGCGCAACCAAAGTGGCCGGCCTTGTGGGAGATCTTGTTCCTGTGGAAGCCGCATTTGCCCTGAAGCAGCTGGTTGAAGGGCAGGGCGGCGCGGTTGAGTGCCGTGTCGATGGCGCGAAGCTGCCTGCGGGCAACCGCTCGGGCTATGTTGGCACTGCCAGCATCGAAGATATTGATACCGCCAAGCAGATTACGCTGATTGGAACCAACCCGCGCGAAGAAGCCCCTGTGCTCAACGCGCGCATTCGTCGGGCTTGGTCTCGCGGGGCCAATGTTGGGGTGATCGGTCAAGCTGTTGACCTGACATATGATTATGAACATCTGGGCGATGACCGCGCTGCGCTTGAAAAGGCGCTTGGCGGCAAAGCCAAAGCGGCGGACGCGGGCGAAAACCTTGTGATCATTGGCCAAGGTGCGATCCGCGAAGCGGATGGCGCGGCGGTTCTGGCGGCGGCGATGCAGCTTGCTGAAGCCACGGGCGCGAAGCTTCTGGTGCTGCACACTGCGGCCAGCCGTGTCGGCGCGATGGATATTGGCGCTGTGACAGAGGGTGGCCTGAGTGCTGCGACAGATGGCGCTGATGTTGTCTATAATCTGGGCGCTGATGAAGTTGATATCGCGGCAGGGGCCTTTGTGATTTACCAAGGCAGCCATGGCGACCGTGGTGCGCACCGTGCCGACGTGATTTTGCCCGGTGCGGCTTACACGGAAGAGCAGGGGCTTTTTGTGAACACCGAAGGCCGCCCGCAGCTTGCGGTCCGGGCCGGCTTTGCGCCCGGTGAAGCCAAGGAAAACTGGGCGATCTTGCGGGCGCTGTCTGCCGAGCTTGGGGCAACCCAGCCATGGGACAGCCTTGTGCAACTGCGCAAAGCGCTTGTGGCGGCGGTTCCGCATCTGGCCGAGGTGGACGAGGTGCCAGAAAACGACTGGCGCGCCGAGCCTAAAGGCAAGCTGGGGACAGCGACCTTCAAGAACGCGATTGCCGATTTCTACCTGACCAACCCTGTGGCCCGCGCCTCTGAGCTGATGGCCGAGTTGAGCGCAGGCGTCAAAGCACGCGGGCAGGAAAAGGTGGCAGCCGAGTGAAGGCATTTGCCAACATAACGCTTGCGTCTGCGGCGCTCGCCACTTTGGGCGGGTGCACGGAACCTACGGGGGAGGACGTGACACGCGCGGCCACACCCGAGGCGCCGCGCGTGCTGTCATATGACGGCATTGCGACGCAGCTTTTAGAGGGTGATTTGGTACAGTTTGTTGTGGCGATGGGTGGTGATGCACAGCCAGATGACGTGAGCCGCTATGCGGAATGCGCCGCTGCGCAATATTCACTTATTCGCGGATACGGATTTGCGCGCCATGTGCGCACAAATGTTGAGATTAAGGGTGGCCAGTGGCGCGGAGATGCGGTTTATACCATCTCGGCTGCATTGCCGCGTGGTTTGCGGACGGTCGATGCTGAAATCGTCGTTCAGAACTGCTTAGAAGACAAGATACCGATGGTGTGAGGGGCTAATGGCTGAATTCTTTACCAACACGAATCTGGGGATTTTCCTGCTTATTGTGGGACAATGCCTGCTGATTATCGTGCCGCTTCTCGTAGCGCTGGCATTTCTGCTCTATTTTGACCGCAAGGTCTGGGCTGCTGTCCAGATGCGCCGTGGCCCCAACGTGGTCGGGGTGTTCGGGCTGTTTCAGAGCTTTGCAGACTTTATCAAATATGCGGTGAAAGAGATTGTTGTGCCTGCCGGTGCTGACAAGTTCGTCTTTTTCCTCGCGCCTTTGGTGAGCTTTGTGCTGGCCATGGCGGCTTGGGCTGTGATCCCCTTCAATGACGGATGGGTTCTGGCCGATATCAACGTGGCTGTGCTGTATATCTTCGCCTTCTCCTCGCTTGAGGTTTACGGCGTGATCATGGGGGGCTGGGCGTCTAACTCCAAGTACCCGTTCCTTGGCTCGCTCCGGTCTGCTGCGCAGATGATTTCTTATGAGGTGTCTTTGGGCCTTATCATCATCGGCATCATCATTTCGGCGGGCTCACTGAACCTCGGTGAGATTGTGCACGCGCAAGACGGTGATTACGGTCTTTTCAGCTGGTTCTGGATTCCGCATTTCCCGATGCTGTTCCTCTTCCTGATTTCGGCCATGGCCGAGACCAACCGCCCGCCATTTGACCTTCCTGAGGCTGAATCAGAGCTGGTTGCGGGCTATCAGGTTGAGTATTCCTCAACGCCGTTTCTTCTCTTTATGATCGGGGAATATGTGGCCATCGTTCTGATGTGTGCGCTGGTCTCCCTGTTCTTCTTTGGCGGTTGGTTGTCACCGATCCCCGGTTTGCCTGACGGCATCATGTGGATGTTTGGCAAAATGTTCCTTGTCTTCTTCATCTTCGCGATGGTGAAGGCGATCACGCCACGCTACCGTTATGACCAGCTGATGCGGATTGGTTGGAAGGTGTTCCTGCCGATGAGTTTGATCTGGGTTGTGTTTGTGGCCTTTGCAGCGAAATTTGACTGGTTCTGGGGCACGTTCGCGCGCTGGAGCGTAGGAGGATAATATGGCGAATATCGACTATAAACGCGCAGTTGGTTACTTCTTCCTGTCTGATTTCCTGCAAGGCATGAAGCTGGGCCTGAAGTATTTCTTTGCGCCCAAGGCCACGCTGAACTACCCGCACGAAAAGGGCCCTCTGAGCCCGCGCTTTCGCGGTGAGCACGCTTTGCGCCGCTATCCGAACGGCGAAGAGCGCTGCATTGCCTGTAAGCTGTGTGAAGCGATCTGCCCTGCACAAGCGATCACCATTGATGCGGAACCGCGCGATGACGGCTCGCGCCGCACAACGCGCTATGACATTGACATGACGAAGTGCATCTACTGCGGTTTCTGCCAAGAGGCTTGCCCGGTTGATGCGATCGTTGAAGGCCCGAACTTTGAATATGCCACGGAAACCCGTGAGGAGCTGTTTTACGACAAAAACAAGCTGCTCGAAAACGGCGACCGCTGGGAAGCAGAGATCGCGCGCAACCTTGAGCTGGATGCACCTTACAGATGAGCAAAACACCCTTTGAAATGATGATGGAACAAGCGAGCGAAATGGCCAAAGCCATGGCGCCTGCGCTTGAGACGTTTTCGCCCAAAGGGTTTGAAGCGATGTGGCCGACCATGTCTAAAGAGATGATGGAAGCCACCTTCGGTAAGGGCCTCAACGACAAGGGGCTTGATGCGAAGACGCGGCTTTTGCTCACCCTTGCAGGGCTGACCATGCAAGGCGCACAGGGCGAAGCACAGATTAGGCTGACCGTCCGCCACTTGGGCGAGGCGGGAGCAACTGACGAAGAAATAGCCGAGACAATCGCCACTATGGCGATGTTTGCGGGCATTCCGGCCATGACGCGGGCGATGGAAATCGCCAAGGATGTCATGGAGCAAAGCAAGGATGATGAGACATGACCGTAGTGACTTTTGCCTTTTACCTTTTCGCCATTGGCGTGCTGACAGGTGGGCTTTTCACGGTGCTTAGCCGCAACCCTGTGCACTCGGTGCTTTGGCTGATCCTTGCGTTCATGAGCGCGGCGGGGCTTTTTGTTCTGCTCGGGGCTGAGTTTATCGCGATGCTGCTGATGATTGTTTATGTCGGCGCTGTGGCTGTTCTCTTCCTCTTCGTGGTGATGATGCTGGATGTGGACTTTGCAGAGCTCAAGGCCGGTATGGCCCAATATATGCCTGTTGCGCTTGCAATCGGGATTGTGATGCTGATGTCGCTTGGCCTTGCCTATGGCGACTGGCAGATGGCTGAGGGGGCCGAGGCCGCGCGTGTGGCTGTGACACCCGAGGGCACGCAAAACACCGCCGCTTTGGGGCTTATCCTGTATGACCAATATTTCCTGATCTTCCAGCTGGCGGGCTTGATCCTGCTTGTGGCGATGATCGGTGCGATTGTGCTTACGCTGCGCCACCGTGATGGCGTAAAGCGCCAGAACGTACTGGAGCAAATGTGGCGCGATCCAAAAGACGCGATGGAACTGAAAGACGTAAAACCGGGGCAGGGGCTTTAAGCCACCCGCTCTGAGAACAATAAAGAACCGAGGGACGACATGATCGGACTTGAACATTATCTGACGGTGGCAGCCGTGCTGTTTGTCACTGGCATTTTCGGGCTCTTCCTGAACAGGAAGAACATCATCATTCTGCTGATGTCGATCGAGCTCATCCTCCTGTCGGTGAATATTAATTTCGTCGCATTCTCTTCCTACATGGGAGATATGGCAGGGCAGGTGTTTACACTGTTTATCCTGACAGTGGCTGCTGCCGAGGCCGCGATTGGCCTTGCGATCCTTGTGGTCTTCTTCCGCAACCGTGGCACGATTGACGTTGAAGACGTCAACGTGATGAAGGGATAAGCCCGATGGAACAGATTATTCTCTTCGCCCCTCTGGTTGGCGCACTCATCGCTGGCTTCGGCCACCGCGTGATCGGTGACAAAGGGGCACAATGGCTGACAACGGGCCTGCTGTTTCTGGCAGCGGCTCTGAGCTGGGTTGTCTTTCTCAACTTTGATGGCGTAACGCGCCAGATCGAAATTCTGACGTGGATCCAGTCGGGGACGCTTGATACGAGCTGGGCCATTCGCCTTGACCGCCTCACAGCGATTATGTTGATTGTTATCAACACGGTGTCGGCGCTCGTTCACCTGTATTCCATGGGTTACATGGCCCATGATGAAAACTGGAAAGACGGCGAGAGCTACCGCCCACGCTTCTTTGCGTATCTGTCTTTCTTCACCTTCTCGATGTTGATGCTGGTGACCGCGGACAACCTGATCCAGATGTTCTTTGGCTGGGAAGGTGTTGGCGTTGCCTCATACCTTCTGATCGGCTTTTACTACCGCAAGCCAAGCGCCAATGCGGCGGCTATAAAGGCTTTTGTTGTCAACCGTGTGGGGGACTTCGGCTTTGCCCTTGGGATCTTCGGGCTGTTCTACCTTGTGGACAGTGTAAACCTGGATGACATTTTCACAGCGGCCCCAACACTTGCGGAAACGCAGATCAGCTTCTTGTGGACAGAGTGGAACGCGGCCAACTTGCTTGCTTTCCTGCTGTTTGTCGGTGCGATGGGCAAATCGGCCCAGCTTTTCCTGCACACATGGCTGCCAGACGCGATGGAAGGCCCGACACCTGTTTCGGCGCTCATCCACGCGGCGACCATGGTGACGGCGGGTGTCTTCCTCGTTTGCCGCATGTCGCCCCTGTTTGAATTTGCACCCGAGGCGACGGCGTTCATCGTTTTCCTTGGCGCAACGACCGCCTTTTTCGCGGCGACAGTCGGCCTTGTGCAAAACGACATCAAACGCGTCATCGCGTACTCAACCTGCTCGCAACTCGGCTATATGTTTGTGGCTGCGGGTGTTGGCGTTTACTCGGTCGCGATGTTCCATCTCTTCACGCACGCTTTCTTTAAAGCGATGTTGTTCCTCGGGGCGGGCTCGGTCATCCACGGGATGCACCACGAGCAAGACATGCGGAACTATGGCGGGCTGCGTAAGAAGCTGCCCTATACCTTCTGGGCCATGATGATCGGGACACTGGCGATCACGGGTGTCGGTATTCCTTTGACCGGCTGGATCGGGTTTGCGGGCTTTGCCTCTAAAGACGCCGTTATTGAATCTGCCTATGCGGCGGGGCCAATGGGCTATGCTTTCTGGATGTTGGTGATCGCGGCCTTGTTCACGAGCTTTTATTCGTGGCGCCTTATGTTCATGACATTCTTTGGCAAACCACGTGGCGACAAGCACACGCATGAGCACGCACATGAGAGCCCCGCTGTCATGTTGATACCGCTTGGCGTGTTGTCGCTTGGTGCGATTTTCGCGGGTGCGATCTGGTACAACTCGTTCTTCGGCCATACCGATACTGTCGGTAAGTTCTTCGGTGTGCCCTATGCGGAAGCTGGCGCGCATGACGCGCACGCAGACGAGGGCCACGGCGACGACCACGGTGCGGCCAAGGCCGATGACCACGGTGGCGAGGCGAAGCATCACTATGTCTTTACGGGCAAGCCGGGTGAGGGCGCTATTTACACAGGCGAAAGCAACACGATATTGGCAGACGCGCATGAGGTGCCCAAATGGGTCAAAGTCAGCCCCTTTGCGGCGATGCTGATCGGCCTGATCACAGCGCTCTGGTTTTATATCTGGAGCCCGAGCCTGCCTGCGAAACTGGCCGAGAGCCAGCGCCCGCTTTACCTGTTTCTGCTCAACAAATGGTACTTTGACGAGATCTACGACTTCCTTTTCGTGAACCCCGCCAAAGCGCTTGGCCGCTTCCTTTGGAAAAAGGGGGATGGCCGTGTGATTGACGGTTCGATCAACGGTGTTGCCATGGGCATCATTCCCTTCTTCACACGCCTGTCAGGGCGCGCTCAGTCGGGTTACATTTTCACTTACGCATTCGCCATGGTCATCGGAGTTGTTCTCCTTGTCATGTGGATGGCCTTTACAGGGGGCACACGGTAATGGACAACCTTCTTTCCATTGTCACTTTCATTCCTGCGCTTGCTGCGCTCATCCTGGCGCTGTTTCTGCGCGGTGATGATGCGGCGTCAGCGCGCAATGCCAAGTGGGTTGCGCTGATCGCGACCTCTATCACATTGCTTGTTTCGTTGTTTATTCTGGCCGAGTTTGACCCGAGCGATACGGGCTTTCAGATGGTGGAAGAGCGCGAATGGCTGATGGGCCTGAAGTACAAGCTGGGCGTTGACGGGATCAGTGTTCTGTTTGTGATGCTCACAACCTTCATGATGCCGCTCACCATTGCTGCGAGCTGGGATGTGAAGACGCGTGTGAAGGAATATATGATTGCCTTCCTCGTGCTTGAGACCCTCATGCTTGGCGTGTTCATGGCGCTTGATCTGGTCTTGTTCTACGTCTTCTTTGAAGCGGGGTTGATCCCGATGTTCCTGATCATTGGGATCTGGGGCGGCAAAGAGCGTATTTATGCGAGCTTCAAATTCTTCCTCTACACCTTCCTCGGCTCTGTTCTCATGCTTGTTGCGATGGTGGCGATGTATGCAGACGCAGGCACAACCGACATTCCGACGCTGATGAAACATACCTTCGGGTCTGAGGGCTTCTCGCTGTTGGGTGTGCAGGTTGTCGGTGGTTTCCAGACGCTTCTCTTCCTCGCGTTTTTTGCCAGCTTTGCTGTCAAAATGCCCATGTGGCCTGTGCACACCTGGTTGCCAGATGCGCACGTTCAGGCGCCCACAGCCGGTTCGGTTGTTCTGGCGGCGATCCTTTTGAAAATGGGTGGCTACGGGTTCTTGCGGTTCAGCCTTCCGATGTTTCCTGTCGGCTCTGATGTTGTGGCGCCGCTGGTGCTTTGGATGAGCGCGATCGCGATTGTCTACACCTCGCTGGTTGCGCTTGTGCAGGAAGATATGAAAAAGCTGATTGCCTATTCCTCGGTTGCGCACATGGGCTTTGTGACCATGGGGATCTTCGCGGTGAACCAGCAGGGCGTTGATGGTGCGATCTTCCAGATGATCAGCCACGGCTTCATTTCCGGTGCACTCTTTCTCTGCGTGGGCGTTATCTATGACCGTATGCACACCCGCGAGATTGATGCTTACGGCGGGCTTGTGAACCGTATGCCAGCTTATGCGCTGATCTTTATGTTTTTCACGATGGCGAACGTCGGCTTGCCCGGTACGTCTGGTTTCGTGGGCGAGTTCCTGACGTTGATGGGGGTCTTCAAGGTGAACACATGGGTTGCTGCGGTTGCGGCGCTTGGCGTGATCCTGTCGGCTGGTTATGCGCTGTGGCTCTATCGCCGTGTTGTTTTTGGTGACCTGATCAAGGAAAGCTTGAAAACCATCAGCGATATGACCGCGCGTGAGAAGACCATCTTTGCACCGCTTGTTATAATGACGTTGCTGTTGGGGGTTTATCCAAGCCTTGTCACCGATATCATCGGGCCTTCTGTTGAAGCGCTTGTTTCCAATTATCACACTGCCCTGCACGATGCAGGCACGGCCGCCACCGCGCTGGCCCAATCGCACTAACGGAGAGAGTTATGCAGGCTGATCTGAATACAATCCTGCCGGAAATCACCATTTCCGTCTACGCGATGCTGGCGCTTCTTGGCGCGGTGTATACGAGCAAGGACAAGCTCGCAGGCCTTTTGACCTACCTCACAGCAGGGCTTTTCCTGCTGGTTGCGGCTTGGGTCGGGCTCAGCGACAGTGGAGCAACGACAGCCTTTGGTGGCATGTTCGTTGACGATGCGTTTGCGCGGTTTGCCAAGGTGACCATCCTGTTGTCAGCGGCGGCTGTTCTGGTGATGGGTCTTGGCTATCTTGAACGTCACCAGATGATGAAGTTCGAATACCCGATCCTGATCGCGCTGAGCGTGGTCGGTATGATGGTGATGGTGTCATCAGGTGATTTGATGACCCTCTACATGGGTCTTGAGCTGCAATCTCTTGCGCTTTACGTGATCGCGGCAATGCGCCGTGACAGCCTGCGCTCGACAGAAGCGGGCCTGAAATATTTTGTGCTGGGCGCGCTGTCGTCGGGCTTGCTCCTTTACGGTGCATCGCTGGTTTATGGCTACGCGGGGACGACCCTGTTCGCAGGCATCGTTGCGGCGGCGGGCGAAGGCTTTGCACCTGTTGGTTTGCTGTTTGGTCTTGTCTTTGTCATGGCCGGTCTTGCCTTCAAAGTCAGCGCTGTGCCGTTCCACATGTGGACGCCTGACGTCTATGAAGGCTCACCCACACCTGTGACGGCCTTCTTTGCGACGGCCCCCAAGGTTGCTGCGATGGCCCTGTTTGCGCGTGTGTTGCACGATGCGTTTGGCGGCGTCTCGGCAGATTGGAGCAAAGTTCTTGTGCTGCTCTCGATTATGTCGATGTTCCTCGGCGCGATTGCGGCGATTGGCCAAACCAATATCAAACGTCTGATGGCTTATTCCTCGATCGCCCACATGGGCTATGCGATGATCGGTCTTGCGGCGGGCACGGCGCTTGGCATTGAATCCATGCTCACCTACATGGCGATCTATGTGACGATGAACATCGGCACATTTGCTTTTGTGCTCAGCATGGAACGTGACGGGATGCCTGTGACAGATATCAACGCGCTGCGGATGTATTCCAAGGTCGAGCCAGGTAAAGCGCTTGCGCTGCTTGTTCTGCTCTTCAGCCTTGCGGGTGTTCCCCCTATGCTCGGCTTCTTTGCCAAGCTGGGTGTGTGGCAGGCGGGTATTGAAGCGGACTTGTTCTGGCTTGTTGGCGCCAGTGCTGTGGCCTCTGCGATTGGTGCCTATTACTACCTGCGCATCGTCTACTTCATGTATTTTGGCGATGAGACACAAGGCGCACTCGATGAGAACAGCGCGCCGACGCTTTGGGTTATGCTCATGGGCGCGGCTCTTGTGATGGTGGTTGGTGTGATCAGCCTCTTTGGTCTTGATACAGCAGCAGCAACAGCGGCGGCGGCGCTTGTAAACTGAGCCAGCCAACGCCCTCCAAGTGGCCTGCGGGGTATGATCTTCGCAGCCTGAGCGAAGTTGACAGCACCATGTCTGAGGCTTCTCGTGTTCTTAAGGGGCTGGCTGGCCCTTGTTGGATTTATGCACAAACGCAGACGGCGGCGCGTGGCCGCCGTGGCCGCGCTTGGAGTATGCCTGCGGGTAACTTCAGCGCCAGCCTCGTATTGCCTCGCGCGGGCAGCCCGTCAGATATGGGCTTGCGCTCTTTTGTGGCGTCGCTTGCGCTCTATGATGCGGTGAAAGCCCTTGCGCCTGAGGCGCAGCTTGGCCTGAAGTGGCCCAATGATGTGTTGCTCAACGGTGGCAAGATGGCGGGTATTCTGCTGGAAACAGCCGGCGAGGCGCTTATCATCGGGATCGGTGTCAACCTTGCCCATGCACCTGCTGCGAGCGATGTGGAGGAGGGCGCTGTACGCCCCGTATCTCTGCAGGCCGAGACGGCTGTCACAGTGCTGCCAGAGGATTTTATGGGCTATTTGGCCGAGGCCTTTGCTGTGTGGGAGCAGCGCTTTTCAACTTACGGGTTTGAGCCTGTGCGTGAGGCGTGGCTGTCAAAAGCGGCACGCCTTGGCGAGGTTATCCGCGCGCGGACAATGCGCGAAGAGATGCACGGCACCTTTGAGACGGTAGACGCGCAGGGCCATTTGGTATTAACCAGCGCTGACGGGCGCGTGAGCATCCCTGCGGCGGATGTGTTTTTCTGATGAGGGCTTGAGCCTATGCTACTGGCAATCGATTGCGGCAATACAAACACGGTTTTCTCTATTTGGGATGGCGAGGCATGGCTCTGCACCTTGCGGACCTCGACCCACCATTCGCGCACGGCAGATGCCTATTTCACGTGGTTCAGCACGCTGATTGGCCATTACAAAATCAAGCCTGATATCACCGATGTGGTGATCAGCTCGACGGTGCCGCGTGTGGTCTGGAACCTGCGGGTTTTTGCCGACCGCTTCTTTGACTGCCGCCCCCTTGTGGTGGGCAAGCCCGAGTGCCTCTTGCCTGTTGCGCCTGTGGTTGATCCGGGCACCGGCGTTGGCCCTGACAGGCTGGCCAATGCGGCGGGTTGTTTTGACCGCCACGGTGGCAACGCTATGGTCATCGACTTTGGCACGGCAACGAACATTGATGTGGTGAACGAGGACGGCGCCTATGTGGGCGGTATTATTGCGCCCGGGGTCAACCTGAGCCTTGAGGCGCTGCACCAAGGGGCTGCGGCGCTGCCGCATGTCGATATTACCCAGCCTGAAAAGGTGATTGGAACAAATACGGTTGCCTGCATTCAGTCAGGTATCTTTTGGGGCTATGTCGGACTCATTAAAGAGCTGACAAGCCGCGTGCGTGCCGAATATGGCCGCCCCATGAAAGTAATTGGAACAGGGGGGCTTGCCCCGCTTTTCGCCCAAGGCGAACAACTGTTTGACGCAATTGAAGATGACCTCACGATGCATGGGCTTCGTGTGATACACAACTATAACAAAGAGCAGGGAACTATATGAGCACGGAACGACTAATCTACCTGCCCCTTGGCGGGGCTGGCGAGATCGGAATGAACTGTTATGTCTACGGGTACGGCCCCAAGGATAAGGAACGGCTTATTCTTGTCGATCTGGGCGTGACCTTTCCAGACATGGACACAAGCCCCGGGGTTGACCTGATCTTTCCTGATCTTGCGTGGCTCACAGCGCGGCGCGACCAGCTGGAAGCGGTGTTTATCACCCACGCACATGAAGACCACGTTGGCGCTGTTGGCCACTTCTTTGGCGAGTTGAATGTGCCTGTCTATGCGCGGGCGTTCACAGCCAACATCGCGCGGCGCAAGCTTTCGGAGCATGGCTTTGGCGCAGATACTGTTGAGACTGTCTCGGCCTATCCTGCCAAGGTTGATGCGGGGCCCTTTAAGGTCAGCTTTGTGCCTGTTTCGCATTCTATTCCTGAAAGCTCCTCGCTTCTGATCGAAACGCCTGCGGGCCGTGTCTTTCACACGGGTGATTTCAAGATTGATCACAACCCGATCGTGGGAGAGGCCTTTGATGAGGCGCTTTGGGAAGAGATTTCCAAAGATGGCATCAAGGCGATGATCTGTGACTCAACCAATGTGTTCAGCCCCCATGCCGGCCGCTCCGAGAGCGAGCTTGGCGGCAACCTCACAGGCTTGATCAAGAGCGCCGAGAAGATGGTTGTTGCGACCACCTTTGCCTCCAATGTGGCACGTGTGAAGACTTTGGCCGAAGCGGGCGCCCGTGCGGGCCGCTCTATCTGCCTTATGGGCCGTGCCATGCGCCGTATGGTGGAAGCCTCTGTTGAGACGGGTGTTCTCAGCGACTTCCCTGCGACCGTGTCGATCGAGGATGCCCGCAGCATTCCGCGCGAAAGCCTGATGCTGCTTGTCACAGGCAGCCAGGGCGAGCGCCGCGCGGCCTCAGCGCAGCTGGCGCGTGGCAAGTTCAACGGGATCGAGATGAAAGAGGGGGATATGTTTTTGTTCTCGTCAAAGACCATCCCCGGCAACGAACGTGGCGTGATTTCGATCATGAACCAGTTCTCGGAAATGGGTGTGGATATCATTGATGACAATGATGGTCTCTACCATGTCTCGGGCCATGCCAACCGCCCCGACATTGCGAAGGCGCATGACTTGATGAACCCGCAGATGGTTATTCCGATGCACGGCGAGCACCGCCACTTGCGCGCGCATGCCAAGCTGGCTGAAGAAAAGGGCCGCAAGAGCATTGTGGCTGTCAACGGTATGATGGTCGAGCTCACGGGCAACGCGCCCAAGGTGGCCGAATATATCGAAACGGGACGCCGCTATCTGGATGGCTCCACGCAGGTGGGTGCGCTTGACGGGATCGTGCGGGACCGTATTCGCATGGCGCTGAATGGTCATGTGATTGTCACGGTTATTCTGGATGAAGACGGCGAAGCGCTTGGCGAGCCTTGGTGCGAGCTGATGGGCCTGCCGGAAACAGGGCGCAGCAAAGCGCCGCTGGTTGAGGTTCTGGAAGAAGACCTTGGGCAGTTCCTTGGCCGTGCGGGCAAGAAGACCATGGCGGATGACAGCAAGATCGAGCAAGAGCTGCGCAAAATCGCGCGTCGCAGCGCGTTTGATGAAATTGGCAAGAAGCCTGAAGTCACTGTGATTATCAGCCGCTTGGCCTAAAGAAAAAGCCGCCCCGACCTTATCGGTCGGGGCGGCTTTTTTCATAACATAACCAGCTGCTTAGCTGTCCATGCGCTCTTCAAAGCTCTTGGCGATGAATGTGGGCATGTCCTCTCCCAAGCCAACGGGTTTGCCGTTGTCCGAGCCACGTCCGCCACGGCCAGACTCGCGGGTGCGGGCCGGCTTTTCGGCCTTGTCTTCACGTGCGTCTTTGGCGCGCGTAGGCTCTGCTTTGACTTCAACTTCAGCTTTTGGAGCCTCGGGCGCTGTTTCAGCAACCACTTCGGCCTCTTTGGGAGCGTCTGCCTTGGGCTTGCTGTCCTGTGCCGCCTTTTCACCGCGCGGTTTGCGTGTGCGTGTGCGCTTGGGCTTTTCGGCCTTGGGCGCGTCTTCGGCAGGGGCTTCTGCTTTGGCTTCAACGACCGCCTCTGCGGCTGTTTCGCCGATCCGTGGGATCTGCGTTTTGACCAGTGCTTCGATGTCATCAAGATTGCGCGCATCGCGTGGACTGCAGATCATGATGGCGGTGCCTTTTTTGCCCGCGCGCCCTGTCCGGCCGATGCGGTGGACATAGTCTTCGGCATGGCTGGGGACATCGTAGTTGAACACGTGGCTCACATCGGGAATATCTAGGCCACGGGCGGCCACGTCCGAGGCGACAAGGAAGCGCAAGCTGCCATCGCGGAAGCCCGCGAGTGTTTTCATCCGCTGGGATTGCTCAAGGTCTCCATGAATCGCTGCGGCATCAAGGCCGTATTTCTTCATGGATTTCATGACCGTATCGACATCCATCTTGCGGTTGCAGAAGATGATTGCGTTTTTGCAGGCGTCGCCCTCGGCTGCGATCAGATCACGCAGAAGTTTGCGCTTTTCGGTGCCTTCGCGGTCTTTGCGTGAGGCTTGGAAGATCACCACGGATTGGGTGATGTTCTCTGATGTCGTCGCCTGACGCGCCACTTCGACCCGCTCGGGGTTGGACAAGAATGTGTTGGTGATCCGCTCGATCTCGGGGGCCATGGTGGCCGAGAAGAAGAGGGTCTGACGTGTGAACGGTGTGAGGCTGAAAATCCGCTCGATATCGGGGATAAAGCCCATGTCGAGCATACGGTCGGCTTCATCGACAACCATGATTTGCACACCTGTGAGCAAGAGCTTGCCGCGCTCGAAATGGTCAAGCAGGCGGCCTGGGGTGGCGATGAGAACATCGGCGCCGCGGTTGATCACGGCTTCCTGCTCTTTAAAGCTGACACCGCCGATGAGCAGGGCTTTGTTGAGCTTCACATATTTGGCATAGGCGTCAAAGTTTTCGGCCACTTGTGCGGCGAGTTCGCGCGTGGGGCAGAGCACGAGGCTGCGCGGCATCCGCGCGCGGGCGCGGCCACGGGCCAACATCGAGATCATTGGCAATGTGAAGGAGGCGGTCTTGCCTGTGCCCGTCTGGGCAATGCCCAAGACATCGCGGCCTTCGAGGGCGGGAGGGATCGCGCCAGCCTGAATGGGGGTGGGTGTTTCGTAGCCAGAATCGGCGACAGCTTTGAGAACCTTTGGATCAAGATTCAGATCAGAGAATTTTGTCATGTGTATCCGTTGTTTACGGACACATTTGGCCCGTAGCGTATGTAAGGGGTCAGGCCCGTTTGGCCCAGCCTATCGCTTGATCGACCCCATATACGCTCTTTACGCAAAACTTGTGCAAAGGTCAATCAGCCCGCCTTTTGGAAGGCTCTATGGGCGCATATAGGGCACTATGGGGCGGTTAGGCCCCGCTCGGAAAGTGCTTTTGGCGCGCAGCCTCAAGCGCAAGACTGTGGCTGCGCAAGAGGCCGTGGGCCTTCAGGCGGGCCAAAAGCTCGGGCGTTGCTATGCAGACTTCTTCATAAAACGCTTTCAGCCCTTCGACGCCTTCAGTTTGCTCCAGAGTGCTTAACAACTCGTTTATGGTTAGGCCGCCTGCTGCGCGGGGGCGGTTGGGCTTCAGCTCGGCGCGGTATACGCCGTGGGCAAGGCGGTAGCGGTAGTTTTGCATCCAATGCTCAAAACTGGTGGCGTGCATATGGCACAGCTCGGTGCCGAGCAGCTCTTCCTGCCCCGGGTTTTCAACGCCGTTCAGGTAGACATTGTGAATGCGGTAATCGGCCTCGTCTGCGCCTGTGCGCACAAAGAGCTTGCCAGCCACGTGGCTGAGAAAGCCCCCGTTGAGGTGCGCGCCGAAGGTGGGGTAGATCGCCTCGGTTTCGCGCTGGCGTTGTTTGCGCTCGTTTGTCATCGCCTTGAAGTGGGTTTCGCCTTGCGGGTGCCAGAGGGCCTCAACGGGGCGCACGCGCGCGGCCATGCACGCCGAAGGGAGCGCGGCGAGCTGGGCGCTGATGGGCTCGGCCAGCGGGTAGAGGAACTCGTCCACATCAATATGCGCGAGCCAATCAAGGCCCTCGGCCTTGCGTTTATAGGCGTGGCGGGCATTGGCGCCTTGGCGGGCCTGGTGCTTTTGGGGGCGGTTTTTGCTGCGCCAGTGCGCATCATGGGTGCGAAAGACGCGGAGTTTCGGGTGGCGCTTGAGGGCTGTGTAGGCCTCTTCGTTGTCGTCATCCAGATAGATACAGATGCGCGCGGCACCCAGCTCGATGTGATAGGCGGCGAAGCGCTCTATGTCGGCCAGAGGCGCTTTGACCGTTGAGACAATGCCCCAAGTCATGTGGCGCTCGCGTGGGGTAAGGGCGGCAAAACAGGTACAATCATCATGGGCACAGTTTGCCACCCCAAGTCTGGTTAGGCCATCATTTCCTTTGTCGCGGTGAGGTTGATCTCGGGGTGATCTCGCTCGACGCGGTCGATATCCCACTTGAGGCGCGTCAGATAAACTGTGTCGCCGTCGTGGTCGGTTGCGATGTGCTGTTTGTTCAAACCAACAAACTTTTCAACATCTTGGCGTGCACCGTTAACCCAGCGGGCCGAGGTGAACTGTGAGTTCTCAAACCTGACAGGCAGGCCATATTCCAGCTCGATCCGGCTTGCGAGCACTTCAAACTGAAGTGCGCCGACCACACCGACGATGTAACCCGAGCCGATGCTGGGCTTGAAAACCTTCGCAGCCCCTTCTTCGGCGAATTGCATCAAAGCCTTTTCAAGGTGCTTTGACTTCATCGGATCCATCGCGCGCACGCCTTGCAGCAGCTCGGGCGCGAAGGAGGGAATGTTGGTAACCCGTAAAAGTTCACCTTCGGTTAACGTATCGCCGATGCGCAACTGGCCGTGGTTGGGTATCCCAATGATATCGCCGGCCCAAGCCTCTTCGGCCAGCTCGCGGTCAGAGGCGAGAAAGAGCACCGGGTTGCTGATTGCCATCGGCTTTTTGGTGCGCACATGGGTCAGTTTCATGCCGCGTTTGAAGTGGCCCGAAGCCATGCGCACAAAGGCCACGCGGTCGCGGTGCTTTGGGTCCATATTGGCTTGAACCTTGAAAACAA
This sequence comes from Lentibacter sp., assembly GCF_965658795.1. Lineage (NCBI taxonomy): Bacteria > Pseudomonadati > Pseudomonadota > Alphaproteobacteria > Rhodobacterales > Roseobacteraceae > Lentibacter > Lentibacter sp. The sequence continues at coordinate 48,181 of NZ_CBFHTG010000004.1, read as the reverse complement.
AGCCAGAAACCTTGGTTTCTTCGGGGGCGATTTTGCGCGGCTCGGCGTTCTGTATTTGGGGTTCAGGGCCGTAGTCGCCGATGCCGCTCATCAGCTCTTGCACGCCGAAGCTGTTGATGGCGGAGCCGAACCAGATCGGGGTCATGTGGCCTTCGAGCACCGATTGGGGCACAAGCTCGGGCAGCAGCTCGCGGGCCATTTCGACCTCTTCCAGCAGCTTTTCCAGCAGGTGTTTGGGCAGGTGCTCGGCGAGGAGCGGGTCATCCAAGCCTTTGATCTTGATAGATTCGCCAACCTTGTTACGGTCGGCGCGGTCCATCAGCTCTAGGCGGTCGTTGAGGAGGTCATAACAGCCCATGAACTCGGAGCCGACGCCGATGGGCCAGCTGGCGGGGGTGACATCAATCGCCAGCATCTCTTGGATTTCGTCAATAATCTCAAAGGTATCGCGGCTCTCGCGGTCCATCTTGTTACAGAAGGTCAGGATCGGCAAATCACGCAGGCGGCAGACTTCAAAGAGCTTCTGTGTCTGGCTCTCAACGCCCTTGGCCCCGTCGATCACCATGACGGCCGCATCAACGGCGGTGAGCGTTCTGTAGGTGTCTTCAGAGAAATCAGAGTGGCCGGGCGTATCCACGAGGTTAAAGCGCAAGCCGTTGAAATCAAACGACATCGCCGAGGCCGAGACAGAGATGCCACGGTCTTTTTCCATCTGCATAAAGTCAGAGCGGGTGCGGCGGGCTTCGCCTTTGGCGCGCACTTGGCCGGCCATCTGGATGGCGCCACCATAGAGGAGGAACTTTTCCGTCAGCGTGGTTTTGCCAGCATCAGGGTGCGAGATGATCGCAAACGTTCTGCGGCGGGCAATTTCAGCGGGAAGCTTCGGGCGGTTTGAAAGGTCTGTAGCCATGAGCGCGCGTATAGGTAACGAATGCTGCTTTGGCAAGAATACATAGCGAGTCCGGGGGGGTGATATGCGTGCACCGGGCGTGCACCCTGCGTGCACCGCCAAAACAGGCGTGCGCTGCTCTTTGAAAACCTTAACGCCTGCCTGCCAGTCTCTGTCAAAACAACGTGAGGTGACACATGGTACAGGCGACAAAAGCGGCGGCAGAGCGCGAGCTGATGCGCGAATTGAAAGAGCTGCAAGAGGCGCTCACGGAAGAGTGGATCGACACGGGGCTGCCTGACAGCTGGGACGGGTTGGAAGAGGCGCAGCCCATCGCGCGGGCCAAGACACGTGTGACGGTGCGGCTGGACGCCGATATGGTGCGCTGGTTTCGCAAGATGGGGCCGGGCTATGGCGCGCGGATCAACCAGATCCTCAGGCTCTACTGGCTGGGGCTGGCCTCGGGCAAGGTGAGCGCCCATTGGGACGGGCAGACGCATCTGCCACGCTTTGAGCGCTATATGGAGCGCAAGATCGAGCTGCAACGCGCCCGATCAGAGCGGCGGCGGGCGGCGCTGTTTGACGATATGGACTAGACGCCGCGCGAGGCGCGCAAGAGCAACTCGGCCGCATCGGGCCGGTTGAGCAGGCTTTGGCCCACCTCGAACTCGCTGTGAGCGCGGCTGGCGTGGCCTGCGAGGGTGCCGCCCAGTGTTTCGGCCACATCGGCGGGCAGGGCAGAGCGCGTGCGCGCCTCGATCAGAAGGGTTTCGGCTGCGATGCCCTCGGCAAAGACGATCTGGTGGGCATCAAAGAGGATCTGGAAGTAGTCGACAAAGCCGCCTTCCTGACGGGTGACGCTCTCGCCATTGAGAAGGTGGCGGGCTTTGAGCAGCACTTCGGCGCGGCCTGCGCCCAAGCGGTCTTCGCGCTGGTAGACAAAGAGGCGGTGATCAGGGGAGACGAGCAGGTCACGCTCGTTGTGCAGCGTGCCTTTGGCGATGTGCACGGGGGCAAACTCGCCCATGGCGCGCACGGTGTGCTGGCCGATCCAGCGGATGGGCTGGGGGCCTGCATCGCGGGTGAGGAGCTTGTCGCCCACCTGTAGTTCTTCGACGGCGCGCTGCTCGCCTGTGGCCAGGCTGAGGCGGGTGCCGCGCGTGAAAGACACGCAGGCCACCTGCGCAAACCGCAAATGCGCGGTTTCGGCATCAATGCCGACAAGGCGGTAATCGGACTTGGGCTCAAGCGGGGCCAGTGGCATGGCGTAGACCTGCGCGACATGGCCCGTGCCATCGACCTCAACCAGAAGCAAGACTTCGATGGGCTGGCTCTGGCTGTCCATCAGGGTGATGCAGCTGTCGAGCACGACTGTTGCCCCGACACAGCCTGTCTCGGTGTTATCGGCCACGCGAAAGTGGCCGTTTTCAAGCGCATGCAGGCTGAGGCGCTGCGGGGCCGCTTCGGGGGCAAGCTGGTAGGAATCATCCAGCATCAGATCAGCGGCAAAGCTGAGATTATCGCCAAGGTTGGCCCCGTTGGACACGGGCAGCATGGCGGCTGGATAGACCTGAAGGGCTTGGGCGGTTTCGCTCATGTAACTTGTTTTCCTCAGCACTTTTGGCAGGGCTATCTTAAGATTGGGGCGAAAGGACGGCAAGCCTGCGGCTCTGCTCTGGCCATTGGGGGCAATTTGGGGTTTTGTGGCGCGCAAACATGAGGGAGACGCGACATGGATTTGGGAATTGCAGGTAAAAAAGCGCTGGTGTGCGCATCCTCCAAGGGGCTGGGCCGTGGCTGTGCCGAGGCGCTCGCCGAAGCAGGGGTAAACCTTGTGATGAACGCGCGCGGCGCGGAGACGCTGGAGGCGGTTGCGGCTGATATTGCTGGCAAATACGGTGTCGAGGTTGTCGCTGTGGCGGCCGACATCACCACAGAAGAGGGCCGCGCAAAGGTTCTGGCGGCTGCGGGAGATGTGGACATTCTGGTCACAAATGCAGGCGGGCCGCCCCCCGGAACATGGACAGACTGGTCACGCGATGACTTTGTCGCGGCGCTGGATGCCAATATGCTCACGCCGATTGCGCTGATGCAGGCGCTTGTGCCGCATATGCAAAAGCAGGGCTGGGGCCGTGTTGTGAACATCACCAGCCAGTCGGTGAAAGCGCCGATTCCTGTGCTGGGGCTGAGCAACTCTGCGCGCGCGGGGCTGACGGGCTTTGTGGCGGGGACATCCCGTCAGGTTGCGCCGAGCGGTGTGACCATCAACAATCTGCAGCCGGGCATTCACGCGACCGACCGCGCAACGGGGCTTGATGCCGGTGTGGCCACGGCGCAGGGCATCAGCCCTGAAGAGGCCAAGCAACAGCGCGAAGCCACCATTCCGACGCGCCGCTACGGCACGGCGGAAGAGTTTGGCCAGACATGCGCTTTCATGTGCTCGCAATATGCGGGCTTCATGGTGGGGCAGAATATTTTGCTGGATGGTGGCGCGGTTAACTCCACGATGTAAGAGATTGCTTTAATTTACTTTTGCGATTTGGGCTTGGCGATGAGCTTGAGGCGCAGAAGGTCTTTGAACACGGCAGTGCCAAAAGCGGCGTTGCCGTGTTTTGCGTCGTCATGGGCAAATTTGTGGGGCAATGTGCCGTCTTTGCCAGCCAGAGCTGTGTTCGGGTCATAGAGCGGCAGGCCATGGGCGCGGATGAGCGCGCTGAGCGCCTCGTTCAGGGCTGCCAAGAGCGGGTTGGGCTGAAACATCGGAGGGGTCACGACCACCAGCGGCGCGGTGGCGGCGATGGTGGCGAGGCCTTCAAGCGCCTCATGGCGGGCCTCTTTGAGCCATGCGGCGAGAAACGCGGGCGAGAGCAGCGATTGCGCCGATTTGCTGGAGGCCGTGGTGAGGCCGAGTTTGGCCATGCGCATATCGGTCTGGAACTGCGAGGCGTGGTAGCCCACGCTGGCCACCACGGGCGCGCCGGATGTGAGCGGGTTCTCTGCGCCGACCTCTTTTGAAAACGCGGCGATGTTGGCGCGGGCGCGGGGGCGCTCGGAGGCGAGTGTGCCATCGGCGCGCAGGCGCACCACACCGTCGCGCCAGACGGCGGCTGATGTGGCATAGCTGAGCGTGTCATAGCCCAGAGCCGTTGCGCCAAGGGCGAGGGCGCGGGCGTGGCTGTCGCCGACCACAATGAGGCGGCTCATGAGCTTGCCCCTTGGTCGAGCAGGATTTCTTCGCAGGCGAGGTCTTCGGCCACGGCCTCGGCCTTGATGGCGGAGCGGCGGCTCGCTTCGGTGGCATTGCCAGCCAGTGTCTTTTTGGAAAAGCGCATGCCGCGGAAGAAATGCTCCATCACCAGCGCCACACCTTCTGGGGCGACCGAGCGCATATTGGGCGCAAAGAACTGCGCGCGCGTCGGCGGGCTCGCGATGATCTCGTAGCTGGGGAAATAGTCGATATCGGCTGCCATTTCTGCCAGATCCCCCGCAACGGCGCGCAAGACCGACTTTGAATATTGCGTGGCGAGCAACACGTGGTGGTCTGTGGCGGTGGCTGTGAGCGGCACAGGCGAGACCGTGAGCAGGAACTTGAGCTCGGGGTTGAGCTTGCGCAGCCCGCGAATGGCGGTGCGCATGGATTTCAGGATCGCGGGGTAGCGGTAGTTTACAAAACGGTGCCGGGCCGCATCATAGGTGCCTGCAAGCGTGCCCGGGCAGAGCGCGTAGGGCTGGCCTGTTTCGGCGTGTTCAAAGCCCTCGGTGAGCCCCATGGTAAAGACAAAGACCTGTGCCTCGCGGGCCGAGCGGCCAAAGGCGCGGGCCGTGGCGCGCAGCATTTCAAGGCAGGTTTCGCGGGTCTCAAACCCGTCAGGCTCGATGGCGGGGCGCAGGGAGTCGCGAAAGCGGCCCTGATCATCTTCCCAGATTTCGATATTGTCACAGAGCGCGGGCGTGCGGGCGAGGGCGACCCAGAGCTCCAGCATCCGCGCGGTGTAGATATTGGCTGTGCGGGACGAGTAGACGCCGTAGCCGAACGTTGCCGCCAGTGCGGGCGAGGCCGAGGCGGGCGCTGGCTCGGCATTGACCCATGGTTTGCCATTGGCCTGCACCGCGCGCGAAATATGCTGCGCAAAACAGCTGCCATAGGTGGCAAAAGCGGCATTGGCGGGAAGCTTCCACTTGGAGCGGAAAAGGCTCTCATAGCCCCAGATGCCCGCATCGGCGACGCCTGTGCGCCAAAACGCCTTGGGCGGCTGGGAAGAATAGGGGGTGTCACTCATACGGCTCAACTTATCACTGGTGGCCACACACGCGGCCTTGGTCTTTTGGGCAAGTGTCGGCCATGGGCTTGCCTGCGTCAAGGCGCGCTTGGCGGCTTGGTGAAGCTTGTGTCAATTCTTCATTCACTTCGTTGAATATGATGGTATACAAATCGGGTTAAATTCAATATCGTGAATAAGATCGAAAATAGGGAGGCGAGATTCGATGACGGAGAACTCGGCAATTAAAGGGCCATCGCGGCGCGCTTTTTTGAAAGCAGCGGCTGCGTCTGTGCCTGTGGCGGCAGTGGCCGGTACGGCGCGGGCAGATGACCCGCTGATTACTGAAGTGCAGGAATGGGCCAGTGGCCTTGGAGCCGGGGTCGATGAGACACCCTATGGCCTGCCGATTGAATATGAGAGCGACGTGGTGCGCCGCACTGTTGAATGGCTGACGGCTGACCAGATCAGCTCGATCAACTTTACGCCCATTCACGCGCTTGACGGAACAATCACCCCACAAGGGTGCGCGTTTGAGCGCCACCACTCGGGTGCGATTGATCTGAAAAAAGAAGACTACCGCCTGATGATCAACGGTTTGGTCGATCAGCCGCTGGTGTTTACATATGAAGACCTTGAGCGCTTTCCACGCGAAAACCACGTGTATTTCTGCGAATGTGCCGCGAATACGGGTATGGAGTGGGCCGGCGCACAGCTGAACGGCGCGCAATATACCCACGGTATGATCCACAACATGGAATACACGGGCGTCACGCTGCGCACGCTTCTGGAAGAAGCCGGCCTTGATGCGGCGGGCGACCTGAAAGACAAGTGGGTTTATGTTGAAGGTGCGGATGCCTCTTCAAACGGCCGTTCCATCCCGATGGAAAAAGCGCTGGACGACTGCCTTGTGGCCTTTAAAGCCAACGGCGAAGCGCTGCGCATGGAGCATGGGTATCCTGTGCGTCTTTGCGTTCCGGGCTGGGAAGGCAACATGTGGGTCAAGTGGCTGCGCCGCATCGAAGTGACCGATGCTGCTGTTGAAAGCCGTGAAGAAACCTCAAAATACACCGACACGCTGGCCGACGGCACGAGCCGCAAGTGGACATGGGAGATGGACGCGAAATCCATCATCACAAGCCCGAGCCCGCAGATGCCTATCAAGCACGGCAAAGGCCCGATGGTTATCAGCGGTCTGGCGTGGTCTGGCCGCGGCGCGGTTACGCGGGTGGATGTGTCAAAAGACGGTGGCAAAACGTGGGAAACAGCCCGCCTTGCCAAGCCGGGTGAGCGCATGGCGCTGACACGCTTTTACCTTGATACCACATGGGACGGGGAGGAAATGTTCCTTCAGGCCCGTGCGATGGACGAGACGGGCTATGTCCAGCCCACGAAAAACGAGCTGCGCGACGTGCGCGGCGAGAACTCGATCTATCACAACAACGGCATCCAGACATGGTGGGTGCAGCCAAACGGGGAGGCCAACAATGTCGAAATTTCTTAAGCTGACAGTTGCCGCCATTGCGCTTGCTGCGGCCAGCAGCCCTGTTGCGGCTGAAAAGCTCGGCCTTGGCCGCGCGGCGACGGATGCGGAGATTGCCGCGTGGGATCTGGACATTCACCCTGATGGCACGGGCCTGCCCGAAGGCTCGGGCGATGTCTGGACGGGCGATGAAGTCTTTGCGCAGCACTGTGCTGTCTGCCACGGCGACTTTGCCGAAGGTGCGGGCAACTGGCCCAAGCTGGCCGGTGGCAAGGACACGCTCGACCACAAGGACCCGTTGAAAACAGTCGGCTCTTACTGGCCCTACCTCTCGACCACATGGGACTATATCAACCGCTCCATGCCATTTGGCGCCGCGCAGACGCTGACGGCGGATGAGGTCTATGCGATTACAGCGTATATTCTCTATTCCAACGATTTGGTTGATGAAGACTTTGTGCTCTCTAAAGAGACGTTCCTGGATGTGGAAATGCCCAATGCTGACGGGTTTATCATTGATGACCGTCTGACAGCCGAGGCGCATTTTGTGCGTGAGCCCTGCATGGAAAACTGCAAGGACGGCGACGTGGAGATCACCAAGAACGTAGTGTTCAAAGGCGATCCGAACTCACCTGATGACCCCACCGCAGAGCCTGCAGCTATGGAAGAAGAAGCTGCGGCCGAGCCTGTGGCTGAAGAGGCTGCCGTAGAAGTTGCAGCGCTGGATATGGCGCTTGTGGCTGAGGGCGAGAAGGTCTTCAAGAAGTGCAAAGCCTGCCACCAGGTAGGTGACGGCGCCAAGAACCGCACAGGCCCGATCCTGAACGGGGTGATGGGCGCCAAGCTGGGGCACATCGAAGACTTCAAATACTCCAAGACGATGGCCGAAATGGGCGAAAGCGGAGTGATCTGGGACGAGGCCAACATGGCCGCCTTCCTTACCAAGCCGCGTGACTTTGTGAATAAGACGAAAATGTCGTTCGCAGGCCTGAAGAAAGAAAAAGATATTATCGCTGTGACGGAATATCTGAAATCATTCTCTGAATAATATCAAACGGGGGCGCTTTTTGGAGCGTCCCCGTTTTGCGATTTGGCGAATCTGTGCCATGATGTGAGCAGGAACCTTTGGGAGGAGGGACTATGCTGACAAGACGGCAGTTTACGCTTTCGAGCGCGGCAGCGTTCGGTTCAGCCAGCACAGCGCTTGCTGCGATGCTTGGCGATGATGGCTTGCACAAGCAGCCTTGGTTTTCTGATACATTTCTAGAGCTCGGAGACGACCTTGCGGCTGCGGCCGACAACGGGCGGCACCTGATGATTTTGTATGAGCAAAACGGTTGCCCGTATTGCCGCGAGCTGCATGAGGTAAACTTCGCGCGCAGCGAGATCAGCGACTATATCAAAACCCATTTTGACGTGATCCAGCTTGATATGTTCGGGGCGCGTGAGGTGGTTGATTTTGATGGGGAGGCGCTGGAAGAGCGTGACCTTGCGGCGAAGTGGGGGGTGAACTTTACGCCCACCACTATTTTGGCTCACAACATGAACAGGGGCGCGCAAAGTATTGGCAAGGCTCAGACATTTCGGATGCCGGGCTACCTGAAGCCGTTTCATTACCTGTCATCGCTGGAGTATGTGGCCGAGGCGAAATTTGAGGGGCAAACCTTCCAGCGGTATTTGCAGGATAAGTTTGTGGAGCTGGAGGAGAGAGGGATTGATCCGGATGTTTGGTAGGGTGGTGACGCTCGCACTTTTGGCGAGTACGGCACAGGCCGAAGAAATTGGCGATGTGGAGCGCGGCGCGAAGGTGTATCACACCTGCACCTCGTGCCACCAGATTGGCTATGGCGCCAAGCACCGTGTCGGGCCGCATCTGAACGGGATTTTCGGGCGAGCGGCAGGTGAATTTTCGCAAGAGTATAAATATTCCAAGGGCTTGCTGCGCGAGGGCGCGGCAGGGCTTGTCTGGGATTTGACCACATTGGACGCCTATATCGAGAACCCGAAGGCGCTTGTGTCGGATACGCGGATGAACTTTCGCGGCATCAAAGAGCCAGAAAAGCGGGCCGACCTTTTGGCCTATTTGCGGACGTTCTCGGACGATCCGTCCAACATTCCTGAGGCGCAGCCAACGGGTGTGCCCAAAGAGGTGGAGCTGCCGCTTGAGATCCTCGCGATTGTGGGAGACCCCGAGTATGGCGAATATCTCGCCAGCGAGTGCAGCTCGTGCCACCAGCAGAGCGGGGCGGATGACGGCATCCCCTCGATCACGCAGTGGCCCGAGGAAGACTTTGTGGTGGCAATGCACGCCTACAAGCGCAAGATCAGGCCACATCCTGTGATGCAGATGATGGCGGGGCGCTTGAGCGACGAGGAGATCGCGGCGCTGGCGGCTTACTTTAAGAGTGTCGAGTAACTGTTCAATAAATAAGGGAGGAAGACCAAATGAAACTCAATAGAAGAGCCTTTATAGGCACAGGTGCCGCAGCGGCCACGCTGCTCAGTGCGCCGCATGTGCGCGCCGCTGGCGGCGGCGCGGGCAAGGTGATTGTCATTGGCGGGGGCGCAGGCGGTGCAACGGCGGCGCGCTATCTGGCCAAGGATGGCAAGGGCGAGATTGACGTGACGCTGATCGAGCCGAGCCGTGCATATTACACCTGCTTTTTCTCCAACCTCTATATCGGCGGGTTCCGCGAGATCAGCTCGCTGGGCCACTCTTATGGCGGCCTGGCCAACGCGGGTGTGAATGTGGTGCATGACTGGGCGATTGATGTGGACGCGGCCGCCAAGACCGTGACCCTCGCGGGCGGCGCTGTGCTGCCCTATGACAAGCTCATCCTCAGCCCCGGTATCGACTTTGTAGATGGCGCGGTGCCCGGCTGGGACGTGAGCCAGCAAAACAAGATGCCCCATGCCTATAAGGCGGGGTCGCAGAGCGAGCTGCTGAAAGCGCAGGTCGAGGCGATGCCTGAGGGCGGTGTCTTTGCGATGGTGGCGCCGCCCAACCCGTACCGCTGCCCGCCCGGGCCATATGAGCGGATTTCGATGGTGGCGCATGTCTTGAAAGAGACAAACCCGACCGCGAAGATTATTGTGGCTGATCCCAAGCCCAAGTTTTCAAAGCAGGCACTGTTTCAGGAGGGATGGGGCAAGCATTACAACGGGATGGTGGACTGGATCGGCGAAGAGTTCGGCGGTGGCAACGTGGAAGTGAACGCCGATGATATGACGGTGAGCATTGATGGCGAGGTCACGAAAGTGGATGTCTGCAACGTGATCCCTGCCATGAAAGCCGGGCGGATTTGCGAGCTTGCGGGCGTGAACGAGGGCAACTGGGCCCCTGTGAGCGGCCACACGATGCAAAGCCGCAAGGACGAGAACATCTATGTGCTGGGCGATGCGACCAATCAGGGCGATATGCCCAAATCGGGCTATTCGGCCAACTCACAGGCGAAAGTATGTGCCATGGCCGTGCGCGGCGCGCTGACGGGGAGCAAAGTGTTTCCCGCGAAGTTCTCCAACACCTGCTGGAGCCTGATTGACACGGATGATGGTGTGAAAGTCGGGGCAACCTATGAGGCGACGGACGAAAAAATCGCCAAGGTGGACGGGTTTATCAGCGCAACAGGCGAAGACGCGGCGCTGCGCAAGACCACTTATGAAGAAAGCATCGGCTGGTATGCGGGGATCACCGCAGACATGTTCGGGGCGTAGCAGGGCTTCGGACTGTGCTTGCGCACAGTCCGACCAGGCGAGGGGGGCCAGCCCCCCTCGCGCTCCCCCCGGGATATTTGGGGCAAAAAGAAAGACCTGGTGATTGGGCGGCTCTCTCGTTGGAGGGGCTTAGCTCCAGCTGACGCGGTAGCTGCGCGGGGTGCGCCCGTAGCGTTCTTTGAAGCGCTTGGTGAAGTGGTTTGAAGAGGAGAACCCCGTCGCGACGGCGACATCGGCCACTGTCATATTGGTTTCTTTGAGGTAGGCGAGCGCGCGGGCGAGGCGGATTTCGAGGTAGCAATGCATGGGTGGCTGGCCGATGTGGCGCAGAAACAGCCGCTCGATCTGGCGGCGCGAGACGCCGAGGCGTGTGCAGATATCAGACATGGAGAGCGGGTCTTCGACCTCTTCGCGCATGAGCTCAAGCGCGGCCAGCAGGTGCGGGTTGCGCGAGCCGATGGCGGCAGAGGAGGCCGTTGTCTGGGACGACTTGGAGCTGGTGGCGCGCCCGTGCAGGCACATATCGGCCACGACGGCGGCCAGCTTGGGGCCATGGCGGCGCTCCATCAGGGCGAGCATCATATCAATGCTGGCGTTGCCGCCTCCGCAGGTGATGAGGCCACGGTCGATTTCGTAGAGGCGGTCTGTCGGGGACAGATCGGGGTAGTCTTCGCGAAAGCGCTGCTGGTTTTCCCAATGGAGGGTGAAATACTGGTCTTTGATCTGGCCTGTGGCGGCCAGTGCGAATGTGCCTGTGCAGATGCCGCCAAAGCGGCGGCCAAAGCGGGCCTCGCGGCGGATCCAGGCCAGAACGGGGGCCGAGATGTTGCGCTCGGGCTCAACCCCGCCACAGACAAAGCACTGTGCGCCTGCGGGCAGGCTTTCGAGGGGTTTGTCAGGGGTGATGCGCATCCCGTTGGAGCAGGTGACGGGCGCGCCTGTTTCGCTGAGCGTATACCAGTTGTAGAGCGGTTTTTCTGTGATCTGGTTGGCGATGCGCAGCGGCTCGATGGCTGCGGCCACGGCGAGCATGGTGGTTTTGGGCAGAAGCAGAAAGTGGAACGTGTCTGTCTGGCCATCAAACTCGACATCAAAATGTGCCGAGGAGCCTTTCTCGACAAAGGAGCGGGGCGTGTCGGACATGGGCGGCTCCTGTGTTGGCGGCGTGACAGCTCGCTTTATACCACAATCGTGACTGCGCCAAGAAGACCTTGAGGGCAAAAACGGGCCATCGGGCCTTGCAGCCCTTTGAGCGCACCACTAAGACTCTGTTAGCAATGATCCGATATAGCTCGGATCAGACCCAAAGAGCAGGCAGGATACGATGACAGACCCGTTTGAAACATACATGAATACGCTTGTGCCTATGGTGGTTGAGCAGACGAGCCGTGGCGAGCGCGCCTATGACATCTTTTCGCGCCTTCTCAAAGAGCGCATCATTTTTCTGAACGGCCCTGTGCACGACGGGATGAGCAGCCTGATTGTGGCGCAGCTTTTGCACCTTGAGGCGGAAAACCCCTCAAAAGAGATCAGCATGTATATCAACTCGCCCGGTGGCGTGGTGACAAGCGGTCTGTCGATCTATGACACGATGCAATACATCAAGCCCAAGGTTTCGACCCTTGTGATCGGGCAGGCGGCCAGCATGGGCTCGCTTTTGCTGACAGCCGGCGAAAAGGGCATGCGCTTTAGCCTCCCCAACAGCCGTGTGATGGTGCACCAGCCCTCGGGCGGCTACCAAGGGCAGGCCAGCGATATTATGATCCACGCTGAAGAGACGCTGAAACTGAAGCGCCGCCTCAACGAGATCTATGTGCACCACACGGGCCAGAAGCTGGCCGATGTGGAAGCCGCGCTTGAGCGTGACAAGTTTATGAGCCCTGAAGAGGCCAAGGACTGGGGCTTGATTGACGAGATCGTCACCAACCGCGATAAATCGGGTGATGATGAGGCCTGACCTCTGCACGGGGTGAGGCGAATTTGAGATTGTGGCGGGGCGCTGGCTGACCTAAGCTAGCCCTCCAGCACCAAGCGTTCGGGCAAGACAGCGCCCGACACGCGAGATACGAAGGCCAGAAAGGGCGAACTGATGTCGAGTAATTCAGGCGGTGACAGCAAGAACACGCTCTATTGCAGCTTTTGCGGCAAGAGCCAGCATGAGGTGCGCAAGCTGATTGCGGGGCCGACCGTTTTTATCTGTGATGAATGCGTCGAGCTGTGCATGGATATCATTCGCGAAGAGACAAAAGGCTCCAGCCTGAAGTCGAGCGAAGGGGTGCCAACGCCACAAGAAATCTGTGGTGTGCTGGATGATTATGTCATCGGGCAAGCGACAGCCAAGCGCGTGCTCTCTGTGGCTGTGCACAACCATTACAAACGCCTCAACCACGCCCAGAAGGGCGGGGACATCGAGCTGTCAAAATCAAACATCCTGCTGATCGGCCCGACGGGCTGCGGCAAGACCTTGCTGGCGCAAACGCTGGCGCGGATTCTGGATGTGCCGTTTACCATGGCCGATGCGACGACGCTGACAGAGGCGGGGTATGTGGGCGAGGATGTGGAAAACATCATCCTCAAGCTTTTGCAGGCCAGCGAATACAATGTTGAAAAAGCGCAGCGCGGGATTGTCTATATCGACGAAGTCGACAAGATCACGCGCAAGTCTGAAAACCCTTCAATCACCCGTGACGTTTCGGGCGAGGGGGTGCAGCAGGCGCTTTTGAAGCTGATGGAAGGCACGGTAGCCTCTGTGCCGCCGCAGGGCGGGCGCAAGCATCCACAGCAGGAGTTCCTGCAAGTGGACACGACCAACATCCTCTTCATCTGCGGCGGTGCTTTTGCGGGCCTTGACCGCATCATCAAGCAGCGCGGCAAAGGCTCGGCCATGGGCTTTGGCGCCGATGTGCGCGACGAAAGCCTTGTCGGCATCGGCGAGACGTTCAAGTCACTTGAGCCGGAAGATCTGCTCAAGTTCGGTCTGATCCCCGAGTTTGTGGGCCGTCTGCCTGTTTTGGCAACCTTGGAAGACCTCGACGAAGACGCGCTTGTGACGATTTTGACAGAGCCGAAGAACGCTCTGGTGAAGCAATACCAGCGCCTCTTTGAGATCGAGGGCGCCGAGCTGACGTTTACCGACGATGCGCTGAAAGCGATCGCGCGCCGTGCGATTGAACGCAAGACAGGCGCGCGCGGTCTGCGCTCTATTCTTGAAGATATCCTGCTGGATACGATGTTTGACTTGCCGGGCCTTGAGAACGTGCAAGAAGTCGTTGTGAACGAAGAGGCTGTGACCTCGGATGCGCAGCCGCTGATCATCTATGCAGACCAGAAGAAAAAAGAAGGCGCTGCAAGCTAAGGCTTGGACGTTTTTTGAGAGATGAAGCCCCGCAGCCTGAAAAAGGCGCGGGGCTTTTTCATTTGGGAGCGGCTCAAACGGGGCGGAAGCCTGCGCCCAAAAGCGCCTGAACACGGGCTTTGGGGAAGTTTTCCCAAGAGCTATCTGGAGCGCTTATAAAGCCGGCCTTGTGCAGCGCGGCTTGCAAGCTGGGAAAGTCGATCTCGCCAATGGCGTGGCGGGCTTTTGTCTCGCCTTCAGGCATCCAGCTGCGCACGAGGGCGTCAACGCTATGGGCTGTGACCCCTGCAAAGGCGTGCAGGTGGCTCTCGATGTAGTGCGTGGCCGAAGAGCGGCGGCGCACGACAATGGCGAGCTTTTGCTGCGGGCCCATCACCATCGCCGCCATATGAATGGCAGAGCCTTCTGCGGCGATGATGTGCTTGGCGGCTTTGTAGCGCGCGATTTGTGTTTTGATATCATGCTCTTGCGGGTGAAATATTTCATAGCCCTGCGCGGCCAGATGCGCCTCTAGCTCGGTCTCGCCCACAAGAGAGCCTTTGCGAAACTCGAATTTGGAACGGGAGATATAGAGCTTTTCGGGACCTTCGGGCGCGATCTCTGTACCAAAAGAGCTGGCGATGAAGCTGCGGAACTCGGGCGTGCCCCGTGTGATCGCGCCGAGGCCGAAGCCTTGGCCCGGGATGATCAGGCGCTCGACCTCTGTTGGCGTGGTCGCCACATGAAGCGGCAGGTTTGGCGCGATTTCGGCAAAGAACTTGCGCTGCCAGCCTTTGATGAGCCCGCCATTGCGGGGGCGCTTTGGGGTAAAGATGATGCCATCGATCTGGCCTGCATAGGCCCCGAGCCCCCAGAGGCGGGGGGTACTTTCGGCCAGAAAATGCCCGAAGTGCAGCCAGAGCTGCCCGCCCCAGAGCCAAGTGCCAGCCAGCTTTTGTGGCGTCTCTTGAGGCATTGCAGGGGCTTCTGTGAGCGGGCGGCTGCGGCGCCAGAGCGCGCTTTGCGGCAGGTAGTCGCCCTGTGCTGTTAGCACGCCTGTGGGCTGCACGAGGCCCGGAACAGCCGGGGGCACAACGATCGCGCCCTCAATTGCGGTCAGCTTGCGCGACCAGCCTGTTTCTGGGTCGGGGGCTGTGTGGGGCGCGTCGGGGCCGCGCAGGCAGGTCCAGACCAAGCGGGTGCTCACCTCGTTGACCTTGGAAAACCCCGCCTTGCGCAGGATATCCTTGCATTCGCGCATCCCGTCTTTGCCGTAGGCTTCGGGGTGAAATTCAAGCACGATGGCGCGGATGCCCTCGAGGTTGGCGTGGCGCAAAAAGGCCAGTTCGCCGCCTTCGATATCCATCAGCAGCACGGTGGGTTTGAAGCGTTTGCGCAGAGGCTCAAAGCGGGTTGTTGGCACGCTCACAGCGGTTGTGTCACGCGCTGCTGTGTCTGTGAGAGAGGAGCCAAGGAAGCTGCTGCGCAAGAAAAAGTCAACGCTTTCAGGCGGTTCTGGTTCTGTGAGTAAGACTTTGTTGTGCAGCCTGATTTTGGATTTGATCCGGTTGAGCGCATAGAGCGCCTTGATGTGGGGGATCATGTTGGGGTTGGCCTCAAAAGAGACCATCGCGGCGGGGCGTGTGTTGAGCTGGGTGACAGCGCCGACAATTCCGAGGCCTGCGCCCATCTCGATGACGCGGTCGTCACGCGTTATGACATGAAGCGCCCCTGCGATCTCCTGACCCTCGTAGCGCGCGGCATTGATGCGCGCGATGCGGGTCTCTGTGAGGTAGGGGGACGCGGGCACCTTGACGCCCAGACACTCGGCGACAGGCGGGGAACTTATTGTACTCGTCATAATTTGTGCGGCTCGATTACTTATGTTTTGCCGAGCGTAACAAAATCGCCGTGGCGGAGCTATGGCTTTGAGCGGAGTGTCGCGAAGTTTTCGTGCTTTGGTGGCTTTGGGGCCAAGCGAGGCTGGACGTTGGCTGCAAATTGGGCCATATCTGACCCAAGAATTGCGGAGGCTCTCATGGGCATTTTGAAGAAAATTTTGCGGGTTGCCACTTGGTGGAACGGCTCGACACTGAACACCCAGTTTTACAGCTGGCGCAAAGGCCAGCCTGTGGGCGAAGACAGCCAGGGCAACAAGTTCTTTGAAACCCGCGACGGCAAGCGCCGTTGGGTGATGTTTAACGGGACAGTCGAGGCCAGCCGCGTGGACGCGGAATGGCATGGCTGGCTGCACCACACCTATAAAGAGCCGCCTACAAAAGCGCCTTTGGTGCGTAAGGCTTGGGAAAAGCCGCATGAGCAAAACCACACAGGTACGCCACTGGCCTATGCGCCAGAAGGCTCGCTGCGCCGCGCAGAGCCGAAGGAGCGTCGTGATTACGAGGCTTGGGTTCCTGAGTAAGGGTGGCTGGTAAATGTCTGAAAACACAACAGAAGTATTGGTTGGTGGCGCAGTTTTGGCCGCTGCGGTGGCCTTTGTGCTCTACACCGGGCAAGCCACGGGCTTTGCCGCGCAGGGCGCTGGCTATCCTTTGAATGCGTCCTTCCGCTCGCTTGAGGGCGTGACGGTTGGCACCGATGTGCGCCTTGCGGGTGTGAAGGTTGGCACTGTTACAGGTGTAAACCTGAATGCTGACACCTACCGTGCAGACACAACGATCAGTGTGAAAACAGGGGTGCAGATTCCTGATGATAGCGCTGTGATTGTGAGCCAAGAGGGGCTTTTGGGCGGAAACTTTGTCGAGATCATGCCCGGTGGATCACCGTTCTTTTATGAAGAGGGCGATGAGATTCTGGACACGCAAGGGTCGGTTTCGCTGATTTCACTGCTTCTTAAGTTTGTCGCGGGTGATAGCTCGGGCGGCGGCGAATGAGGCTTCGCGGGCTTGTTCTGGCTTTGGGGCTGGCGGCCGCCGGGGCGGCACAGGCCGAAGACGTGAGCCTTGGGGCTGGTGCGATCTTGCGCGGGCTCGACAAGGTGAACGGCAAGACCACAGACATTGACCTTGCCAATGGCACCAGTGCCGAGTTCGGGCGGCTTGTCGTCTCGTTGGGCGAGTGCCGCTATCCTGCGGGCAACCCTTCAGGGGATGCCTATGCCTTTGTGACTGTGCGCGAAATTGGCAAGGCTGACAGCGTTTTTTCGGGCTGGATGATTGCCTCGGCGCCTGCGCTCAATGCGCTTGACCATGCGCGCTATGACGTCTGGGTGACGCGCTGCAAGACGCAGTGAGGGTCTTGCTCTAACGCCACGGAAAAGAGATCTGCTTTGTTGCTCAGCGCCTCGCGCAGGGCGGCGCGGTAGGTTGCCCGGCTCACTTCCATGCCGCCAAGGCTGGCCAGATGGGGCGTGAGAAACTGCGTGTCAAACAGTGTGAAGCCTGTGCGCGCCAGATGGTCGACGAGATGGGCGAGGGCCAGCTTTGAGCCCCCCGTTGCGCGGCTGAACATGCTTTCGCCAAAAAACGCGCGCCCCAGAGCGATGCCATAGGTGCCGCCGATGAGCCTGTCACCTCGCCAGATTTCAAAAGAATGGGCGAAGCCTGCATGGTGCAGGGCTGTAAACACCTGCTCGATATCTGCGTTGATCCATGTGTCTTCACGGTCGGCGCAGGCGGTGATGACAGCGGCAAAATCATGGTTGAGAGCGGGGGTGTAGCCGCCTTTTTTCATCTGCCGTGCAAGGCTGCGGGAGATGTGGAACCCATCGAGCGGGATGATGCCGCGCTCGCGCGGATCGACCCAGAAAATCTCGGGGTCGTCACGCCCCTCCGACATGGGAAAGACGCCCGAAGCATAGGCGTGAAGCACAACTTCGGGCGTAAGACTCATGCCTCTCCGAGGTGTGTTTCGAGCCAGTGCTCCAGCCAGTGGATGTTGTATCCGCCTGTCTGGATGTCTTCCTCGGCCAGAAGCGCGTGGAAGAGTGGCACGGTTGTGTCGATGCCATCAACGATCAGCTCGCCAAGCGCACGGTGCAGGCGCGCGAGCGCTTCCTGCCGGTCACGGCCATGGACGATGAGCTTGCCGATGAGGCTGTCGTAGTAGGGCGGGATCGAGTAGCCGTCATAGAGCGCACTGTCCATGCGCACGCCAAGGCCACCGGGGGCGTGAAACTGCGTGATCTTGCCCGGGCAAGGCGAGAAATTGGGCAGCTTTTCAGCGTTGATGCGCACTTCGATGGCGTGGCCATTGATCTGGAGCTCATCTTGGGTGAACGACATCGGCAGCCCTTCGGCCACACGAATCTGTTCGCGCACAAGATCGACGCCGAAGATGGCTTCTGTCACGGGGTGCTCTACTTGCAGGCGTGTGTTCATCTCGATGAAGTAGAACTCACCGTTTTCATAGAGAAATTCGATGGTGCCTGCGCCGATGTAGTTGATGTTGGCGACCGCGTCGGCACAGACCTTGCCGATCCGTGCGCGTTCTTCTGGGGTGATGGAGGGGCCGGGGGCCTCTTCAAAAACCTTCTGGTGGCGGCGCTGGAGCGAGCAGTCGCGCTCGCCAAGGTGCACTGCGTTGCCTTTGCCGTCGCCAAACACCTGAATTTCGATGTGGCGGGGCGTTGTGAGGTATTTCTCGATATAGACTTCATCATTGCCGAAGTTTGCCTTGCCCTCGGCGCGCGCGGTGTGAAAGGCGCTTTCCATTTCAGCTGCGTTGAGAGCCACTTTCATGCCCTTGCCACCGCCGCCTGCTGTGGCTTTGATGATGACTGGGTAGCCGATGTCTTCGCCGATGCGCTGTGCATCTTCGAGCGTGGCAACACCGCCTTCAGAGCCAGGAACAACGGGCACGCCCAGCTTGATCATGGTTTCTTTGGCGGTGATCTTGTCACCCATCACGCGGATGTGCTCGGCTGTCGGGCCGATGAAGATCAGGTCATGGTCTTCGATGATTTGCACGAAATTGGCGTTTTCGGAGAGAAAGCCATAGCCGGGATGAATCGCCTGTGCGCCTGTGATTTCGCAGGCGGCGATGATGGCAGGGATCGACAAATAGCTCTCGGTGCTTGGCGCGGGGCCAATGCAGACGCTTTCATCGGCCATGCGCACATGCATCGCATCTGCATCGGCGGTGGAGTGTACGGCGACGCTCTGAATGCCCATTTCACGGCAGGCGCGAATGACTCTCAGGGCGATCTCACCGCGGTTGGCGATAAGGACTTTCTCAATCATGTCAGGGCCTTATTCGATAATCATCAAGGGGGCGCCATATTCGACGGCATCGCCATCGGAGACGAGAATGCGCTTAACCTCGCCCGATTTGGGGGCCGGGATATGGTTCATTGTTTTCATGGCTTCTACGATGAGAAGCGTATCGCCTTCGCTGACGCGCTGGCCAACAGAGACAAATGAAGGGGCGTCAGGCTCGGCCTGAAGATAGACCGTACCGACCATGGGCGAGTTTACCGCGCCCGGGTGGCTTGAAGGATCTTCTGCAGGCGCGGCGGCTGCCGGGGCCGCTGCAGCGGCGGGGGCTGCTGCCATGGGCGCGGCGGCAACAGGCGCTGCAACATGCTGCACAACTTCTGTCTTGCGGCTCACGCGCACGTTCAGGCTGTCGTTGTCGCCATACTCGCGCTTTACATTCAGCTCGGTGAGGTCGTTTTCGCCCAAGATTTTTGCCAGTGCCTCAATGAAGGCGACGTCGGTTTGATGAGTGCCGTCTTTTTTTGTCATCATGTCCTCGGTTTATTGGCTCCGTACGAAGGTGACGGAGCGTCAGGTTTTTGCGCCTTATAGGCGAAGTTATTGGGCGTGAAAAGCCACATGTCTCACGCCTGTTTTGAGGCCTTTGACTTTGAATAGCGAGGGGAAATTGCGGCTCATAGCGGCATTCCGGACAGTTTGGCCACCAATTCGGCCAGTTTTCGGGCGCCGAACTTTTCTTGCAGGCGTGCGCGGTAGACTTCGATCGTGCGAAAACTCAGGCCCAGCTCGCGGCCTATTTCCTTGGAGGTGAAGCCACGACAGGTGAGAATGGCGACTTCGCGCTCGCGCGCTGTCAGGGCCACCAACGGGCGCTCTTGTGACAGGTCTGCAAGGCTCCAGATGCCACGACGAAACGGGTCATCAGGGGTGAGGCTTTGGCCGCGCACGCGGCACCAGAAAAGCTCGCCTGTGCGACGGCGCATGATGCGCTCGTCGGCACAGCGCCCCGTTTTGCGCATGACGGCAAGGCTGCGCTCGCCGATGCGCTCATAGTCTTCGCGGCACGGGTAGAGCTCTTCAAGCGGGCTGTCCCTGTAGCTGTCTGCCGTGTCTCCGAACATTTCGGCAAAAAAGGCATTGGCGTGTTTGATAATACGGTTTTCCAATACAATCAGCCCGATGGGGGCATGTGTGAAAGCCATATCTGTGTGGGCATCGTGGGTCATCAGGTGAGATTGCCTGCTTTTGGCGCGCGCGGCAAGGGCGCGTAGTACTACGGCATTGCACCTGCGCTTGGCGGGGTGTTTGATTGCTCCGATGTCTGGGAGGTCATGATGAATATTGCCGAGTATTTGCGCCGTACAGCCGTGCTGAGCCCTGAGCGGGCGGCGTTGTTTTTGGGAGAAACCTGTGTCGCCACATACGGCGCGTTTTTGCATCAGGCCGGGCAGGTGGCTGCGTTTTTGCAGAGCGCCGGTGTGGCTGAGGGCGCGCCTGTTGCTATCTTCATGAACAATGTGCCCGAGTATCTTGTGGTGCAATACGGGATATGGATGGCGGGGGCTGTTGCCGTGCCGATCAATGCCAAGCTGCACGGGCGTGAGGCTGCCTGGATTATTGACAATGCGGAGGCCGAAATTGTCTTTACCTCGCCAAGTCTCACGGAGGCCTTGGAGGAGGTGGGCTGTGCGGCGCGCTTGGTTGATGTGACAACGCCCGAGTATGGGGCGATTCTGACGGGGGCTTCGCTGACAGAACCTATGGCGCGCGAGGGCGATGACCTTGCTTGGCTGTTTTACACCTCGGGCACAACGGGGCGGCCCAAGGGCGTTATGATCACCCACAAGATGCTGCGGAGTATGGCGCTGTGCTATTTTGTAGATGCAGATCAGGTGAGTGCCGATGATGCGGCGCTGTATGCTGCGCCGCTGAGCCATGGGTCTGGTATTTACAACATCATGCATGTGATGGTCGGCGCGCGCCATGTTTGTCCGCCGTCTGGCGGGTTTGATGAGGCCGAGATTTTTGACCTCGCGGCGCATTTTGGCCGCGCTCATATGTTTGCTGCGCCCACTATGGTGAAGCGGATGACGCTGGCCGCCAAGGCCGCTGGCACGCGCGGTGCGGGTTTGCGCAGCGTCGTTTATGCGGGTGGGCCGATGTATACGGCGGATATCATCGAGGCGGTGGACTGGTTTGGCCCTGTGTTTTTGCAGATCTACGGGCAGGGCGAGTGCCCCATGGGGATTGCGGCACTCAGCCGCCACGATGTGAGCGACCGCAGCCACCCGCGCTGGCGGGCGCGGCTTGGCTCTGTGGGGCGGGCGCAATCGGCTGTGGAGGTCATGATTGGTGGTGCGGATTGCAAGCCTTTGCCTGTGGGCGAGGTGGGAGAAATCATGGTGCGCGGGGACACTGTGATGCATGGCTACTGGAAGAACCCCGAGGCCACGGCCAAGACGCTGGTGAACGGTTGGTTGATGACGGGCGATATGGGCAGCATGGATGCTGATGGCTACATCACCATGCACGACCGTTCAAAAGACATGATCATCACGGGCGGAAGCAATGTGTACCCCCGCGAGGTGGAGGAGGTGCTTTTGGAGCTGCCTGAGGTGGAAGAAGTGAGCGTTGTCGGGCGTGCGCACCCCGAGTGGGGGGAAGATGTGGTGGCTTTTGTGGTGATGGCGGACGGCGCGGCGCTGGACAGCGGCAAGCTTGATGCTCAATGCCTTGAAAATATTGCGCGCTTTAAGCGCCCCAAAGCCTATTTCGCACTCAGGGCTTTGCCAAAAAACAATTACGGCAAGGTGCTCAAGACAGAGCTGCGCCAGATGTTGGAGGAGATGTCATGAGGGATTTGAGCGGAAAGACCGCCTTTGTGACAGGGTCGGTGCAGGGCATTGGGCTTGAGATCGCCAAGGCGCTTGGCGGTGCGGGCGCAGCTGTGGCGCTGCATGGGCTGGCCAGCGCGGCTGAGGCGGAGGCCGCTGTCGAGGCTGTGCGCGCAGCCGGTGCGCCAGAGGTGCGCTTTTTTGCGGGTGATATGCGCGATACGGGCGCGATTGACGCCATGCTGGCCGAGGTGCAGGCCTGGGGCGATGTTGATATTTTGGTCAACAACGCGGGTATCCAGCACACAGCGCCTTTGGCCGAGATGCCCCGTGCGGTTTGGGAGGCGGTCTTGGCGATAAACCTGTCGGCGGCGTTTCACACTATGCAAGCGCTTATGCCTGCGATGGCCACGCGCGGCTTTGGGCGGGTGATCAACATTGCCTCTGTACACGGGCTTGTGGCGAGCAAAGACAAAGCGCCCTATGTGGCCGCAAAGTTTGGCCTTGTGGGCCTGAGCCGTGTCGCGGCGCTGGAATATGCGAGCGCGGGCAGCAAGGAGAGCGGGGGCGTCACGGTAAACTGTATCGCCCCTGGCTGGACGGAGACAGCGATCATCCAGCCCCAGATCGAGGCGCGCGCCGCGGCACACGGGGGCGACCGCGATGCAGGTATCGCGGCGCTATTGGGCGAAAAGCAACCGTCTTTGCGCACCTCTGACCCTGCCGAGGTCGGAGCGCTTGCGCTTTGGCTCTGTGCGCGGGTGGCGCACAATGTCACGGGCACGACCATCCCTGTGGATGGTGGCTGGACGGCTCAGTAAACCAAACCAGCAGGCCCTTAGCCCTTCAGCTCTTCTTGCACCTCGGCAAGCTCCTGAGACAAGCGCATTTCGATGAGGTAGGCGGCTGTTGACGTGCCCATGGGCAGCTTCGGTGCTTGGGAGGCGGCCTCTTTGGGGCGGCTTTCCATCATGATACGGGTCGTATCCGCACCGTTTGCTTGCTGAACGGCAACTTGCAGCTCGGGTTTTGCGGCAGCTGGCGGCGCAGCGGTTTGACTTGCGGCCAAGCGGTCTTGCATGGCACTGGATGTGGCAGAGCGCGGTTGTGATGCGTTGCCCAGACTTTCTATTGACGACATTTGTGGCTCCCTCACGGAAGCCCCCACCAACGACCAATATCTGCCACAGATATGAACAGAGCGTTAAGAAGCGCGGTTTGAGACAAATGCGCGGTAACTTCTGTTGATGCGGCATTTAACCATAAAAAACCGCGCCAAAGCAGGGCTTGGCGCGGTTTTATGGAGCGTAGAGCCTGAAATCAGGCGCGGTTCATGCGGTTTTCGATGAGATCATCAACCACAGCAGGTTCTGCCAGCGTGGAGATATCACCCAGAGCGCCAAAGTCGTTCTCGGCAATCTTGCGCAGAATGCGGCGCATGATCTTGCCTGAGCGGGTTTTGGGCAGGCCGGGGGCCCATTGGATGAGGTCGGGCGAGGCAATCGGACCGATCTCCTGACGGACCCAAGTGCGCAGCTCTTTGCGCAACTCTTCGGTTGGTTCGGCGTCATTCATCAGGGTGACGTAGCAATAAATGCCTTGGCCCTTGATGTCATGCGGGTAACCAACAACTGCGGCTTCGGCCACGGCGCTGTGGGCGACAAGGGCTGACTCAACCTCAGCTGTGCCCATACGGTGGCCAGAGACGTTGATCACGTCATCAACGCGGCCTGTGATCCAATAGTCGCCATCTTCGTCGCGTTTGCAGCCGTCGCCTGCGAAGTAATAGCCCTTATAATCAGAGAAATAGGTCTTCTCAAAGCGCTCGTGATCGCCCCACACGGTGCGCATCTGGCCGGGCCAGCTGTCTTTCATGCACAGAACACCCTCGACCGGGTAGGTGTGGATCTCTTCGCCAGACGTGGGCTCAAGAACAACGGGCTGGACACCAAAGAAAGGTTTCATGGCGGCACCCGGCTTGGTGGCGTGCGCGCCGGGCAGGGGGGTCATCATGTGGCCGCCTGTCTCGGTCTGCCACCATGTGTCAACGATGGGGCAGCGCCCGCCGCCGACAACATCATTGTACCAGTTCCAGGCTTCCGGGTTGATCGGCTCGCCGACTGTCCCGAGAACTTTGAGCGAAGAGAGGTCACATTTCTCAACAAATTCGTTGCCTTGGCCCATGAGCGCGCGCAGCGCTGTGGGGGCGGTGTAGAACTGGTTGACCTTGTGCTTTTCGCAAACCTGCCAGAAGCGCGAGGCATCCGGGTAGGTGGGCGTGCCTTCAAACATCAGCGTGGTCGCGCCATTGGCCAGAGGGCCGTAGACGATATAGCTGTGCCCTGTGACCCAGCCAACATCGGCGGTGCACCAGTAGACGTCACCATCGTGGTAATCAAAGGTGATTTCCTGTGTCATGGACGCCCAGACGAGATAGCCGCCAGAGCAATGCACAACGCCTTTGGGTTGGCCTGTGGAGCCTGAGGTGTAGAGAATGAAAAGCGGGTCTTCTGCGCTCATCTCTTCGGCGGGGCAGTCGGCCGAGACTTTCTCGATCTCTTCATGATACCAGAAATCAAGCTCGCCGCGCCACGCGACCTGATCGCCTGTGCGCTTTACAACAAGGCATTTCACATCGTCGGTGTCGTGCAAGAGGGCTTGGTTGACGTTGTCTTTGAGCTTGGTTTTGCGGCCACCGCGGGGGGCGTGGTCGGCTGTGATGACAACTTTGGCCTGACAGCCGTTGACGCGGGCGCCCAAGGCATCGGGCGAGAAGCCCGCGAAGACGATAGAATGGATCGCACCGATACGGGCGCAGGCGAGCATGGCATAGGCCGCCTCGGGGATCATTGGCATATAGATGATAACGCGGTCGCCTTTGACCACACCCATGTTCTTGAGAACATTGGCCATTTTGCCGACATGGCCGTGCAACTCGGCGTAGGTGATGTGCTGGGCCGGCTCTGAGGGGTCGTCGGGCTCAAAGATGATGGCGGTTTGGGTGCCGCGCGTGGCGACGTGGCGGTCAACACAGTTGGCGGCGACATTGAGGGTGCCGTCTTCAAACCATTTGATATCGACGTTGCCAGGCTCAAACGAGACGTTTTTCACTTTGGTAAACGGCTTGATCCAATCAATGCGCTTGCCATGTTCGCCCCAGAACCCGTTGGGGTCACTCACAGAGGCGGCATACATTTCATCGTATTTGGCAGCGTCGACGTGGGCGTTGGCGGCCATGGCGGCGGAAGGGGGATAGGTTTTGGACATAGCGGTTTCCCATTTGTCTTTTGTTTGGCCTCTTAAGTGGCCCGCCTGTGACGCGTGGGTCAGACGGCGGGCCTGGGAGAGACTTTAGATTGCGAGATATTCGGCGCGCAGCTCTGCGTTTTCAAGCACTTCGGCGGCAGACCCGTCAAAGACGATGCCACCCGTGTCAAGGATCACGGCGCGGTCGGCGAGCTCAAGGGCGCGGACGGCGTTTTGCTCAACCAGAATGGTTGTGATGCCTTGCTCTTTGATGATGCGGAGCGTTTTCTCGATCTCGTCGACGATGACAGGGGCGAGGCCCTCGTAAGGCTCGTCCAAGAGCAGCACCTTGATGTCACGTGCAAGCGCGCGCGCCACGGCGAGCATCTGCTGTTCCCCGCCTGAAAGGGTCACGCCTTCTTGCTTGCGGCGCTCTTTGAGGCGTGGAAACAGCTCGTAGAGCCGCTCAAGTGACCAGCCGATGGGGGGCGCGATTTGAGCCAGTTGCAGGTTTTCTTCAACTGTGAGGCCCGGGATGATGCAGCGGTCTTCTGGAACAAGGCCGATGCCCGCCTGTGCCGCCTGATAGCTGGACATATTGTGCAGCGGCTGGTGGTCGAGCCAGATTTCGCCGTGAGTCACCTGTGGGGCGTCCATGCGGGCAATCGAGCGCAAGGTGGATGTCTTGCCAGCGCCGTTGCGGCCCAGAAGCGCGAGGATCTCGCCTTCATGCACATTGAAGCTGATGTTTTGCACAATATAGCTTTCGCCATAGTAGCTTTCCATGCCCCAGACCGAGAGGTAGGCGGGGGCTGTTTCGGCGTAGTTTTTGCCTTTGGAGAAGTCGGGTTTGACGTTCATGGTTTTTCTCCCTTAAGCCGCTTCGCCCAAGTACGCTTCGCGCACTTTCGGGTGGCCTTTGATGTTTTCAGGATGGTCTTCCACAAGGGGTGTGCCTTGCGCCAGAACCGTGATCCTGTCGGCGAGCGAGAAGACAACGTGCATGTCGTGCTCGATGATCGCGATGGTGATGTCACGCTCTTCCTTGATCTGCTTGAGCAGGTCGATCGTGTTGTTGGTGTCGGCACGGGCCATACCGGCTGTCGGCTCATCGAGCAGCAGCAGGCGCGGGTCCTGGCTCAGGCACATGGCGATCTCGAGGCGGCGTTTGTCGCCCCGTGACATGGAGGACGCCTGCATGCCCCGTTTGTCGGCAAGGCCCATATCTTCGAGCATGGCCTCGGCCTTCTCTACGATATCCTTGTCGCTCATCATGCCTTGCACGGCGTGCATACGGAAAGAGCCGTCACGCTTTGCAAAGACGGGGATCATCATGTTTTCCATCACCGAGAGGTCACCGAAGATCTCAGGGGTCTGGAACACGCGGGAGATGCCCATCTGGTTGATTTCGTAAGGCGTGCGGCCCAGAACCGACTGGCCGTCAAACATGACAGAGCCTGTGTCGGGGATGAGCTTGCCCACGAAGACGTTGAGCAGGGTGGATTTGCCAGCACCGTTCGGGCCGATGATCGCGTGACAGCTGTTTTCTTTGACGCTGAGCTCTACGTTGTCCAGAGCTTGCAGGCCGCCGAAGCGCTTGCCGACGTTTTTGACTTCAAGAATACCCATTGAAGCTCTCCTTATTCTGCCGGTGTGGATTGAGCCGTGTCTTCTTGGGCTTTTTTGCCTTTGAAGAGTTTGGCGATGCGTTGGCCACCTTCAACGAGGCCGCCTGGCAGGAAGATCACAACAAGCATGAAGATAATGCCGAGTGTCAGGTGCCAGCCCTTGCCGATGAAGGGGTAGACGATTGCGACGATGAAGTCTTCAAGCCCATCGGGCAGGAAGGCAAACCACGTGTGCAGGATGTCGGAGTTGATCTTGGACAGGATGTTTTCCATGTATTTGATCAAGCCCGCGCCGAGCACTGGTCCGATGAGTGTGCCTGCGCCGCCGAGGATTGTCATGAGAACAACTTCGCCTGAGGCTGTCCAGAACATACGCTCCGGGCCAACCTGAGTGTCCATTGCCACCATAAGGCCGCCTGCGAGGCCCGCATACATGCCCGAGATCACAAAGGCTGCGAGCGTGTAGGGGCGCGGGTTGAGACCTGTGTAGTTGAGGCGGTTCTGGTTGGACTTCACCGCGCGCAGCATGAGGCCGAAAGGCGAGCGGAAGATGCGGATCGCCATGTAGAAGCTGAGCACCATCACCATAGCGGCAAGATAGTAGCCCGCGTTGAAGGTGAAGAGCCAGTTGCCCATCGCCATTTCGTAGCTTGAACTCATGTTCAGCCCGAAGATGTTGGCACGCGCCTGCTCGCCTGCGGCCAAAGCGCCGTCAAGAATGCGGGCATCACCGAGCTTGAGCTGTAGGCCGGTTTCACCACCCGTGATGGGCGTGAGAACTGAATAGGCCATGGCGAAGGACATTTGCGCGAAAGCGAGTGTCAGGATCGAGAAGTAGATGCCCGAGCGGCGCAAACTAACGTAGCCAACCACCAGAGCAAAGAGCCCTGCGATAATGACAGCCATAACCATGGCTGGCAGCACGTTGGTTGTCAGCAGCTTCATCATCCAGATTGCAGCGTAGGAGCCGACACCCAGAAAGGCAGCGTGTCCGAAGCTGAGGTAGCCTGTGAGGCCAAACAGGATGTTGAAGCCGATGGCAAAGATCCCGAAGATCACAAAGCGCTGCATAAGGTCTGGGTAGCCCGCATTGAACTGTGCCAAGCCTGAGCCTTCGGGGAAGGGGTTGAGAAGGAACGGTGCGAGCATTGTGAGGCCCACGACGATCATGAGAAGTGTGAAGTCTTTTTTGTCTAGTCCGAGCATGGCTTAGTCCTCCATCACGCCTTTGCGACCCATAAGGCCACGGGGACGGGTGAGTAGAATGATAATGGCGACCAGATAAATGATGATCTGGTTCAGGCCTGGCAAAATTTCGAGAACGATGGCCATTGAGGCAAAGCTTTCGAGCACACCAAGCAGGAAGCCTGCGAGCACGGCGCCAGGCAGCGAGCCCATACCGCCCACAACAACCACAACGAAGCTGAGGACGAGAAAGTCCATGCCCATGTGATAGTTTGGCGAGTTGATGGGCGCATACATAACACCTGCAAGGCCAGCCACGGCGGCAGCGATGCCGAACATAATGGTGAAGCGCTTGTCGATGTTGATGCCCAGGAGGCCAACGGTTTCGCGGTCAGCCATGCCGGCACGCACGACCATCCCGAAGGTGGTGAACTGCAAGAAGGCAAACACAGCGCCGATGATCACGGCTGCGAAGGCAAAGTAAACAAGGCGCCAGTAGGGGTAGATGATCGTGTTCGGATCAAAGCCCAGAAGCGCGCCAAAATCAAAGCTGCCTGCAAACACTGCAGGTGCGGGTGTCGGGATCGGGTTGGCACCGTAATAGTATTTGATGACTTCCTGCAAAACGATCGCGAGGCCGAAGGTCACGAGGATCTGGTCGGCGTGAGGGCGTTTGTAGAAGTGTTTGATCAGCCCGCGCTCCATGGCATAGCCCACAAAGAGCATGACAGGCACGGTGAACAGGATTGAGAGCGGTACGGCCCAGTCTATGATGGCATCGCCCGTGGTCTGGCCGAACCAGTCGTAGATATGCGGCACCTGCACTTTCAGGGGGTTGCCCAAAAAGTCGGTTCTCGTTTCGTCGATGACGGTGTGAGACCATGTGAGAATGCGAGAGAACGTCACTGCGCAGAAAGCGCCGATCATGAACAATGCACCATGTGCGAAGTTGACAACGCCGAGCGTGCCAAAAATGAGTGTAAGGCCTAGCGCGATCAGCGCATAGGCAGAGCCCTTGTCGAGCCCGTTCAGAATCTGCAGAACGATTGCGTCCATTGTCCCACCCCGGATGTGTTTGGAGAGCCCCATGAAAACGGGGCAAAAGGATTAGGGCGAGCCAAGGCCCGCCCTAAAGCGTAAAGAAGTTATGCGCCTGAGTTACATGTGCCCAGGTTACCGCCCGCAAACTGGGGGTGGTCTGGTGCATATGTGACTTGCTCAACCGGCGTGACTTCAACGATTTCGAGCAGGTCGAACTCGGATGTCGGGTTCTCTTTACCCTTCACGACGAGAACGTCTTTGAAGCACTGGTGGTCTTCGGCACGGTAGAGTGTCTTGCCGTTGCCCATGCCGTCAAATTCAAAGCCTTCAAGCGCTTCAACAACGCCACAAGGGTTGAATGTGCCCGCACGCTCACACGCGTCTGCGTAGAGCATGGCCTGCACGTAGCATGTGTGCGCCGCCTGTGAGGGTGGGAAGCCATATTTTTCACCGAACGACTTAACGAATGCTTTTGAGCCTTCGTCTGTCAGTGACCAGTGCCAGTTGGTTGAGCCGAAGATGCCCTTAACGTTTGCGCCAGCACCCTTCGCCATCAGGCGTGAGTAGAGAGGAACAACGATTTCAAAGTTCTTGCCGTTGACTTGCTTGTCACGCAGGCCGAACTGGACCGCGTTTGTCAGCGAGTTCACCATGTTGCCGCCGTAGTGGTTCAGAACCAGAACATCGGCGCCAGACTGCAGAACAGGGGCGATATAGCTTGAGAAGTCTGTTTGTGTCAGCGGTGTTTTCACAGCGTTCACAGTTTCCCAGCCCATGGCTTCGGTTGACGACTTGACGGCTTCTTCTGTGGTGTAACCCCAGTTGTAGTCGGCTGTCAGGTGATAGGCTTTGCGATCAGAGCCATACATTTTCTGAAGCACTGGCGCGAGCGCCGCACCTGACATGTAGGAGTTAAAGAAGTGGCGGAAGCCGTTGGCTTTGCGGTCTTTTCCTGTCGTGTCGTTTGAGTGCGTCAGGCCGGCCATAAAGATAACGCCTGCCTCTTGGCAGAGCGCCTGAACAGCAACAGCAACACCTGAAGATGAGCCGCCTGTGATCATCACAGCGCCGTCTTTTTCGATCATGGATTTCGCAGAAGCGCGTGCGGCGTCAGACTTTGTCTGCGTGTCGCCTGTGACATATTCGACTTTCTTGCCGAGGATGCCGTTGCCTTTGAGCGCTTTGGAGCTGAACGTGTTCATCAGGCCGCCGTCGCCACCACCGTTCAGGTGCTCGACCGCAAGCTCGTAGGCGCGCAGTTCGTCTGCGCCTTCGTCCGCATAGGGGCCTGACTGTGGAACGTTGAAACCAAGCGTGACAGTGCCACCCTTCGGCTCGTTCATATAAGCGGCCGCTGATGAGGCTGTGAAGATCGTTGGCAAAGCAACGCCAGCGCCTGCAAGGGCACTGGTTTTCAAAACACCACGACGTGTAAAGTTAGATTTTGACATAGAGTCCTCCCGTTTCGATAAATTGGGGAAGAGCCTCCTCCTGCGCCTCCCCAAAGGCACGGTTGTGCAAATACACTATGCGGGGTGTATGGAAAATTACGCAACAAGGCATTTGAACGAAACAAAAGTTTTGTAAATTTATGCACAAAGTCTTTGCCGTGTTTGTAAATTTGTTTATGTTGCATCGCAGAAAGCGGCTGAAACTGCGGGATATTCACGATGGCGATACGGACGTTGGCGGGCAGCCGGATCAGAGAGCGCCGCATTGCGCAGGGGCTGCGGCAGGCCGATTTGGCGGCGGATGTCGGGATTTCGCCCTCCTATTTAAACCTTATTGAGCACAACAGGCGCAGAATCGGCGGAAAACTCTTGCAGGAGTTGGCGCTGCGGCTTGAGGTGGAGCCCGCGCTTCTGGCCGAAGGGGCAGAGCAAGAGGTGATTGCGCGCCTTGGCAATGTGGCCGAGCGCTTGGGCGAAGAGATCGGCATGGCAGAGAGCACAGCCTTTGCGGGGCGGTTCCCGGGGTGGGCCAACCTGATGATCCGCGCGGGGCGGCGGATTGACGAGCTGGAGCGCAATGTCGAGACGTTGACAGACCGTCTGACCCATGACCCGCATTTGGCGGCGACGCTGCATGAGGTGCTCTCGACGGTGACGTCGATCCGCTCTACGGCGTCTATTTTGCAGGACACACGCGAGATCGAGCCTGAATGGCGTGACCGCTTTCACCGCAATATCAACGAAGATGCCGCGCGGTTGGCCGAGCGGGCACAAGCGCTTGTCGGCTTTCTGGATGGTGCGGGTGACACGCAGAGCGAAGTCGGCTCGCCCCAAGAAGAGGTGGCGGGCTTCCTGTCGGCCTATGGCTGGCATTTTCCTGCGCTGGAAGACGGGCGGGCAGGGGCCGCAGAAAGCTATCTGGCTGGGGCTGCACAGCTTAAGTCCTCAAGCGCGCAAGCCATCGCAGCCAAGTATTTGGCCTGCTATGCGCAAGATGCCTCAGATTTGCCGCTTGAGGCCTTTCGGACAGCGATAGCCACCCATGGTGCTGAGCCGTTGAAGCTGGCGGCGGCGTTTGACCGTGATCTGGCCTCTGTGATGCGCCGCCTCGCCACGCTGCCTGAACATGGTTTCGGGCTGGTGATATGTGATGCATCAGGCACGATGCTGTACCGCAAGCCTGCCGATGGCTTTTCTATTCCGCGTTTTGGCGCGATGTGCCCGCTTTGGCCGTTGTTTCAGGCGCTGAGCCGTCCGATGATGCCGATGTCACAACGCGTCGCGCAGCCCGGGCGCGGCGGGATGAGTGAAAATATTTTCGAGACCTTCGCAATTGCGCAGGCTGTTTTGAGTACAGAATACGGCCATGAGCCTCTGTTGGAGGCGACCATGCTGATTGCGCCGATGGCGGGGGAAGCCAGCCCGCAAGGTGCGCGCTTGATTGGCGCGAGCTGCCGGATCTGCCCGCGCACAGGCTGTGCGGCACGGCGGGAACCTTCGATTGTGTCGTCACGCTTCTGAGGCGTCTTCGGGTATAGCTGTTTCTGCTTTTGACAGAGCGCTGTTTTGTCGCGATAAAGACAGGGCTTAGGCGTAGACCCGCGCCAAAGCACGTCAGGGGAGGGACGTTTGTATGGGGAGAACCGTGGTTCTTGTGGAGGATGAACCAAATATCATCGAAGCCATCAGCTTTATTCTGTCTCGGGATGGATGGACTGTGCACACGCATTCTAACGGAGATACGGCCATGGCCGCGTTGGAGCTGCGTGCGCCTGATCTGATTGTGCTGGATGTGATGCTGCCCGGGCGCAGCGGGTTTGATATTTTGAGTGATATTCGGGGGCATGCCGTGTTGGGGCAGACGCCAGTTATGATGTTGACGGCACGGGGGCAGACGAAAGACCGCGACCGCGCCATGGAGCTTGGAGCGAGCCGGTTTATGACCAAGCCGTTTTCCAACTCGGAGGTGCTTGACGCTGTGCGTGAGCTTGCCAGCTCGTGAGCGAGGCGCGCCGACCTGTCGAGAGGCGTGTTCAGGGCCGCCCATCCGGGCAGCTCTTTTTGCCCAAAGACAGCTACCGTGCGCGCCGCGCGATTGATGCGCTCAGGCTTTGGCCTGTCTTGGGTGTTGTCCTCTTTCTGCTTCCTGTGATTTGGACAGGGGCCGCAAAGAGCAATGTTGGGGCCATGGGCTATTTGTTTGCGGTCTGGCTTGTGCTGATTGTGGGAGGCGCGCTTTTGACGCGCCGTCTTGGCGCAAACACCGAAGCCGAGCCGGGCCTTGCGCCCTTGCCTGAGCCACAGGACGATACCCCGTGAGCAATACGGTCAATGTTCTGGCGTTGGTCTGTGCGAGCTATGCTGCGCTTTTGTTTTTGGTTGCTTTTGTTGCCGAACGCGCGGCCAAACGCGGCCATGCCCGCTGGCTGAACTCACCCATAGTCTATACGCTTTCGCTTTCAATCTATTGCACGGCATGGACGTTTTACGGCGCTGTTGGCTTTGCGGCCCGCTCCGGGCTGGAATATCTGACGATCTACATCGGGCCTACGCTTGTTATGATCGGCTGGTGGTGGGTTTTGCGCAAGCTTGTGCGCGTGGGGCGCGCTCAAAGGATCACCTCTATCGCGGATTTGATTTCAAACCGTTTCGGCAAATCAAACACGCTCGGAGTTCTGATCACGCTGATGGCGGTTGCTGGGACGACACCTTACATTGCTTTGCAGCTTCAGTCGGTGACGCTGTCCTTTTCAGCTTTTGCGGCCTCGGGCCCCCGTGTGGGGGGGCTTGATAGCAGTGAGGCCACGGCGTTTTGGGTGGCGATGGGGCTGGCGCTCTTCACGGTTTTGTTTGGCACGCGGAACCTTGATGTGAACGAGCGCCACCATGGCGTTGTCATGGCGATTGCGCTGGAAGCTGTTGTTAAGCTTGTGGCTTTGGTGGCGGTCGGGGTGTTTGTCGTCTGGGGGCTTGGCGGGGGGCTTGGCCCTGTGGTTGAACAGATCGAGGCGAGCGAGATTGCGGAGTGGCAGATCGCGCCGTCGCGATGGGTTGCGTTGATCGCCTTGTCTGGGGCTGCCTTTCTAACCTTGCCCCGCATGTTTCAGGTCTTGGTTGTGGAGAACGACGACGAGCGCCATCTGCGCTTTGCGGCTTGGGCCTTTCCGACTTATTTGCTGCTGATCAGCCTCTTTATTGTGCCAATTGCTGTCGTGGGGCAAAACATGCTGCCAGCAGAGACAAACCCTGACCTCTATGTTCTTTCGATCCCGCTTGTCTCGGGAGAAGAGGGCTTGGCGATGTTGTCGTTCCTCGGCGGGTTTTCCTCCGCCACATCTATGGTGATTGTGGCGGCTATTGCCCTGTCAACGATGGTCTCAAACCACATTGTGATGCCCATCTGGCTGCGCATCATGGGAGGCGGCGCGCTGGTGTCGGGAGATTTGCGCAATGTTGTGCTTTTGTCGCGGCGCTTCTCGATCATCGGGGTCGTTTTTCTGGGGTATGTCTACTATCGCATTTCGGGCGGCGGCGCAGCTTTGGCGGCGATCGGCCTTGTCTCTTTTGCGGGGGTTGCGCAATTTCTGCCAGCGCTTCTGGGGGGCTTGTTTTGGCGCGGGGCAACACGCAACGGGGCGCTGGCCGGCTTGTTGACCGGGTTTGTCATCTGGCTGTGGTCGATGTTTTTGCCGAGCTTCGGCCCAGATGCGGCGCTGTCTGCGTTTGTGTTGCAAGAGGGGCCTTGGGGGATTGCGGCGCTCAAGCCGCAGGCGCTTTTTGGCTTTGTCGGGCTTGATCCTCTGGTTCATGCGGTGTTTTGGAGCCTTTCGCTCAACACGCTTGCTTTCTTGGTGGTCTCACTTGTGAGCTTTCCTTCGCCGCTTGAGCGTTTGCAGGGCGCGCAGATTGTCGATGTGTTCAAGCACTCCAGCGGGGGGCAACGCTGGCGTGGAGGTATGGCGCAGAGCGAAGACCTTCTTCTGATGGCGCAACGGATTATTGGCGCCAGTCAGGCGCAAACCCTGTTTCGCCGGGTGACCGCGGAGCAAGGGCTGGAGGGCTATCTGCCCGAGCCGACGCCTGAATTTCTGAACCAGTTGGAGCGGGAGCTTGCAGGGTCGGTGGGGGCCGCGACGGCGCATGCGATGGTCGGACAGATTGTTGGTGGCGCAGCCGTCTCGGTTGACGACCTGATTGCGGTGGCCGATGAAGCGGCGCAAATTATGGAATATTCCAGCCAGCTTGAAGTGCAATCAGAAGAGCTGACCCGCACGGCGCGGCAACTGCGCGAAGCAAACGAG
This sequence comes from Lentibacter sp., assembly GCF_965658795.1. NCBI lineage: Bacteria > Pseudomonadati > Pseudomonadota > Alphaproteobacteria > Rhodobacterales > Roseobacteraceae > Lentibacter > Lentibacter sp. The sequence goes on along the minus strand of NZ_CBFHTG010000004.1, from coordinate 13,639 downwards.
AAGCTGACAGAACTGTCTCATCAAAAAGACGCTTTCCTGAGCCAGATCAGCCACGAGTTGCGCACGCCCATGACTTCAATCCGCGCATTTTCAGAAATTTTGAGGGATTCAGAGGGGTTATCGGGGGAAGATCAGAGCCGGTATAGCTCCATCATCAATTCTGAATCTGTGCGATTGACGCGACTTCTGGACGATTTGCTCGACTTGAGCGTGCTTGAAAACGGGCAGGTCTCAATGAATGTGGAAGAGGGCAAGCTTGTGGATGTGCTCGATCGTGCTGTGGCGGCGGCGGGCCTCGGGGTGGGTCTTAAGATCATTCGGCGGCGAGACCGCGAGCAGGTTGTGATCCGCACCGACCTTGACCGTTTGAGCCAGGTTTTCATTAACCTTATCGCCAATGCGCAGAAGTACTGTGAGGCTACGGATCCGGAGCTCAAGATTCTTGTGCGCCTCCGCGATGGGCGGCTGTTTGTTGATTTTGTTGACAATGGGCGCGGGATTTCGCGGGACGATCAAAGAGTTATCTTTGAGAAGTTTTCCCGCCTTGGCGATGACCGTGAGAGCGGGGCTGGCCTTGGATTGGCTATTTGCCGCGAGGTGATGCAGCGCCTCGGAGGGACGATCAGCTATCTGCCTGGGCAGGGTGGAGCGGCGTTTCGCGTGAATTTGCCTGTGTCAAATTAGATGGCAAAAAATGTGCCGTGATAAGAAGATGGTAACGGAATAACGCTAAACCGAAGTCTCAATCACCGCAAAGAATGGCGGCGGAGGCTATGGGCGAAACCAACGTAAATGACGTATTGCGCCGCAAGGCGAAGGCGGGACGCGAGGAGCATGAGGCGCGCGTGATGTCGCCCGTGCGCGCTATGCGTTTGGCGCTGTCGCGGTCTGCGGAGTCGTTGTTTGAGTTGGCGTTGAGCGTCACGGGTGTCCAGAATGAACAGCTTGGGCAAGACGCTATGCTGCGCAGTTTTGACGATGATATGCTCTTTGTTGTGCTTGACGGGCCCGAAGGGGCACTTGGTGTGGCCGCGCTTGAGACATCGCTGGTGAGCGGGTTTGTCGAGAAGCAAACCATAGGCCGCGTGAGCGCGGCAAACGGAAACAAGCGGATTGCGACAGCGACAGATGCCGCCCTTGTGGCGCCCTATATCACCCGTGTGCTCAGTGAAATGAGCGAACATTTGGGGGCTGAAGATGGTAAGCTGACAGATGGTTTTCGCTTCGGGGCGCGGACCGAAACCAAGCGCCACCTCGGACTGATAATTGAGGCGCCTGAATATCAAGTTCTGCGCGCCCAGCTTGAGCTGGAAGGTGGTATGCGGCGCGGCGAGATTGTGATCTGCCTCCCTATTGAAACGCAGAGCCAGCCGGGGTCTGACCCCAAGGGCGCGAGCAAGCCGAAAGGAGCAGGCGAGACCTCGCCTGCGCTTCTGAAAGATGGCGCGCTGATGGAGGCACGGGCCGTGTTGATGGCTGTGATCCATCGGCGGCAGATCACTCTTGGGGAATTGTCAGAGCTCAAAGCGGGAACGCGTTTGCTCTTTGCAGCTTCAGCGCTTGGACGCATTGAGCTTGTTGCGGGGCCAGGTGCTCCCAGGCTTGGGCCCTGTAAGCTTGGCAAGTTAGACGGTATGCGCGCGCTCAAAGTGCAATTTGGAGCCAAGCCCGAGGCAAAGGGCGTGTTTGAGGCCATGGGAGAAGCTCCAGCCATGGAGGCTTTGCCCGAGGATAGCTCTTACGCGTTTGAAGGCTCTATCAGTGCTCAGCCCCACTTTACTGTGGATGATATGCCTGATCTTTCGGATTTACCGGGCTTTGAGCCTGCTGATCCGGTTGAGGCATCGGCTGACGAGGTGGGCTCGCAAAATGACCTGTCAAAGGTAGGCTAAGCCAGGCTGGCCCGGTTTTGCAAACTTCAGGCCGTTCTTAACCATCTCTCCCAGCTCTTTAGAGGCATCAAAAAACTCGGGCCTGAGCGAGGACAAGTTTTTGAGCCACATATTGTAGGAGGCAAGCCCCTTGGCTTCGGCTTCAAAAAACGCGCCGCCATAGCTTGGCGCAAAGCCGAGTGTGACGGTCAGGATCAGATCGATTTCCCAAGGGTATTGAACAGTGCCCGCTTCCAGCAGATCAAATCCAGCCTTCAGGAGTGCGGCTGTTGCGAGCTCTGCTGCACTTGGGCTCTTGGCTGGCAGGGTTTCTGGCGCACCGACCAGTGTTTGCCAGGCTGCCACAGTGTTCTCGGCTTCTGGCGTCAGTTGCGGTGTGCCTTGCTCCAGAGCTGAGGTGCCTTTGCCGCCATCAATTCCCGCCTTGAGCAAGGTTGCAGAGAGGCTTGGCGCTTTGGTTGTGACCTTGTCACTGAAGAATGCGCTGATGCGGAAGGGTTGGGCGCGAAAGCCTTCTGCATTTTGGGCTGCGAAGGGTTTGGCGCGGCAGGGCAGGTCTGTGTCAAAGCGCAGGGGGCTCATCCCACGGGCGACGGCGTCTTCGGCTGCGATGCAAAGAGCGGTGAGCAATCGGGTTGAAGCCAGCCCGTTTTGCGCAGCCTGGAAGACAACAGGCACCCCCAATCTGCGAAGTGCGGCAACCATCGGCGCTTTGTGGCGGTCTGTGCGCGCGTAGTCTTGTTTGAGAACGATTTCAGCCAAGTCGCCGCCACCGATATCGGCGTGTATCTGTAAGGCGGCGATGCGGGGCGTAAACTGTTCGGCAAACTCACCCGCGCCACTCAACATGCCTGATGTGAGCATGAGGGTTGTCTGCTCCGAGGTGGCATTTTTAAGCTCTGTGATAAGATCGGGGATCGCATCAATGGAGTGTGCGGCCGCTTCGACGACCCATTCTGCTGTGTGGAGTGTGTCAAAGCCGTGGAGTTCGGTAAGAAGCGCCAACATCTGATCGGCTTGGTTCACCGGGATGTGGCGGTTGGCAACGCGTAGCTTTATCTGGGCTTGGATACGCTCGCGAAAGGCTGTGAAGCCGCCATCCTGAAGGGATATGACCCGCACGGGCAAGTTGGCGCGCAACGCCATAAAGGCCAAGCGGCTCGCCTGGAGGCTCGTACCGACAAGTGTGAGCGCTTCGGGTGGCTTTGCCTCTGGAAAGGCACGTATAGCGGCAAGCTTGCAGGCGCGGCGGTAGCCTTTGCTGCGGCTTTCATGACGCTTGCAGAGGTCATCTATCTGGGCCGCGGCAAAGGGAAAAAAGGTCTCAGCTGGAAGCAAGAGGGCGGCTTCGAGCACCTCTATGAGTGTTCCCGCTTCGGACGCTTTAGCCGGATCCGTCAAAGCACGGCGCAGTTTGGTCAGGCCGTCTTGATAACGCGTCGGCTCTTGAAATGCGGGAGTTTTGGCTGTGTTTGGAGCAAGCTGTTGCGCGAGCTGCGCCGCCGCGCCAACGGCGTTCTGAGCCACGATTTCTGCAAAAACCGGCTCCAAGCTCGGGGCTGTCACAGGCATGTCGGCGAGAGAGGCGAGGAACGCATGGGTCCGCTCGGGGCCAAGATGACTTGCGAGCTTCATCAGAACGGCGGGGCTGGGCAGAGTGCCTGCTGCGAAGCTGGGGAGGCTGATGCGCGTGCCTTGGTGTGCAACACAGGCTGAAGCCGAAAGAGCAAGCTCAAGGCCTGCGTCTGCTGCGCGGCCTCTCAGAGCGGCGACAACCGGCTTTGGGGCTGTGCTGATGGTTTCGGTGAGGGTGGCAAGGCTTGGTCTTGCCTGGCTTGTCTGGCGCTCAAACAGCGGGAGATCGAGGGTGAAGCCTCCCTTGCTTGAGGCAAGAACGACTGTTTCAACCTCCGGGTTTTCAAAGGCGGCTTGAAGGCTTGCGAGATATGCTTGGCGGAGAGCTGCGGTAAAGCTGCCTTCGGGCGAGCGTTTTAAGGTTATGACGGCGGCTTTATTGCCTATTTTTGTTTCAACCCAGTCACTTGAGGCCGTCATTATTCTGCGCTCCGCTCGTTCGTTGCCTTAGTTTGCCTTTGGGGCCTCCCAATGGCAAGCTTTGGCGAAAAGGAAGGTTGCCGTTTGATGAAGCGCTGCAAGTCATTGACATATATTAAAAGCTGAATATATAGTGATTGAAACCTGATTTTGGATGAGGAGAAACGGCTATGAATGCTGAGGTTAAGGGCTTTTTTGACGACGCCACAAACACGATCTCTTATGTGGTGAAAGACCCGTCGGGCAGTGCCTGTGCGATCATCGATTCTGTGCTGGATTTTGACTATGCTTCAGGCCGCACGGACACGCGCTCGGCAGATGCTGTGGTGTCATATGTGCGCGAGCAGGGGCTGACCGTTGAGTGGCTTTTGGAGAGCCATGTTCATGCTGACCATTTGTCTGCCGCGCCTTATTTGCAAGAAAGACTTGGCGGAAAGATCGGCATTGGTGAGCAGATCACTGTTGTGCAAGATACCTTTGGCAAAGTGTTTAACGAGGGCACAGAATTCCAGCGCGATGGCAGCCAGTTTGACCGTTTGTTCCGCGAGGGTGACAGCTTTCATATCGGCCAGCTGCGCGGGGATGTTTTACACACGCCTGGGCACACGCCCGCGTGCCTGACCTATGTCATCGAAGATGCGGCTTTTGTCGGCGACACTCTCTTTATGCCTGATTTCGGCACGGCGCGCTGTGACTTTCCTGGTGGGTCATCTGAGATCTTGTTTGACTCTGTACAGAAGATTTTGGCGCTTCCCGAGGCCACACGGATCTTTGTGGGCCACGACTACAAGGCGCCCGGGCGTGACGATTATGCTTGGGAAAGCACTGTTGGTGAACAAAAGTCCAAGAACATCCATGTTGGTGAAGGCCGTGAAAAGGGCGAGTTTGTCAAAATGCGCGATGAGCGCGACGCGACACTTGCTATGCCCAAACTGATCATACCTTCGCTTCAGGTCAACATGCGGGCAGGGCAGATGCCTGCGCCAGATGCGCAGGGTGATGTGTTTTTGAAAGTGCCTGTCAACAAGCTCTGACATCCAAACGGCCCATGCGAACGGGCCACGATATATAGGACGAAAAGGAAACTGAAATGGAACCAGATTGGATCTGGGGGCTCGCTGGCGGGCTTCTCATTGGCCTTGGTGGGGCTGTGCTCTTGTGGGGCAACGGGCGCATTATGGGCGCAAGCGGGATCATCGGAGGGCTGGTAGATGGCTCTGCGCGGCGTGAGTGGGCCGAACGGCTGGCCTTTCTGGCGGGGACATTTGGCATGCCGCTTGTGCTCTTCCCGCTCTTTAGCGATGTGGACACGCACATCAGCCAGAGCGCGGTCGTTCTGATTGTCGCGGGGCTTCTTGTGGGTGTGGGCACACGTTTGGCCAATGGCTGCACCTCAGGCCATGGTGTGTGCGGAATTTCGCGCTTTTCGCTGCGCGGCATTTCCGCGACCCTGTTTTACCTGCTGGCGGGTGGTGTGAGTGTTTTGATGTTCCGCCATATTTGGGAGATCATCTGATGCGCATTCTCTTTTCTCTTTTGTCGGGGCTGCTCTTTGGCGGCGGGCTGTTTATCTCGGGCATGACTGACACCAGCAAAGTGCAAGGCTGGCTTGATATTTTTGGCGCATGGGATCCGACTTTGGCGTTTGTCCTTGGGGGGGCAATTGTCCCTATGTTTTTTGCTTGGCGCCTGACAGGGGGGCGCCGCCCCGTGACGGCTGCGCAGTTTCCGCCGCAGCCACCTGTCAAGATTGATCCGCGTCTTGCCATTGGCTCGCTCTTGTTTGGCGCGGGCTGGGGGCTGGCAGGGCTGTGCCCCGGGCCTGCGATCGCCTCGCTTGGCTATGGCGGCCTGTTTCATTGGGTGTTCTTTGCCGCGATGCTTGCGGGTATGTGGCTGACACCGTACATCTTGCGCACCGTCGCAGCTAGACAAGGAGCCTGACATGGTTCGACCATTGACAGAAGAATATTATGTATCGCCTCAAATCACCCCCGAGGCGATGACCCAGTTGGCCGAGCACGGCTTTACCGATGTGATTTGCAACCGCCCTGACAGTGAGATCGGCCCAGAGCTTCAACACGGTGTTATGCAGCAAGCAGCCGAGGCGGCGGGGCTTGTGTTTCACTTTCACCCGCTTGTGCACCAGAGCCTTTTGGAGACAGCGAACTCTGTGCGCCAGAAAGAGATCATAGACGCGGCCAAGGGGCGTGTTTTGGCCTATTGTGCGTCGGGCAACCGCTCTAGCGTGGTTTGGGCGCTTGGCCAGGCGGGGGAAACACCTGCAGATGACCTTATCGACGCCGCCGCGGCGGCTGGATATGATCTGAGCCAGCTGCGCCCGATGTTGGGCTAAAGCTTAAGCGAGAAGCACACCCGCAACGACACAGCACAGGCCTATGGCCGAAAGGCCGAGTGCCCCAAGGTTGAGGGGCAATACTGCCTGTACGCGCGCGCGCAAGGCCTCGTCAGACAGGTTTTCGCGGCGCGCGGCATTTACCTTAAGCACAGACAAGATAAGGCCGATGAGCCCGATCACTGTGAGCGCAGCTCCCGTGTAGACAAGATATTCCATTTGGCTCTCCTTTGCAGGGCAAGCGCCTAGCGCAAGTTTGCGCGCGCAGCAAGTGAAAGCCCTTGCAGGGCGCGCAGGAGGGCGGTAGCAAGGCGGCCTGATATAACAGAGACAAACTGGAGAGAGCCTATGGACGACAGTTCAACCCCATCGAGCTACCGCGTGACTGCCGACGAGCTGCGCCAGTTTATCGAGCGTTTCGAGCGCCTTGATGCTGAGAAAAAAGACATTGCCGAGCAGCAAAAAGAAGTGATGGCTGAAGCGAAATCGCGTGGCTACGACACAAAAGTGCTTCGCAAGGTCGTTGCGCTGCGCAAGCGTGAGCCCGATGATATCGCCGAAGAAGAGGCCATGCTTGAGATGTACAAAGAAGCGCTTGGAATGTCCTAAGCCTTTCAGGGGGCGATGAAGTTGACCCCTGGAATGCGGCTGATCTCGAAGACATCTTCGTCATAGATCTCACTGAGGTCCTCGACCATTTTTTCGGTCCATCCGGGGAGATCGAGTTCTTCTTCAATCATGTCTTCGCGCGCAAATTTATCCAGAAACGCCGATATCACGCGGCGTTTTTGCATTTCTGACATATCGACATGGTCTGCAAGGTAGGCGCGAAAGCGCTTCATGCCTTCGGGTGTCATGATCTCTGATATGAGATCAAATCCGCCTTTTATCTTCTCGTTTGGGTCAATGCCTGCCAACTCACGGATGATTTGCGCCCAAATGAGGGGCGTGTCTTCATTGCACCAAACCGTAAGCGATACGTTGGGGGTGTTTTCACGGATGCGGTAGATCAGGTCTGACCAGCGTAGGTCCCGCGGGTCGGCGCCAAAGGCCATATCGGCAAAGTCGTCATATTTTGTGCGGCGAAACTGCGCCGGCAAATATGTTGCAGGATTGCAGATGCCAAGGAAAATTTCGATGCTGTCATCAGGGAATAGTTGAGAGAGCAGGGCGATGCGCTCATGGCCTTTGTCATAGAACTGCCCGTCGCGCAGCGCCATGTTTGGCACGCAAAAGAAGTTTTCATTCGACAGAAGCACGCGCTCGCACGTCTCTTCTTCGAGGATCGTCTCGATCAGGATATCGCGTGCATCAGGGCTGGGCGCATTGTCTGACATCGCCAGCAGCGTTTGGTGGATCAGCTTTCGGTAGCGCCCGGGGGGCGGCACATTGACGCCGAGGGCCGCAAAATCGGGGCGGTTTTTGAGAAGGCATTTGATGATGCGATCTTCATCTGTGTTATGTACGCCAGCGTGAAACACGATTTGCATGGGGGCAGGTTGTCCTTCTGAGCCATCTTTTGAGCCTGGTTCAATATACGGTCTTTTCTGGACAGTTAAACCGCAATCGGGCATGAGCAGAAATATGGAACGCGTGCTTCAAAACCCCAAGCGCAGATGGCGGCTTTTGCCAGACCCGTGGTCGCTGACGGCGGTTCTCATTTCGCTTATCGTGCTTGGCCCGATTGTGGCTGTGGCAACGCTTGCGATGTTTCCCACCGAGAATATCTGGCCACATCTGATGGCAACGACTTTGCCGCGCTATCTGGGCAATACGCTCCTTCTGATGTGTGGTGTCGGGCTTTTGGCAGCGCTGACGGGAACAGGGGCCGCTTGGCTTATTGCGCGTTATCAGTTCCCCATGTCTCGCTGGTTTGAGTGGCTGCTGCTGTTGCCTCTTGCTGTGCCGGCCTATGTAGGGGCGTATGCACTTGTAGATCTGCTGGAGTATGCCGGGCCTGTGCAAACGAGCCTGAGACTGGTTTTTGGCTGGGAGACAGCAAGAGACTATTGGTTCCCTGAAATTCGCTCCTTGGGCTCTGCGATCATTGTGTTGTCAGCGGCCCTTTACCCTTATGTGTATCTGCTTGCGCGTGCGGCGTTTCACGAGCAGTCAGGCGCGAGTGAAGAGGTTGCCATGTCGCTTGGGCAAGGCGCGCTGAGCCGATTGTGGCGTATCGGTTTGCCACTGGCGCGCCCCGCTGTGGCTGCTGGGACAGCCATTGTCATGATGGAAGCCGTGAATGACTTTGGTACGGTGGATTATTTTGCCGTTCAGACGCTCACCACGGGTATTTTTAGCACATGGCTTGAAGGCAACAATGCCGGTGGGGCGGCGCAAATCGCCTGCGTTGTATTGGTTCTGGTGATTTTGCTTGTGACTTTGGAGAAGATTTCGCGACGCAAGGCGCGCTTCTTTAATCAGGGGGGGCGGCACCGCCCGATTTTGCGCAAGCGGCTGAAAGGGCAATGGGCGCTTCTGGCCACATTTGCCTGTGCGCTGCCGTTTGCTGTCGGCTTTTTGCTGCCGGCTGGCACGATCTTGTCACACGCTTTGCAGCGTGCCGAACTCTGGGCTGATGCCGAGCTGTATCGTGCGGCTTGGAACACTGTTGTTGTGGGCTCTATAGCAGCGCTGCTGACAGTGGTTGGGGGGCTCTTGCTGGTGTATGGTGTGAAGCTGTCTGGGCGTGCTTTACCACGGCTGCTGCAGCCGATCACGACCATTGGCTATGCGGCCCCGGGAGCGGTGCTGGCTGTTGGCATTCTCATTCCGCTTGCGGCGTTTGACAATGCGCTGGCTGATTTCACGCTTGGGGTGACCGGGTTTGACCCGGGTTTGATTCTCACGGGATCTTCTTTTGCGCTCGTCCTGGCGTATTTTGTGCGATTCTTCGCAATCGGGCAGGGGGCAGCTGACGCTGCGCTGGAGCGGGTCTCTCCGTCACTTGGAATGGCTGCGCGCTCGCTCGGGCGTCAGCAGGGGCAGGTTTTGCGGGAGATTTACCTGCCTTTGATCAAAGGGTCTGTTGGTTCGGCGCTTTTGCTTGTGTTTGTGGATTGTGTGAAGGAACTGCCTGCAACTCTGCTGCTAAGACCTTTCAACTATGACACTTTGGCAACGCGGGTGCATGATCAAGCAAGTTTGGAGAACCTTGCAGAAGCCTCTCCTGCAGCTATTTTTATCATAGTTGTAAGCCTTTTTGCTGTGATATTGCTCGCACGTGCAAATAGGACAAATTTTTAGCTTGCAAGCATCAGAATCCTGCCGTAAATCCCCCCGCAGTGCCCCTATAGCTCAGCTGGTAGAGCAATTGATTTGTAATCAATAGGTCCGCGGTTCGAGTCCGTGTGGGGGCACCATTTAATCAATAACTTAGCAGATTTCAATTAGCTCGTCGTGTTTTTCAGCGAGACACTCAGCGAGACAAAGTGTCGTAGAATTACGTTATTCAGCGTTATGGATGACTTGTTTTTGACACTCGATTTATGCCACGCGCGCCTGCACACGCGCGGCTGCGTGCTGCTGGTGTGAGCTTGCGCCTTTGAATTGGTCTGCCTGATGAACTCGAAGCCTTCGTCGGTCACTACAATCACCAGCTTTACCACGAGAGCATCAACAACGTCACGCCCGCCGACGTCTACTTCGGCCGCGACAAAGCCATTCTACAACAACGCGAAAGGATCAAACGTAAGACACTCGAAACACGGCGCTTGCATCACCGCCTGCACGCCGCATAATCAAACCAACCAGATGAGCCAAACTCCCTCTTAGTTTAAGCTGCAATTGGTACCAAAAACCCTGACGACGGACAGATATGACGAGTGACCCGAACGATCTGACTACCTTCCTTGATGAAGCATGGCGTCACCTTCAACGAGGTGTAGCAGACAGCCGTGCACCAGCGCGCTACCCCACGTTTGCAACAGTAGCTGCAGATGGAACACCCGAGGCGCGTACCGTGGCGCTGCGAGGCGCTTCCAGATCTTTATCTACGCTAGAGGTTCACACTGACATAGCTACAGCCAAAGTCGCTGCGTTGAAACACTCCTCCAAAGCCGCTTTTCTCGTTTGGTTGCCACGCGCGAATTTACAAATTCGGGTTACAACAACTGTAGACATTCAGAGCGGGTCAGCTGTTGATGAGCAGTGGGATCGTATTCCAGCAGTGTCGCGCGTTTCTTATGGCACTGAACCAACGCCGGGCACTGTCATTTCAGATGTATATGCCTATGAAAAACCGAGTAAGCGTGAACGCTTTGCGGTTTTGCATTGCAATATGTTGTTTTTAGACCTTGTGCAGCTTGGAGAACGCCATCGACGTGCAGGCTATAGCTGTAAAAACGGTTGGATGGGCGAGTGGCTGGCCCCGTAATCACGAGGATGTCTGTGTATGTTCGTCTGGAAGAGGCGCTGGCCGCGTCAAGCATGTCTGCTAGATGGGGCGGGCGTCCGGTTGAAAGACATAGCTACTGAAACGGCTGCTCTATGCCAATCGATGTGGGTTTATCTGCTCCCTGATTAGTCTCTAGGGCTGGGTGCGGAGTGATCAGCTATCGGGTAGGGTGACGCTTGTGACGCTTCTTCTTACTGCGCTCTCTATTCAAAAAAACATATGTTCTAATGAATATATTTTTTCACCATAGGCCGTGCAGTAGGAATATGCGTCACATGCGTCACCAGGGAGCATTTTGTATCTGACCGCGATGGCTTTGTCATGTCATGGACTTACCAGCGATCTACGCTGAGGCGCGCTTTATGCATGACGATCAATAAGAGTGGAGACTGTTATTACAGAGCCGACATTCATACGTGACGCAGCGAATGGCCGTTGAGAGCCCAAATTACCAGATGCCGCAAACTGTCCCAATGTCCGCAACAGGAGGCGTAGTGTCCTTGCGAGGCTGACCCTAGAGCTAGATCTGCTATCAAACTATAACCATGCGTGACGCTCGAGAAGTTATACGTTCTATCGACATGGCTGAGCAAATTCGCATACAAACTTTGAATGGCCCACTTGTGATTGCTTTGTCGCCGTCGAGCTGGGTTTGCAAAGAGGTGCGAAACATTTTGGGTAAGGGCTTTCAAAAAGGCATAACACTTCGGCACTTGCGTGCTTTGGTGGCACTCTCAGACCTGAAACTGGTCGCACGAGTCTCCGAAGTGCTAGGGGTGACGCAGCCAGCCGTGTCAAAGCAGATTGCTGAGTTGGAAAAGATCGTTGGCGTGCCCGTCGTAATACGGGATCGCAACCGCTTGTACCTGACACCCATCGGTATCCGCCTTGCAGATCATGCGCGCCAAGCACTTGGTCAACTTGATCGCGCGGCATTTGACATTGAAGCGATGACCAGTGGCGTTTCAGGGTCTGTCTCAATCGGCGTGGTCAGCTCGGTTGCACCGACCTTGCTACCCGGCACGATTGCACTGTTTAAACGCAGCACGCCGCAAGCGAACGTATCTGTCTCCGAAGGGCATTTTGTTGAACTATTGCCGCAGCTCGAGGCGGGGGCCTTGGATCTAGTGATCGCGAGGATATGGCAGCCGCAGGAATTGGCTGGGATTGACCAAATGGCATTGTTCTCCGAACCTGTTGTTGTTGTGGCTGGGCGAAATCATCCTATTGCGCAATCCAGTGAAGTAGGATGGTCAGACGTTATCAGTTATCCTTGGATATTGCCACAATCAAACTCAGTTGCGCGACAAGCCGTAGACGCGCTTTTTGCGTCGAACGGATTGCCTCCACCCAACAATACAATTGCATCCTTGTCGCTTGCCCTGAACCTAGAACTTATACAGGCAATGCCTGCGCTTGGCTTGTTGCCAGCGAGGCTTGCTCAGGCGCAGGCAGCGCGAGGTCAAACTGTGATCCTACCGCTTGAAACGCAGGACTTGTTGTCAGAAGCACGCTGTTTTTGGCGTAAAGATCAAGTCTCAAAGAACGCGACACTTTCGTTGTTCTTGAAATGCCTCCGACAAGCCACTGAAGATATTAACACCATTCCTTTTGGTTAATGTTGTTGTTGTATATTTCAATTTTGTTAGCACTCGGCATTCCTTATCTTAACCAAGCGCGCAGTTTGGGAGGACTTGGGTGTCTGTTCGGATCACAAACACAATTGGTAGAGATCTTTGAGCCACGAGGGTTTACTTACCCGCTCGGCTTGCGACGTTCTTGCAGCCTTTGAAGCCAAAAGCCTGACGCCAAGTGAGTATCTGGCGGCCTGCCTTGAAGCAATCTCATGTTATAACCCCAAGATAAACGCATTGACTGCAATGGACGTTGATGCCGCAATCGTTTTGGCCGCAGCTGCAACGAAGCGCTGGGAGACCGGACGCCCGATGGGGCCGCTCGACGGATTACCGATTGGCATAAAGGATTTGCAGAACACCAAAGGTCTACTGACAACCTACGGCAGCGTCCGGACGCGTGGTTTTGTGCCCGACGAAGACTTGCTGATGGTTGGACGGTTGCGTGCGGCAGGTGCAATCATACTTGCCAAAACAAACGTTCCTGAAATGGGTGCCGGAGGAAACAGCCGTAATCCGGTTTGGGGGGCGACAGGCAATCCTTTTGATGCAAACCTCATCGCAGGCGGCTCGTCTGGTGGTTCTGCCGCAGCGCTTGCGGCCAACCTCTTGCCGCTTTGTACGGGGTCGGACACAGGCGGCTCACTCCGAATGCCAGCTGCGCTTTGCGGCGTTGTCGGGTATCGTCCGTCAGTTGATGTGATCGCTCATCCCACGCGGCCTTTGGGGTGGTCAGGAATATCGGTACTTGGCCCAATGGCGCGTACGGTGGATGACCTGACGCTGATGCTGGATGTGTGTCAGGGCGACGATCCGGACGATCCGCTATCTGTTCCCTCTGCCTCTGGCCGTTTCACAAGTCTACCATTGGCTGACTTGAATGACTTGCGCATTGGTTTCAGCGAAGACTTTGGCGGCGCACCTGTAGATCAGGGCATTCGCAAGACCTTCCGCGACCGACTGGATGCCCTAAGGCCTCATGTCAAAGAATGTCGTGCAGCAGACCTTAATCTAGGGGAAATGGACCGCTGCTTCGATATTCTGCGCGCCGAGAGTTTTGGTGTCGCATTTGGCAAGGCCGTTCAAGAAGACCCCGACAGCTTCGGCGCTCATATCAACGATAACGTTGCACTTGGTCACACCATGTCATTGGCCGACCGCGGCTGGGCGCATGCAGAACAGACCCGAATTCTGCGTAAGTTCAACAAGTTGATGAACGATTTCGATGTGATTGTCCTGCCAACGTCACCGGTATCACCGTTTCGGTGGATGCAATCTCACGCCCATGAAATCGATGGTCAGAAGA
>NZ_CBFHTG010000003.1:0-236659 GCF_965658795.1 Lentibacter sp. | reverse complement strand
GTTTTTCACATAGTCAGCGTGGCCGGGGCAATCAACGTGAGCGTAGTGACGGTTCTCTGTCTCATACTCAACGTGTGCGGTTGAAATCGTGATACCACGGGCTTTTTCTTCAGGCGCGCCGTCAATCTGGTCATACGCTCTGAAATCACCGAAGTATTTCGTGATCGCAGCTGTCAACGTCGTCTTGCCGTGGTCAACGTGACCAATCGTGCCGATGTTGCAGTGTGGTTTACTACGGTCAAACTTTTCCTTTGCCATGAGATGGCCTCCTTAATTTTTCAATGTGCGGTGCGCAAAGCTGCGCACCCTACCGGGTGGGTGTAGGGTGCGCCTTTACGGCGCACCGCTGATTAGGCGTATTTTGCCTGAATTTCTTCCGAGATGTTGCTCGGGACTGGCTCGTAGTGGTCAAACTGCATCGTGAACTGCGCGCGGCCCGAAGACATGGAACGCAATGTGTTGATGTAGCCGAACATGTTCGCCAGTGGCACGAAGCAATCAATCGCGATCGCGTTGCCGCGAGGCTCTTGGCCCGATACCTGACCACGACGTGATGTAAGATCGCCGATGATACCACCTGTATATTCTTCAGGCGTGATCACTTCGACTTTCATCACTGGCTCAAGCAGTTTCGCACCGGCTTTGCGCATACCTTCACGCATACACATACGTGCAGCGATTTCGAATGCGAGAACCGAGGAGTCAACATCATGGAACTTACCGTCGATGAGAGCAACTTTGAAGTCGATCACGGGGAAGCCAGCCAAGGGGCCGCTGTCCATAACCGAGTTGATGCCCTTTTCAACGCCAGGGATGTATTCTTTAGGAATAGACCCGCCGACGATACGGCTTTCAAACGAGTAGCCTTCGCCTGCTTCTGTCGGAGAAATGATCATTTTCACTTCACCGAACTGGCCTGAACCACCCGACTGTTTCTTGTGCGTGTAGGTGTGCTCGACTTCGCGAGAGATCGTCTCACGATAAGCAACCTGTGGCGCACCGATGTTGGCTTCCACTTTGAATTCACGCTTCAGACGGTCCACGAGGATATCAAGGTGAAGTTCGCCCATACCCTTCATGATTGTCTGGCCTGATTCAATATCAGTTTCCACACGGAACGAGGGATCTTCGGCCGCAAGACGCTGAAGACCTTGAGACATTTTCTCTTGGTCGTTCTTTGTTTTTGGCTCAATGGCAATCTCGATCACGGGATCAGGGAATGTCATTGTTTCCAGAACCACTGGCTCTTTAACGTCACAAAGCGTGTCACCCGTTGTGGTATCTTTGAGGCCTGCAAGCGCGATAATATCGCCCGCAAATGCTTCTTCGATCTCTTCACGGTTGATCGAGTGCATCATCATCATACGACCGATGCGCTCTTTCTTGCCTTTTGTCGCGTTCAGAACAGTGTCGCCTTTGTTAAGCTTGCCTGAATAGATACGCGTGAACGTAAGTGAACCAACGAAGGGGTCGTTCATGATTTTGAACGCGAGGCCAGAGAACGCCATCTCATCATCCGCACGGCGCGGGATGTTACGTGTTTCTGTATCGTCACCAGGTGCAAAACCCATGTAGTCAACAACGTCGAGCGGGCTCGGCAGATAGTCGACAACAGCGTTAAGGAGCGGCTGAACACCTTTGTTTTTGAAGGCAGAGCCACCAAGAACAGGAACAAACTTCAGCGCAAGGCAGCCTTTGCGAAGCAAAACGCGAAGCGTTTTCACGTCGGGCTCTGTGCCTTCCATGAGGTAGGCTTCCATGGCGTCGTCGTCCATTTCCACAGCAGCTTCAACAAGCTTGCCGCGCCACTCGTCGGCTTGCGCCTTGAGGCCGTCACGGATTGGAGCTTTGATCCATGATGCGCCAAGGTCATCGCCCTGCCACAACCACTCTTCCATGGTCACAAGATCGATAAGACCTTCAAGCTCGGTCTCGGCACCGATCGGGATACCAACGGGGATAGCCGTGGCGCCTGTACGGTCTTCGATCATGTTGACGCAGTTAAAGAAGTCTGCGCCGATCTTGTCCATTTTGTTCACGAAAACGATCCGCGGAACCTTGTAACGGTCGGCCTGACGCCAAACTGTTTCGGTCTGCGGCTCAACACCTGCGTTACCGTCAAGAACAGTAACCGCACCATCGAGAACCGCCAGCGAACGCTCAACTTCAATCGTGAAGTCAACGTGGCCGGGGGTGTCGATGATGTTCATCCGGTGCTTTTCAGAATCAGGCTCTGTGCCGTTTTCTGTGCGCTCCCAGAACGTGGTCGTCGCAGCCGAGGTGATCGTGATGCCACGCTCCTGCTCCTGCTCCATCCAGTCCATGGTTGCCGCGCCATCGTGCACTTCGCCGATGTTGTGTGATTTACCCGTGTAAAACAGGATACGCTCGGAACAAGTGGTCTTACCGGCATCGATGTGCGCGATAATACCAAAGTTACGGTAGCGTTCGAGGGGATAGTCGCGTGCCATATCAGGTGCTTCCTATTACCAGCGGTAGTGGCTGAATGCTTTGTTCGCATCGGCCATTTTGTGAGTGTCTTCGCGCTTCTTCACGGCAGAACCGCGAGATTGCACAGCATCCATAAGCTCGCCAGCAAGGCGCTCTTCCATGGTGTTCTCGTTGCGAGCGCGGCTCGCATTGATCAACCAGCGGATGGCGAGAGCTTCACGGCGCTCGGGGCGGACTTCAACAGGAACCTGGTAAGTCGCACCACCCACACGGCGTGAGCGAACCTCAACCGATGGTTTGATGTTTTCGAGCGCTTCGTGGAACACTTCCACTGGCGCACGTTTGATTTTGCTCTCAACGCGGTCAAACGCGTTGTAGACGATACGCTCGGCAACAGCTTTTTTGCCGTCGATCATCAGGTTGTTCATGAATTTTGTCAGAACCCGATCACCAAACTTGGCGTCAGGAAGGACTTCGCGTTTTTCAGCGGCGTGACGACGTGACATGTGATCTTTTCCTTACTTAGGACGCTTGGCGCCATATTTCGAACGGCGCTGCTTACGGTCTTTAACACCTTGGGTATCCAGAACACCGCGCAGGATGTGGTAACGGACACCCGGAAGGTCTTTTACACGACCGCCGCGGATCAGAACCACAGAGTGCTCCTGAAGGTTGTGGCTTTCGCCGCCGATGTAGCTGATGACCTCAAAGCCGTTTGTAAGACGCACTTTGGCGACCTTACGCATAGCCGAGTTCGGCTTTTTAGGCGTTGTGGTGTATACACGTGTGCAAACGCCACGCTTCTGAGGGTTACCCTCGAGGTGAAGCGATTTGGAGCGTTTGACTTTTGGCTTCCGGGGTTTCCGGATGAGCTGTTGGATCGTTGGCATAGGGCTCTTTTCCCGTTTCTCAACACACTGGTGCAAGGGTGTCCCCCCGCGGTTTCAATTCGCTGCGCGTTATGCGTCCACAACACACAAAAGCCGCATCGTTCCCATTCCGAGGTAAACGGTGCGGTGGGTTCTCAGAGGATCTTCGCAGCATTAGCTCGGATCTTGACCACTCAAGTTATGTAAACGGCATTGGGTCGTCCCCTAAGCCGGATGAGGGGCTTTTATGGGGAGTCGCCCCAGTTGTCAACACACGCAGGCCAGTGCTTTCAGCCTGTGCCAATTTGCGCAGTCACCTTGGCCCATTCGGCCTCAAAGCGCTCAAGATCCACGCCAAACTCACAGCGCATCAGCTCGGGCAGGTTTTCCAGCTTGTAGCGGAAGCTCTGCACCTTGCGCTCCAGCACTTCACTGTCATTGCCCTCATGCGCCCCGCGTACAAACATCGGGCGTTTGTTCAGGCTCAAGACAGGCATGTTGCGCCATGTGCGCATATGCGGGTAGTTCAGCAAGCTGCGGTGGTGATCAGGCGGCAAATAGAGCGCAAGCGCAGGTGTCCAGAGCCGCGCCTCCACGGGCAGATAGTCCACCGTGCCGCGCGGCTCACACCGAATGACAAACCCGCGGCAGAAGTCCACCGCCACGCGTCCGCTCTCCTCATAGATCGGCGCAAGCGTGGCATAGAGGCTGCGCAGGCGCGCCACAAAGTCACTGGCCACCGCGTCGTCATCATCCAGACGAAACTCGACCACAACATCTGCACTCTGGTCGCGATGCTCCATCATAAGCGCGCGGCAGGTCTCCATGTGGTTCTGCCCCTCGGGCAAAAACACAGGCTTCACCTGCCCCACATCCTTGATGAGCTCAAGCACCCGCCCCCGCCACGGCTCAGGCAGGCTGTCGCCCAACATCAGAACCAGCGTAAACGCTTCATCGGTCTGCGCGCGCAGGCTTGGCAGCACGAGATGCTCCAGGAAGAACAGCCGCACCGCCATCCGCGCCTCGGTGTAAAGCTCAGCCCTGAGCGCCTCAAGGCTTTGGCCCTTGTTCTTAAACGCACCTGTCTGGCTCGGATATGACCAGCGGCACAGGCCAAGAACTTGCAGTTTTGTCTTGCTCATACGCCCGCCCCCGCAACTGGCCGTGCCACAGCCGCCTTGGCTGCCCGCCGCTTCAGCTGGCGCTCCCGCAGCAACATGAACACCCCAGAGCCGATCACAATCGCCGCCCCCAAAAGGGTGATAGGTTTGGGCCAGTCCCCAAAGACAAGCCAGCCAAGCAAAAGCGCCCAGACAAGCGAGGTATAGCGGAACGTTGCCACAAAGCTGATCTCGCCAATACGCATCACCATAATCGAGAAGAGATAGCCCCCGATGATCATCACAGAGGCGCCCGCAATCAGCAATGCCGACTGCCCGCTCACAGGGTTCCACCCTTGCGACGGCGCGGCAGCCGCAAAGAACAGCGTCACCGCCAGTGAGGAATAAAATGACACCGCCATCGAGGGGGTCTCAGCGCTCAAGCGCCGCGTGGCCAGATCACGAATGGTCACCACAACGACCGCCGCCAGCGTGTAAACCGAATAGATCGTAAAATCATCCGCGCCGGGGCGGATGATCAACATCACCCCGAAAAAGCCCACAAAAATAGCGGCCAACCGCCGCCAGCCCACTGGCTCGCGAAAAAACACCGCCGCCGCCAGCGTGACCGTGAGAGGCATGGCCTGCATAATCGCGCTCACATTGGCGATGGGCATATTGAACAGCGCAGTGAGAAAGAAATAGGCCGACCCCGCCTCGGCCAACACACGGATGAGCACAAGCTTGCGGTCCTGACGCGGGATATCAAAGCGCAGCTTGCCCATGGCAACCATCACCAGCGCAATCAGCACAGTTGTCAAAATACCCCGCAGCGTGAGCACCTGAAACAGGGGCAGCTCCCGCGACACCACCTTCATGAACGCGTCGTTAAACGTAAACGCCGCCATCGAAGCCATCATAAGCCCCGCGCCGCGCAGGTTGTCTTGAGCCGAAATCATCTGAGGCCTTTCAGCATATCTATATCAAAGCCGAACAGCGCCTTGATCTGCTTGGCCACGTCGTCAGCGGCCATCTTGTTGGTGATCCCGAGTTTCGCGGGGCTTGATTTGTTGTCACGGTGGATCGTGCGCAAAAAGCAAGGCGCGGAAATATCGGAGTAAACGGTATAGTGCTGTGCCAGCGCGCGGTGGTTGTAGCGGTACGGGTTGCGCGTGTATCGAGCGGGGTGCAACAGCGCCGTGCCGCAAGACAGGGGCGCGCGCTCGACCGTGTCAAACACCTTGTTATCGCCCTGTCCTGACACTTCCACATAAAACCCGCGGTTAAAGGCAATGACTGTGGGCGCATCCGGCTTGAGCTGCAAAAGCGGCCCCGCCAGCGCCTTGAGCCGCGCAATATAGTCGCCCGCCAAAGCATCATCATCATCAAGCCTGAAGGTGATACGGTGGCTATGCCCCACCTCATGCGCGCTAGCGTAAGCCGCCTTGATAATCTGGTAGTGTGGCCCCGGATCGGCGGCAAAAACGCTCATGTTGCTGAACGGCGCCAGAAGCGCATCCAGCTTCGCACGCACCTCTGCAGGCAACTGCGTTGACGTGAGCACAACAAGGCGAAAGCCCTGATCACTCTGGCGCGCCAGCGAGGGCAAACACAGGGTTTCAAACATCTGCAACCGCAGCGCCATCCGCTCGGGGGTATAGAGGTGGGCCGCCACAGCCTCGGGGCTGCCATGTGTGTCAGAATAATAATCTGTCGCCAAAACCGAAAACCGCACAAGGCCTATCACCTGCGGCGTCGCAAACTCGTCTGTCATGAAGCGCCTCCCTTGATCAGAGAGAACACCCCTTCAGCGCAAAAGAAAAGACCCAAGAGCACCTTGGCAAGCGCCCCAAACGAAAAACCCCGCCTCAAAGGGCGGGGTTTTCCTAATCATATGGTCAGGCGCTTACTCGTCGCGGCTCTCTGGCATCTGCTCGGGAGCGGTGCCAGCCGTGAAGATGTCGTCCTCGGTCGGAGCGGCAAGTGCCGCTGCGGCTTCGGCTTCTTCGCGGCGTGCTTCGAGCACAACGTTGTCGCGGTCTTGAGCAACGCGGCGCATCTGCTTGGTTGCCCCACCTGTACCCGCCGGGATCAAGCGACCCACGATGACGTTTTCCTTGAGGCCAACCAGCTTGTCTTTCTTACCTTGCACAGAGGCTTCGGTAAGAACGCGTGTTGTCTCCTGGAACGACGCCGCCGAGATGAACGACCGTGTCTGCAAGCTCGCCTTGGTGATCCCGAGAAGGATCGGCTCGCCTTGTGCAGGGCGTCCGCCGCGGGCAACTGCCTTGGCGTTGGCCTCGTCAAACTCGACCTTATCGACGTTTTCACCCTTGAGCAGCGTTGTGTCGCCGCTGTCCTGGATCTCCCACTTCTGGAGCATCTGACGCACGATAACCTCGATGTGCTTATCGTTGATCTTCACGCCTTGGAGGCGGTAAACATCTTGCACTTCGTCGATCATATAGTCCGCCAGCGCCTCAACACCCATGATGGAGAGGATGTCGTGTGGGGCTGGGTTGCCGTCCATGATGTAGTCACCCTTCTGGACAAAATCACCTTCCATAACCGGAATGTGCTTCCCCTTGGGCACCATGTATTCGACAGGCTCCATGCTCTCGTCTGATGGTTCAATCGAGATACGGCGCTTGTTCTTATAGTCGCGGCCGTAGCGGACATATCCGTCGATCTCTGCAATGATCGCGTGGTCTTTCGGGCGGCGGGCTTCGAAAAGCTCGGCCACACGTGGCAGACCACCGGTGATGTCTTTTGTTTTTGCGCCTTCACGTGGAATACGCGCAACAACATCACCCGCTTTGATCTCTTGGCCTTCTTCAACCGAGAGAACCGCATCAACAGACATCGGATAGGTCAGAGGGTTGCCCGCATCGTTGCGCACTGGCTCGCCATCTTTGTCCGACAGGATGATCTCAGGCTTGAGCTCGTTGCCTTTCGGAGCCGCGCGCCAGTCGATCACGATCTTCTGGGTCATGCCTGTCGCGTCATCTGTCTCGTCGCGCACGGCAATACCGCTCACAAGGTCAACAAACTTGGCTGTACCGGCTTTCTCCGCGATGATCGGAAGCGTGTAGGGGTCCCACTCAAACAGCTTGTCGCCACGCAGAACCTTGCCACCTTCTTTGACAAAGAGCTTCGTACCGTAGCTGAGCTTGTGGCTCGCACGTTCGTCACCATCGGGGCCAACAATCGCGATCTTCATGTTACGGCCGATCACGAGCGCTTCGCCAGCTTCATTCTCGATCAATGAAGCGTTCTCGAAGGTGATTTTACCTTCTTGGCTCGCCTCGAGGAACGACTGCTGACCACCCTGCGCAACACCACCGATGTGGAATGTCCGCATTGTGAGCTGTGTACCTGGTTCACCGATCGACTGCGCCGCGATGATGCCAACGGCCTCACCTTGGTTGACCATGGTGCCGCGCGCGAGGTCACGCCCGTAGCACATGGCGCAAACGCCGTCTTCGGCTTCACAGGTCAGCGGTGAGCGAATGCGCGTGCTGACAACGCCAGCCGCATCAATCGCATCGGCCATACGCTCGTCAATCATCGTGCCTTGCGCGATGAGCACTTCGTCTGTGCCGGGCTTCAGAATGTCGTCAGCCGCCACACGCCCGAGAAGGCGCTCTGCCAGTGAAGACACAACTTCGCCGTCGTTCACAGCCGCTTCAGCCGTGATCGCACGCTCGGTGCCGCAGTCATGCTGGCGCACGATACAGTCCTGAGCCACGTCAACGAGACGGCGTGTCAGGTAACCCGAGTTCGCCGTTTTCAGAGCCGTATCGGAAAGACCTTTCCGCGCACCGTGGGTCGAGTTGAAGTACTCGAGAACGTTGAGGCCTTCTTTAAAGTTCGAGATAATCGGTGTCTCGATGATGTCGCCGTTCGGCTTCGCCATCAAGCCGCGCATCCCGCCCAGCTGCTTCATCTGTGTGACCGAGCCACGCGCACCGGAGTGAGCCATCATGTAAACCGAGTTCGGTTCCGAGACAGATCCATCCGCATCACGCTTGTCAGCCGAGATGGTGCTCATCATGGCGTCGGTGACTTTGTCGTTACACTTTGACCAGGCATCGACAACTTTGTTGTACTTCTCGCCCTGTGTGATCAGGCCGTCGAGGTACTGCTGTTCGAAATCCTTCACAAAGCCGCGCGTTTCGTCAACGATTGTCCACTTTGTGTCAGGGACGACCATGTCGTCCTTACCAAAGGAGATGCCCGCCTTGAAAGCTTCGCGGAAGCCCATTGTCATGATCTGGTCACAGAAGATGACAGACTCTTTCTGGCCACAGTAGCGATAAACCGTGTCAATCACTTGCTGAACTTCACGCTTACGCAGCAGACGGTTGACGAGGTCAAACGGCGCTTTGTTGTTTTGCGGCAGAAGCGCACCAAGGCGCACACGGCCCGGTGTCGTTTCAAAGCGCACCATCACAGTGTTGCCCTCTTCGTCCACCTGCGGAATACGCGCGGTAACTTTAGAGTGCAGGTGCACAGCGCCACTGTCCAAAGCGTGCTGAACTTCTTCAATCGAAGCAAAGACCATGCCTTCGCCCTTCATGCCTTCACGCTCGATGGTCGTGTAGTACAGACCCAAAATCATATCCTGTGACGGAACGATGATCGGCGCGCCGTTGGCAGGCGAAAGAACGTTGTTCGTTGACATCATGAGAACACGCGCTTCGAGCTGGGCTTCCAGCGAGAGCGGCACGTGAACAGCCATTTGGTCACCGTCAAAGTCAGCATTAAAGGCCGAGCAGACGAGCGGGTGAAGCTGGATCGCCTTACCTTCAATCAGCACTGGCTCAAACGCCTGGATACCAAGGCGGTGAAGCGTTGGCGCGCGGTTGAGCATAACGGGGTGCTCGCGGATGACTTCATCCAGAATGTCCCACACTTCGGGGCGCTCTTTTTCAACAAGCTTCTTGGCCTGCTTTACAGTTGCCGAAAGGCCCTTGGCCTCCAAACGGCTGTAAATAAACGGCTTGAACAGCTCCAAAGCCATCTTCTTGGGCAGGCCGCACTGGTGCAGCTTCAGCTCTGGGCCCGTCACGATGACAGACCGGCCGGAGAAGTCGACGCGCTTACCCAAAAGGTTCTGACGGAAGCGGCCTTGCTTACCTTTGAGCATGTCTGAAAGTGATTTCAGCGGGCGCTTGTTGGCCCCCGTGATCACGCGGCCACGGCGGCCGTTGTCAAACAGAGCATCCACAGATTCCTGCAACATCCGCTTTTCGTTGCGCACGATGATATCGGGCGCACGCAGCTCGATGAGGCGCTTGAGACGGTTGTTACGGTTGATCACGCGACGGTAGAGGTCGTTGAGGTCTGATGTCGCAAAGCGGCCACCATCCAGCGGCACCAGCGGGCGCAGCTCTGGCGGGATCACGGGGATCACCGTCATAACCATCCACTCGGGGCGGTTGCCTGACTCAAGGAAGCTCTCAACCACTTTCAAGCGCTTGATGATCTTCTTGGGCTTCAGCTCGCCTGTCGCTTCCTTAAGGTCCGCGCGCAGCGTTTCTGCTTCGGCATCAAGGTCGATCTGGGCCAGCATCTCACGGATGGCCTCCGCACCGATGTTCGCTGTGAAAGCGTCCATACCGTAGTGGTCTTGCGCGTCCATAAACTCTTCTTCGGTGAGCATCTGGCCGTATGTCAGGTCTGTAAGGCCTGGCTCGATCACAACGTAGTTTTCAAAGTACAGCACGCGCTCAAGGTCACGCAGTGTCATATCCAGCATCAGGCCGATCCGTGACGGAAGCGACTTGAGGAACCAGATGTGCGCCACTGGGGAAGCCAGCTCGATGTGGCCCATACGCTCGCGGCGTACCTTTTGAAGCGTAACTTCAACACCACATTTCTCGCAGACAACGCCGCGATACTTCATGCGCTTGTATTTGCCGCAAAGGCATTCGTAGTCTTTTACTGGCCCGAAGATACGCGCGCAGAAAAGGCCGTCGCGCTCTGGCTTGAACGTACGGTAGTTGATGGTTTCAGGTTTTTTGATCTCCCCGAAAGACCACGACAAGATACGCTCGGGCGAAGCAAGCGAGACTTTGATCTCGTCAAAAACCTTCGTTGGCGTCAGCGGGTTAAACGGGTTGTTTGTAAGTTCCTGGTTCATTTTGATATCCTCAAATTGGTTGCGGAAGGAAAGATGGGAATGGGGCTTGCGCCCTTATTCCTCATCCTCCGCATCCAGGAGTTCCATGTTCAGGCCAAGGCCGCGGACTTCTTTGACGAGAACGTTAAAGCTCTCTGGCACACCGGCCTCAAAGTTGTCTTCACCCTTCACGATGCTCTCATAGACTTTCGTCCGCCCTGCAACATCATCCGACTTCACAGTCAGCATCTCTTGCAGAGTATAGGCCGCGCCATAAGCTTCGAGCGCCCAGACTTCCATCTCACCAAAGCGCTGGCCACCGAACTGGGCTTTACCACCCAGCGGTTGCTGCGTGACAAGGCTGTATGGGCCTGTCGAGCGCGCGTGGATTTTGTCATCCACAAGGTGGTGCAGCTTGAGCAGATACTTGATCCCGACAGTCACAGGGCGGGCAAACTGCTCGCCTGTACGGCCATCAAACAAGATCGACTGACCCGAGGTGTCAAAGCCTGCGCGTGTCAGCGCATCGTTTACATCGGCCTCTTTCGCACCGTCAAAAACAGGTGTCGCAATCGGCACACCGCGGGTTACGTTGCCCGCCGCTTCGATGAGTTGCGCTTCTTCCATCCCGACGATGCCTTCTTCGTACACATCGTCGCCGTAGGCGTGCTTCATGGCATCGCGCACAGGTGTCAGGTCGCCCGAGCGGCGGTATTCGCCGAGTGCGTCATCAATCTTGAGACCAAGACCGCGTGCCGCCCAACCCATGTGGGTTTCAAGGATCTGACCAACGTTCATACGCGAGGGAACACCAAGCGGGTTCAAACAGAAGTCAACCGGCGTACCATCGGCAAGGAACGGCATGTCTTCCATAGGCACAACCTTGGAAATAACACCTTTGTTCCCGTGACGGCCGGCCATTTTGTCCCCTGGCTGAAGCTTGCGCTTCACAGCAACGAAGACTTTAACCATCTTCATCACACCGGGTGGCAGGTCATCGCCGCGGCGTACTTTTTCGACCTTGTCTTCAAAGCGGGCATCAAGAGTGCGCTTCTGCGCCTCGTACTGCTCATGCAACGCTTCAACGATCTGGGCGTTCTGCTCGTCCTTCAGGGCGATCATCCACCATGCCGAGCGCGGGTAGGTTTCCAGCATCTCTGCATCGACCTTGGAACCGGCTTTCACGCCTTTGGGGCCTTTTGCCACTTCTTTGCCAAGCAGCATGTCACCCAAACGCGCGTAGATGTTGCGATCCAGGATCGCGAGCTCATCGTCACGGTCACGGGCCAGACGTTCGACT
Organism: Lentibacter sp.; assembly: GCF_965658795.1. NCBI lineage: Bacteria > Pseudomonadati > Pseudomonadota > Alphaproteobacteria > Rhodobacterales > Roseobacteraceae > Lentibacter > Lentibacter sp. The sequence goes on along the minus strand of NZ_CBFHTG010000003.1, from coordinate 224,815 downwards.
TCTTCACGCTCGATCTGAAGCGCACGTTCGTCTTTTTCCACACCGTGGCGGTTAAAGACGCGCACTTCCACAACCGTGCCAAAGTCACCCGGCTTTACGCGCAATGACGTGTCACGCACATCAGACGCTTTTTCACCGAAAATCGCGCGCAGAAGCTTTTCTTCCGGCGTCATCGGGCTTTCGCCCTTCGGTGTGATCTTGCCGACCAGAATATCACCCGGTTCAACATCCGCACCGATGTAAACAATGCCCGCCTCGTCGAGGTTGCGCAGTGCTTCTTCACCGACGTTCGGAATGTCGCGTGTGATTTCTTCCGGGCCGAGCTTCGTGTCACGCGCCGCAACTTCGAATTCCTCGATGTGGATCGACGTAAACACGTCGTCCTGAGAAATACGCTCGGAGATCAGGATACTATCTTCGTAGTTGTAACCGTTCCAAGGCATAAACGCGACGACCACGTTTTTACCAAGTGCGAGTTCGCCGATGTCCGTTGATGGACCATCCGCAATAATCTCGCCCTTCTGAACCGTGTCACCCACCTTCACCAAGGGGCGCTGGTTGATACATGTGTTCTGGTTGGAGCGCTGGAATTTGCGCATACGGTAGATATCAACGCCCGCGTCACCCAGCTCAAGGTCATGCGTGGCGCGAATAACGATACGCTGCGCATCCACTTGGTCGATGATGCCCGCACGCTTGGCCTGAATGGCAGCGCCCGAGTCAATCGCGACTTTGCCTTCAATGCCCGTCCCGATCAGCGGCGCTTCTGCTTGGAGCAAAGGCACAGCCTGACGTTGCATGTTCGAGCCCATAAGAGCGCGGTTGGCGTCATCGTTTTCAAGGAACGGAATGAGCGAGGCCGCAACAGACACCAGCTGCTTTGGCGACACGTCGATAAGGTCCACATGCTCGTTCGGCGCGAGGGTATATTCGCCCGACTGACGCGTGCTGACGAGGTCGTTTACGAACTTGCCGTTCTCATCAAGGCTTGCGTTGGCCTGAGCCACAACGTGGCGCATTTCTTCGGTGGCCGACATGTACTGAACATCGTCCGTCACCTTGCCTTCGACAACCTTGCGATACGGTGTTTCGATGAAGCCGTACTTGTTCACACGCGCAAATGTCGCGAGTGAGTTGATCAAGCCGATGTTCGGGCCTTCCGGCGTCTCGATCGGGCACATACGGCCGTAGTGTGTCGGGTGAACGTCGCGCACCTCAAAGCCCGCACGTTCGCGCGTCAGACCGCCTGGCCCAAGCGCTGAGAGGCGGCGCTTGTGCGTCACTTCCGAGAGCGGGTTGGTTTGGTCCATAAACTGTGAAAGCTGGCTTGAGCCGAAGAATTCACGCACAGCCGCAGCCGCTGGTTTCGCGTTGATCAGGTCTTGTGGCATGACAGTGTCGATCTCGACAGAAGACATACGCTCCTTGATCGCACGTTCCATACGCAGCAGGCCAACACGGTACTGGTTTTCCATCAGCTCGCCAACAGAGCGCACACGACGGTTGCCGAGGTGGTCGATGTCGTCGATGTCGCCTTTGCCGTCGCGCAGCATAACCAGCGCTTTGATGCAGGAAACGATATCTTCGCTGCGCAGCGTGCGCAGCGTGTCAGGCGCATCAAGGTCAAGACGCATGTTCATTTTCACACGGCCAACAGCCGAGAGGTCATAGCGCTCGCTATCAAAGAACAGCGTGTCAAACAGGTTTGACGCCGCTTCAACGGTGGGCGGCTCGCCCGGACGCATCACACGGTAGATATCCATGAGCGCGGTTTCGCGGTTCATGTTCTTGTCGTTTGACATGGTGTTGCGCATGTATGGGCCGACATTGATGTTGTCGATGTCGAGCACGGGGATCTCTGAGAAGCCCGCATCCATAAGCTCTTTCAACACGCCGCCGATGACGTCGCCATCTTTGTCACGCTCAAATGTCAGCTCGTCGCCAGCTTCCGCATAGATCGCGCCTGTTTCTTCGTTGATCAGGTCTTTGGCAACAAACTTGCCTTCGATCTGCTCGAACGGAACCAGAAGCTCGCTCACGTTGCCTTCGTCGATCAGCTGTTTCACGGCACGTGGCGTGATTTTCTTACCGGCTTCTGCAATCACTTCGCCAGTTTTTGCGTCGACAAGGTCAAAGGTCGGGCGTGTGCCGCGCACGCGCTCGGGGAAGAACTTGGTGACCCAGCCCTTTTTCTTCTTCAGCTTGTAAGTGACGGTATCATAATACGCGTCCATGATCGCTTCCTGATCAAGGCCAAGCGCATAAAGAAGCGTTGTGACAGGCAGTTTGCGGCGGCGGTCGATCCGCGCAAATACGATGTCTTTCGCATCAAATTCAAAGTCCAGCCACGAGCCGCGATATGGGATAATGCGGCAAGCAAACAGCAGCTTGCCCGAAGCATGCGTTTTGCCTTTGTCGTGGTCAAAGAAAACACCGGGTGAACGGTGCATCTGGGAAACGATCACGCGCTCGGTGCCGTTCACAACAAATGTGCCGTTTGGTGTCATCAAAGGCATATCGCCCATGAACACGTCTTGTTCTTTAATGTCTTTAACCGATTTGGCGCCCGTGTCCTCATCAACATCAAACACGATCAGACGCAGCTTCACCTTGAGAGGGGCTGCATATGTCATGTCACGCTGCTGACATTCTTCGACGTCATATTTTGGCTCTTCAAGCTCGTAGTCTACAAACTCGAGGATCGATGTCTCATGGAAGTCCTTGATCGGGAAAACCGACTGGAAGACACCCTTGATACCTTCGCCGTCAATCGGCTGAGGTGCATCACCTGAGTTGAGAAAAAGATCATAAGAAGACTTCTGAACCTCAATAAGGTTCGGCATCTCAAGAACTTCGCGGATTTTACCAAAGTATTTACGAAGACGTTTTTGGCCAAGGAAGGTTTGCGCCATGGTCGAGTTCACCTTTTCATTTCTCACCGAAAACAAGCACCGTCGGGTCCCGGTCTTGCTCCCATACGAGACAGCACGCTTCGGTCAATTCCCGGCTCCATTCCCATTGGAGCCTCCCGACCATGAACCGCGCCTAAGAAAACGCCTCCAATGAGGCCCTTGCTAAGACAGGTTCGGCTGGGCACGGATTTCTCCCCGCCCAGCCTGATTTTCCACAAGGCCTTAGCCCTGCTTCAAAGCCGATTACTTCAGTTCGACTTCTGCGCCAGCTGCTTCCAGCTTCGCTTTGATGTCTTCTGCTTCTGCTTTGTCTACGCCTTCTTTGACAGCTTTGCCGCCAGCTTCGACGAGGTCTTTGGCTTCTTTCAGACCGAGGCCTGTGATGCCGCGAACTTCTTTGATCACGTTGATCTTTGAAGCGCCTGCAGAGACGAGAATTACGTTGAATTCTGTTTGCTCTTCTTCGGAAGCGCCGCCCGCATCAGCAGGGCCCGCCATCATGACTGCGCCACCGGCTGCAGGCTCGATGCCGTATTCGTCTTTAAGGATCGTTTTCAGTTCTTGTGCTTCCAAAAGCGTCAGCGCGACGATTTCTTCTGCGAGTTTTTTCAGATCAGCCATTTTACTTGCTTTCCGTTTCTAAAATTTGTGTTCCAACGATGAGGTCTTGCCCCACGCCAGCCGATTGGTTGCTTACGCCGCCTTCTCTTCGATAGTCGAAAGGATGGATGCGATATTTGAAGCAGGTGCGCCAATTGCACCGGCGATGTTGCTTGCAGGTGCACCGATCATGCCCGCGATCGTAGCAAGAAGCTCGTCACGTGAAGGCAGTTTCGACACAGCTGTAACACCAGCACGGTCCAGGATATCACCGCCCATGGCCCCACCAAGGATCTGGAATTTATCATTCCCCTTGGCGAAATCTTCGGCAACCTTGGCCGCAGCCACAGGATCCTCAGAAAAGGTCAGAACGGTCATGCCTGTCAGGAGCTCACCCATCTCAGAGATGGCTGTTCCTTCCAGAGCGATTTTGGCGAGCCTGTTCTTGGCGACACGTACGGCCCCACCTGCTTCGCTTGCGCGAGCACGTAGATCCTGCATCTCAGCAACTGTAAGGCCGGTGTAGTGGGCTACCACGACAACGCCAGAGCTTTCAAAGATCTGGCCGAGTTCGTCGACCACTTTCTCTTTCTGGGCTCTATCCACAGTTTCACTCCAAATTTGGGGGTTACCCCCCGGCTCAGTTTTGCCAGCCTTTTAACAGGCCAGCACTCATGTCCGACTTACGGGGCAGAGCCAAAATCACCCGAGGAACAAACCCCAGCTAATCTTAGGTTTCCCGTCTCAGGCAGGGCATTAAGATAAGCCAAAGCGCCTATCACCCACCGTCTTGGACGAATGCAAAACAGCGCACGACGAATCGCACGCTGATCTACACCCGTTCACCTAATGCGGTTGAGGCCAGATGCCAACCCGAAAATCACAGCACACGCCCGCAAAGAAACAGATGCCGCACCTTAAACAGCCCAAATGCACCCTCAACAAACGCTGAGGGTGCAAGGCGTGCTAGAAGAAAAACACTTTAGCCTGCGCTAAACGGTAGCGACGAATGGTGCAGAATAAACTTGAGGCTTTCGTCATCCTGCCGTTCGACTCCGAAGGTATACTCCACCTTCACTTCGCTGCCGTCCAGTTTCGTGAAGTAGTAGTTGCCCATCGCCAGCGCGACATCGCCTGAAATGATCGTGCCTTCGTTTTCCCAACGGACATTGGTGTAGGGCGCAATCGCAAAGCCGCCATCCTCTGCAATGCTTCCCCCCACAAAGTATGACAAGGCTTCCTCAAAAGTGCCCCGGAACTGATCTTCGCTGGCAAGCGTAGGTTTGAACAGAACCGTAGCATCGCTCTCATAGGCATAAAACGTCTCAATATGCTCACGCGCCGCCGCCGTATAGTCTCCACCGGCTGTGTGCACCGCACCAATTTCAACGATGCCTTCGCCCCATGCGGTCTTGAATGCGGTAACCTCGCTGGACGTAAGTGAAGTGTTGTCAGAAGCCACAGCCACGCTAGCGGCCAGCACAAGCGCCGTTGCTGCAAAGATAGTCTTTTTCATAAGTGTCTCCATTCACTGTTTACTGCGTACAAACAGCAATATGTGGTGTAAAAGACCATAACTCCAATTGATTAATCCTACAGAGTTGATAGCTTTAAGGCATGAGTAAAGATGCACCAATCCGACCAAGCTTTCGCCAGCTTCAGTATTTTGTTGCCGTCGCCGATCACGGCACATTTGGCGGCGCGGCGCGGGCTCTTGCGGTCAGCCAGCCGAGCTTATCAAAACTTTTGGCAGCAATGGAGCTTGAACTCGGCGTGACCGTTTTTGAGCGCAGCTCGCGCGCCCTCAAACTCACCAGCGCGGGTGAGCAACTTTTGCCACGCGCCCGCTACATCCTCCAGGAAGTCCGCGAATTCCGTGCTGTCGCGCGTGGCGCGCATGGGCTTTTCGGAGACAAACTCACGATCGGCGTCCTACCCTCGATCGGCGCTTATTTTATGCCACTCGCCAACCGCAGCTTGCACTTCCTGTATCCAAAACTGCGGCTGGCGATACAGGAGGGGTCAACCGTTCAACTCCTGGAGATGCTCAAAAACGGGCGGCTGGATGCGGTCGTCGGAACACCCACCAACGATCCCGACATCGAGAGCCAAGTCCTCTTTGCAGAAACCCTGTATGCTTGCGCAGCGCCAGATGATCCTCTCAGCGCAGAGCTTGGCCCCGTTCAACTGAGCGCGCTGTCTGACAAGCCACTCCTATCACTCAGCTCCGATTTTCGCCTCACAGCAATTGTTGAAAGGCTCGCAGAAGAAGCAGGCACATACGTCAGCCGCGAATATCAGGGAGCAAGCCTGGATGCCGTTCGTCAAATGGCCGTGATGGGGGCCGGTGTCGCCATCTTGCCCTCGCTATACGCCTTTGCCGAAGCGGTCCGCGATCCTGAATTTGTTGTGCGCCGGATCGAGCACCCGAATGCCTTTCATGAAATCGCCCTTCACTGGCGCCGCTCCTCCCCCTTGAAAACAGACTGCCTGGAACTGGCCAAACACCTGATCGACGTCAAAAAAGAAATCAGGGCAAAACGCACAACAGCGTTCCAATAACAAAAAAAGAGCGCCCCTTGCGGAGCGCTCTTTCAAGTCTTGTGCCGCAGCGCCTTACTCGGCGACAGCGTTGTCCACATTGACGCTCACGCCCGGGCCCATTGTCGAGCTCAGCGAGATCTTTTTCAGATACGCGCCTTTGCTGCCTGACGGACGGGCCTTTGAAACGGCGTTCACAAAGGCGCGCACGTTTTCAACAAGCTTGGCGTCGTCAAAAGACACTTTGCCGATACCAGCGTGGATCACACCGGCTTTTTCAACCTTGAACTGGACTTCGCCGCCTTTGGCCGCTTTCACAGCTGCAGCAACATCCATTGTCACGGTGCCAACTTTAGGGTTTGGCATCAGGTTGCGCGGGCCAAGGACTTTGCCCAAGCGGCCAACGATTGGCATCATGTCAGGTGTCGCGATGCAGCGATCAAAGTCGATCTTGCCGCCCTGAACGATCTCCATGAGATCTTCCGCACCAACAACATCCGCACCAGCGGCTGTGGCTTCGTCGGCTTTCGGGCCGCGTGCAAAAACAGCAACGCGAACGTCTTTGCCTGTGCCGTTTGGCAGGCCGACAACGCCGCGAACCATTTGGTCTGCGTGGCGTGGGTCAACACCGAGGTTCATTGCGATTTCGAGTGTTTCGTCAAACTTCGCGTTCGAGTTTGCCTTGATCAGGTTTACCGCGTCTTCAACAGACAGGTTTTCCTTACCGACAAAAGCTTCGCGCGCTGCGATTGTGCGTTTTCCAAGTTTGCCCATCTTACTTCACCTCGATGCCCATAGAACGTGCTGAACCCATGATGATTTTCATCGCAGATTCGACGTCGTTTGCGTTCAGGTCTTTCCACTTTGCTTCTGCGATTTCGCGCAGCTGCTTTGGAGAAACCGAGCCAACAGTCTCACGGCCTGGAAGCTTCGCGCCCGAGTTCAGGCCCGCCGCTTTGCGCAGGTAGTAAGACGCAGGTGGCGTCTTGATGTCCATGGTGAAGGACTTGTCTTGGTAATACGTGATCACGGTGGGGCAAGGCGCACCTGGCTCCATATCCTGTGTCTTGGCGTTGAACGCCTTACAGAATTCCATGATGTTGATCCCGCGCTGACCCAGCGCCGGCCCGACGGGCGGGCTTGGGTTTGCTTGTCCTGCGGGCACTTGCAGCTTCATTTTGCCTGCGAGCTTCTTGGCCATTGGCCTTCTCCTTTTCCAACCCCCTCCAGACGCGTCTGTCAGGGACAATGTTGTGTGGTTCGGTTTGGCGGCCGCGGCCGCCGTGCCTCCCACGCTCATACATCAGGTCACCCTGATGATCTCGTCGCGGTTACCCTTGTTTGGAAACCTGCGTAAACTCCAGCTCTACAGGCGTCTCGCGCCCGAAGATCGAAACCATAACCTTGAGGCGCTGGTTGTCGTCGTCAACTTCTTCGACCATGCCGTCAAAGTCTTCAAACGGCCCGTCGTTGACCTTGACCTTCTCACCGATGTCAAAGCTGAACATAATCTTGGGCGCGTCTTCGCCTTCTTGTACACGGTTGAGGATCTGGTTCACCTCGGCATCGCGCATCGGCATCGGGCGGCCTTGCGGGCCCAAAAAGCCGGTGACGCGGTTGATCGAGCTGATCAGGTGAAACCCGCGGTCGCTCATCTCCATGTGCACAAGCACATAGCCCGGCATAAAGCGGCGCTCGGCAGTCACTTTCTTGCCACGGCGCACTTCAATCACTTCTTCCGTCGGAACCAGCACTTCGTCGATCTGGTCGTCAAGCCCCTGCTCTGCAGCCAGCTGCCTGATCTGCTCTGCAATCTTCTTCTCGAAGTTGCTGAGGACGCTTACCGAATACCAACGTTTCGCCATAGTGCTATGCCCGTTCCTTACTGTGCCCGCCTTAGCAGGCCAATTCCGCTCTCCCGACAGCAAAAATCGGCGAGCAACTCGAATCGTCGCTCACCATGTCGGGATTTGAAGCGGGGTTACATCGCTCCGACCCAAGTTTCAAGCCCCGAGCACGAACTCCTGCCCCAAAACAAAACAGCCCCGCAGATTGCGGGGCCACCTCAGAAACTGTCAGCTTGTTTTAGCCAAAGACGTTGAGCACAGCCTGCAAGCCGTTGCGGATCAACACGTCGACCAATGCAAAAAACATTGCCGTGAGCGTCGCCATGATAAACACCATCACGGTCGTCAACAGCACTTCGCGGCGCGTCGGCCACACAATCTTGGAGACTTCTGCGCGGGTCTGTTGAATAAACTGAAGCGGGTTGGTGCGGGCCATGTCGGTCTCGTCTTTCTATCTAACTTGGGTTCACTTACGCATATGCCCCCCCAATTTCAAGGGACATTCGCGCCTATTCGGCAGGCGGGCGGCTTCGCCCGAGGCGCGCAAAGGGGTCTTCTTCGCTCAATGAGCGGTTTTGCTGCGCCATATCCCGCGCCGAACGGCCCAGATCAGGCGTGTAAATGCCATCTGCCACCCGCGCAGGCATGCGCGCCAAAATCCCGTCAAGCCTGTCTGCCGCGTTCTGCAACCGCGTCACAATCTTTGCAGCCCGTTTGGGGCGGCGCTGCTGATAATACTCCCAAGCTGCAGCGCCCAGCTCACTCACGCGTGCCGACCCCAGCAACAAAAAGACAATCAGCCCCAGCCAGACAGCCATGAACAAAAGCAAAGGAATGAGCCAAGGTCTGAACAAGACCACGAGCCCAACCGCCACCAGCGCCGCAAGCTTGCCATAGCGGGCCATATCCTTGCGGTTCAAGTTCATACGGGGCGCTCCACTTTGCTCTTTTACAGGTTTGGCCGCGGGCTTAACTGCGGGCTTGCGCCCCAAGCGCGGCAGCTTCAGCCCAAACCGCCGTGGCCTCAAATCCTCAAGTTCGGCCACCTCAGGCGCGGCCAGGGGGCGGCCGCCCCGCCCCTGTGGCTTGCCAAGCAACGTCACACGGCGCGGCGCAACGCGCGGCGCCACAGGCACATCGCCCGCGTCGTGTCCTGCCGTTGCCTGCCGGTCCACATGCGCCTCGGCATGGCGCGCCTCGGTTCCCACCAACAGCCGCACAATATCGAGAGTCGCATCTTCAGCAGCAGTCTCTGGCGCGCTGTTGACCTCCCCGGAGGCCTTGCCGAGTGCCATTTCCCTGCATCCACCTTACTCATCCACACTTTCGCTAGCGCAGGATGCAGGCTCCATCAGGGCCAAATTGTGTCAATCTCGCGAAATACACGTTGCAAGAGAGTGCGCCCTTCGCGCCTTGCTGCTGCACAAAACAGGGACCAGACATCGCCGCTGATACGCCGCCTAGCGCTGGCCGCGCCGGTCTTTGGGCGGCGTTTTGCCTGCATGGCGCGGCTCCACAGCCGCAGGAATAGCCCCTGTCGCCCCGGTCTTTGCCTCCCGCATCTGGGGGGAGAAAAACGAATGCTGCGCGCGCCCCGCATTCTTGGAAGCATAGAGCGCCAGATCGGCATCGGCCAGCATCACGGCCGCCTCGGGCGCGTCATAGCTCTGCGACAATACCGTGCCGCAGCTTGCCGAAATCTGGCACAGATGCTCGCCAAACGGCATCGGCACTTCCAGCTTTTCGATGATCCTCTCAGCCACACGGCTGAGTGCGGCGCGCTCGGTCAGCCCGTCAAAAAGGATTACAAACTCGTCTCCGCCCACCCGCGCAACCGTGTCGTCATCGCGGGTCTCTTCCACCATGATACGCGCGACATTCTGCAACACATGGTCGCCCGCCGCATGGCCCAGCGTGTCATTGACCGCCTTGAAGAAATCCAGATCAATCTGCATCAGCGCAAAGTCACTGCCCCGCCCGATCAGCCGCGCCAGAACATGATCCATCGCGCGGCGGTTCTTCAGGCCTGTGAGCGTGTCGGTATAGGCCTGCTCTTCTGCGGCAATCATCGCACCCTGCAACCGCAAGTTCAGCTTGCGCGAAGCCTCCATCGCGGCAGATTTCGCCTCGACAAGATAGAGCATCTCGATCGCCAGATCAGTCGCGGCAAAATCAGAGCTGACCAAAGCATAGTCGCGCACCGCATCCAGCAGCGAGATCCCGAAGCCGATGTTGAGCACCGCGCCGCGCCCGTCACTCAGCGGGGCCAGAACCCCCTTAAGCCCCGTCTCAGGCGCGCCACGCAGGCGCAGATGAAGCTTCACCCCCGCGCTCTTGAGCAGCTCGTCCATCGTCGTCACCCGCCGTGGGCGGCGCAGCTCGAACACCTCAAGAAAGCGCGCGCCCTGCATGGGCAGATCGGCACGCAGCTTTTGCAGCGTGGCTCCGACGTGTACAATATGCCCTGTCTCATCAAGGATCACATGCATGGGGCACAGCGTCTCCATGAGATCGGCCAGATCAGCGGCCTTGCGCAGGCCTGTGTCCATGGGTTGCATGTCATTCATCCGGCCCGCGCCCCCAAGTCAAAGCCGCGCCCCTCGGCATACGCCGCCTCGATCAGCTGGATATCGATGCGCTCGCGCTCTGGCGTATCCTGAACATACTCCAGAAACACCAGCGCGCCGTAGTCATCCGCCATCGCGCGCAAAACCCCCATCAGCACCGCGCCAAAGCCCTGCACCTTGGTCTGCACCGTCAGGCTAAAGCGCTCGGGCGAATGTTCGCTCAGCTCGAGCCGGGGCAAGACAAGGTCTTCCACAGCCAGCCGCGCACGGTCGGGCAGGTCATCAAGCGAGTGCAGGAACTCCACAAAATCAACACCCCCGAAGCGCAAAAGCCTGCGCACGGCCTCGGTGTTGGCATGGCTGACCAGATAGGTGCCGATATCCTCCAAAAGCGCGTCTTGCGGCAGCTCCAGCCGCACAGCCGCCGCGCCCAGCAACCGCCGCGTCAAAGCCGGGTCATAGCTCAGCATCGCCTCAAAGTCGTCAAAGCCAAGCTCCGCCGCCTCGGCGATCTCGCTCCAAAGCGCTGGCCCGCGCGTGTCGCGCACGAAACATTGGATCGTTCTGTTTATCAGCCCGTGCATCTGCCTCACATTCCTTCTTTTCAGCAGGATGCACGGCCAAAGTTAACACAGACTCAACATTCTCAATTGTAAGGAATAATCACCTGATCCCCAACCTGAAGATAGCTGCGCACCATCGGCTTCAGCTCAAACGCGCCCGCCAGAATACGCGCAAGCATCGCGTCACTTGGCGCACGCTCTGCGCCCTCGGCGTCATAGGCGCGCGCTGCACGCAGATAGACACTGCCCCCGTTCTGGCGCTCAAGGCTCATCACCCGCTCGCGCGTCACAAAGAGCGCATCCTTGCCAAACAGAGGGTCGGCCCCCTGCCCCAGCAGCACAATCGCGCAGGCCTGCGGCTCAGCCTCAGGGCACTGGCGCTCGATACGCTGCAAAACACTGCGGTTCATCGCGTCCAGAAGCGGCGCAAGGTCGCTGCCCGCGGGCCACACCACCACGCGCGCGCCCAAGGCAAGGCGCAGCTCCGCATCGCTTGGCCCCGCCTCCTCGCGGGCAAACCGCCAGCGCGATGTGGCCTCGCGGGCCTCGGCAATCCGTGCCACCAGCGGCGCATCGCCTGCCGCCTCAAGCCGTTCAAGCCCCGCGCGCCCTGCAACACCCCAGTCATGGGCCATCTCGTACAGCGGCAGCGCCTCGGGCGCAGCGCGGCCCGCCTCATAGCGCGCAACCTGGCTGCCAGTGGCAATGCCTTCCGCAGTCATCAGCGGCGTCAGCCAAAGCGCAGCCCCCGCACCAACCGCCAGCGCCATGTAAAGGTTGCTCTGCCTGAGCCGCGCCTGCCAGCCTGCGCGCCGCAGCACAGCCCAAAGGTAGCTCACAACATAGCCCACCAAAAACAGCGCGATATAGGCGGCGATCACCCGTGAGGGCGTCCAGCCATAGGCGGCCACGCGCAGCCAGATCGCATAGATCGCGAGCCCCACAAGCACAGGCACCAAAAGCGCCATGGCCTGCGCCGCAAAGGTCATCAGCTTCACCTGCGCCGCGCTCTCGTCATCGCGGTCAATCGCTGTGGTGATCAGCGTGATCCCTGCAAAAGCTACCGCCATCAACACACCCGCCGTCGAGAGCTTGCCAAACAGATCAGACAGCCCGCGAAACGGCAGAGCGCCGATGAAGACGATCACAACCACAAGCACCAGCGGCAACAGCATCCGCAGCAAACGATGCACCAAAACAGGCGAAACATAGTCGCGCAGCTCGTGCACAGTGGCCACCCCAAGGCCAAACACCGCCCCCAGCAAAGCGTAGCGCAGCCAGTCAACCTCCAGCAAATCCCCGATCAGCGTGATGCCGACCAGCTTCAAAAGCTCGTCAGACAAGAGCAGCACCAAAAAGATCAGCCCCGCAAAAAGCCAGCCCGCCACATAGCGGATGAAAATGCCCCAAGCGCTGTCAAACAGCCGCGCATAATGGCGCCAGCCCTGCTTTTCCTCAAGCGCAGCAGCGGCAAACGGCGCGCCAATCAGCACAAGCACAAACAGCGCCATCAAAGGGTGCGCCGCATCATAAAACCCGTCAACGCTGTCAAAGCGCAGCGCCGCCAAAAACGCGAGAGCGCCCGCCAAAACGCCCAGCGCAAGCGAGGGCAAAACAGCCCGCAAGGGCCGCTCGGGGCCAACAAGCGCCATCAAAACCGAGAAGAAGACACTCGCCGCAACAGTCAGCGCCAGAAGCAAAAATCCGTCACCGATCATATGCGGCAGGGTCTCAAACAGCCCCCAGAGGCAATACCCCGCAACCGCACCAATCGCCGCCAGCTCAAACCTGTCTTTCATAACCCGTCTCCTTCACGCCAAGTCTAGGCCCATCCTCACAGGCATAAAAGGCAATTTCTGTGCAAGCCTTGCGGTGCTTTCGCGCAGGGAGGCCAAACGTGCCGCTTTCCGATTGCACCTTGCCGCCACGCGCCCCATGTTTGCACCAAAGCCGTCCCAATGAGAAAGACCCACCCATGAAACTCCTGCGCATCACGGCTTTTGCCGAAGCTGTTACCCTTATCTTGCTCGTTTGCGTGGCCGTGCCGCTCAAGTATATGTTGGGCATGCCTGCGGTCGTCTCCGCTATCGGCCCCGTTCACGGCGTCGCGTTTCTCGGCTTTCTCGTGGTTATCATGTATGCCTTGGGCGAAGGCCTCATCAGCCGCTGGGGCGCGCTACGCCTTTTCCTCGGCTCTCTGATCCCCTTTGGCGGCTTCCTCAACGAACGCTGGCTGGCCCGCCAAGCAGCAGAGACGCCACAGTAACCAGCCATAGCCCCGTAGGGTGGGTGGCACCCCACCCTCCCCAGACCAAAGGCCGCCCTGCGGAGCGGAGCTGCCTTTTGCCTATGGGAACGTCTGGTGGCGTAGTCGATTAGAAATCGGTTGGATTTGTGTTGTAGCAGTGCGAGTCTGAGCGTTACAAGAGAATGTGTATCGAAAGGGCTTTGCGTTGGCTGAATTTGTTATTCTTGGAACCAGCGATTTTTTTACTAGTTTTCTGATTGCTGCGGGACTTTTTGTTGTTGCGCTTCTCCTAATTGAGTCTGTGTCAGGACGCCCGAAGCCTCTAAATAGGTTTGGCTTTGGTGTTGTTTATCTTCTTTCCACCCTGGCTTTGAACGTAGTACCGTCGCTATTCGTGTCGGTAGCAGCAGAAGATGCAGATACAGCTGCTATCGTTTTTCTGGCAGTGACGGCAATTTTTATGGCGCTCCTGGCTTATGCGGCACGGCGACGTGCTTTTGATGCCTATGGAGATACGGGCAACGCTTTCATGGCTGCGATCCCAATCGTTTGCCTCGTATTGATATTCAAAAAACCCGAAGACCGAACGCGTATTCACCAGAGGACGAAGGTAGCGCTCACGGGGAGAGTTTTAGCATTCACGGTTGCTGCTTTTGCGCTTGTTGTTGTTGGATCGTTTTTCAGAATAGTCTTGGACAGCACGAACCGAAATGCCTTCGTGAATGTCGCAAATTTACCCATTGGCCGCGCGGTTCGGATTCAGGCTGCTATCTTGAACGCAAATGCGCCGCAGCCTGTAGGTAGTGAAACCACTCTTATGACTGCGACGGCAAATGGCAATACACTGTTGTTAAACTACTACCTCACGGGGAGTTCTGCCGATCTAAGTACGGAAGTGTTCGAACCTTTGATGAGTCCGATTATGCAACGAAATGTTTGCTCTGATCCTCTCTTTCGAGACTTGGCAGATCGAGGCGCAAAAATTGTTTTTGAATACACAGCGTTGTCGCAAAATCAGACTTCGCAGAGCCATCGATTAGAAACAGCGGCCACTGATTGCCAATAGGAAAACGGCTGAGCCCCGCGAAGACACGGGACTCTTAACAGCCGTTCGCCGCAACAGGTCATGAATGGCCACATTGGGCGCACAGCCCTCCTTGCTGCAGGCCGTGCAAATGTCCTGCCTGCACCGATGCGCCCCTGCGAACGCCCCGTTTCCTTAATCGGTGTTAACACCTTGTCCCATCAGGCGGTGCACGGGGGGTGCACGCTTTGTGCACGCATATCACCCCCCTGTTTCGGGCGCTGTCTCGGGCGTTAACCCTTCAAAACGGCGGCGACACCAAAGCAAAACACGGGCGTGATATCCTCACACCCGTGCTTTCTAGTCTTTTGAAAAATATGAGCTTTTACCTCAATAGTCGGTCGGCGCGCCGCCTTCTTCCTTGCGGCGGGCCACAAAGGCGGCCAGCTCCTCGCGGATCGCCTCATCCATCGGGGGGGCCTCAAAGCTCTCGACAATACGTTTGTAGAGGTGGTGCGCACGCTCAGGCGTCCAGACCGCTCCCGCCGCATCCCAGGCTTCAAAATTGCGCCAGTCGCTCAGGAAGGGCTGGTAGAAGGCCGTTTCATAGCGGTCTTGGGTGTGCTGCAAACCAAAGAAATGCCCCTGCCCGCCCACTTCGGCTATCGCCTCAAGGGCGATGTCATCCGGCGTTGTCGCAAAGGTCTGAGGCTCCATATACCGCTGAATTTGCTGCAAAATTTCACAATCCATGATGAACTTTTCAGGGCTGGCGATCAGCCCGCCCTCAAGCCAGCCTGCCGCGTGGTAGACCATATTTGTCCCCGATTGCACCGCCGCCCAGAGGCTGTTGGAGGTCTCCCACGTGGCCTGCCCGTCAGGCACATTGGCCGCGCAAACGCCCGATGAGCGCATCGGCAAACCGTAAAAGCGCGCCAGCTGCCCTGTCATCTGCGTGGCGCGCATATACTCGGGCGTGCCAAAGGCGGGTGCGCCTGATTTCATGTCCACATTGGAGGTAAATGTCCCGATCGCACAAGACGCTCCGGGCCTGATATACTGGGCCAAAGCCACCGCAATCAGCCCCTCGGCAAGGCTCTGCGCCACCGCGCCCGACATGGTCACAGGGGCCATTGCGCCAGCCAGGGTAAAGGGCGTCACAACCAGCCCCTGATTGCGCCGCGCAAGGCGCATCCAGCCATCCAGCATAGGCTCGTCATGCTTGAGCGGTGAGGTCGAGTTGATGTTGGTATACATCCGCGGCTTGGCCTCAAACTCCTCGTCTGTCAGCCCCCCCGCAATGCGCACCATTTCCATCGCATCTTCCACGCGCTCTTTGCCCAGCGAGTAGGTGTGCACAACCTTGTCTGTGAGCGTCAGCTTGTCATAGAGCACGTCAAGGTGGCGGATACTGGCGTGAATATCCTGTGGCTCAACAGGGTAGCCGCCGCAGAAGTGAATGCAGTTAAAGTACTGGCTAAGCTTGATAAAATCGGCACACATCTCGCGCGTGCCTGTCATCTTGCGCCCCGTTTCCATCGTCCAGTAGGAGGGCGGCGAAGAGACGTTGCCAAAGACGATATGCCCATCGCCAATCACGATTTCGCGCTCTTCATTGCGCGGCGTGATGGTGAAAGAGCTCGGCGCTTTCGCGATCATCTCCATCAACCAGTCGCGCCCCACGCGCACGTTTTCGCCGGTGATGGTCGCACCAGCCTCGCGGAAAATCTCCAGCGCTTCCGCATTCAGAATCTCGATCCCGACCTCTTCCAGAATGCGCATCGCGCCTTCATGGATCGCCTGCACACCGTCTTCGTTCAGGGGCTCGGTCGGCCTGTCGATATTCTTGGGAATCCGCCATGGCATCTGCTCAATCACAGCCGCTCCGCGCCGCTCGGCAGCCCCTGCTCGTCCGCCACCGCGCCCCTTACGTCCTGACCGTGCCATCTCTGTCTCCTGTTTTCTGTCAGGCTGATCAAACAGCTGAGCACCGCCCGCCGCCTGCCCGTGAGCGACGGAACCTGTCGGATTCAGAACATGAAGCGCCGTTAAAAAAGCGAACCTTGGTCTGCTGGCTTTGCAGCAGCCCCCGCCCGCTTGGGCTTGCCGTTCAGGCTCATGCGGCCATCGGCAAATTCCACCTCAAGCGTGGTCGCCTTTTGGGCAGCAGATTTTGTGGTCACGACACCGTTTTCATCACGCACCACAGCATAGCCGCGCTCAAGCGTCGCCTTGTAACTCAAGGTTTCGCGCAACCGGTCTGTGGCTTCGAGCCGCTCGGACAGCGCCCTGATCTGGCGCGTGCCGGTGTCTGCCATCCGCTCCGAAAGCCGCGCAAGATCGACCCGCTTACGCGCCACATCGCGCCCAAGCGCATCGGCGTTCAGCCGTGCCGAAACGCTCTCAAGGTGGCGCGCCCGTTCCTCGAGCCCGCGCAACTTCAGCCGTGCGACAAGCCCGCCCAAACGCTGCGCCTCACTGCGCACAGAACGGTTCAGAAGCGAAGGGCGCAGGCTTCCCGAGGCATCAGACAGCGCCACGCGGCGCAGCTGCACACCCCGCACAAGCGCAGCAGGCAACCTGTCACTGGTGCGATCAAGGCGCTGGCGCGGGGCCTCCAAAAGGCTTTCTATCCGTGGCATCGCGCGCGCAAGATCGCGCAACCGCTGCCCACGCTGGCGCACCCCGCCAGACAGCGCATGGCTCATCCGCGCGCCCTGTTCGTTGACCCAAGCCAGAAGCTCAAGGCGCACAGGCACAGCCAGCTCTGCAGCCGCCGTCGGCGTCGGAGCCCGCCTGTCAGACACAAAGTCAATCAGCGTCGTGTCTGTCTCATGGCCCACGGCCGAAACCAGCGGAATTTGCGAGGCCGCAACGGCCCGCGCCACCACCTCTTCGTTAAAACCCCAAAGGTCTTCAACAGAGCCACCGCCCCGCGCCACGATGATCAGATCAGGTCGCGGCAAAGCCCCTCCGGGCGTGAGGGCGTTAAAGCCCGCAATGGCGCGCGCCACTTCGGGGGCGCACTTCTCACCCTGCACAGCAACAGGCCAAACCAGAACCTTGCGCGGGAACCTGTCGCGCAAGCGGTGCAAAATATCGCGAATAACAGCGCCCGAGGGCGACGTTACAACGCCAATCACCTCAGGCAAATAAGGCAAGGGGCGCTTGCGCTCCGGCGCAAACAAACCTTCTGCCGCCAGCATCTGCTTGCGCTTTTCGAGCATCGCCATAAGCGCGCCAACGCCAGCGGGCCTGATCTCTTCAATGATGATCTGGTAACGCGACTGGCCTGCAAACGTTGTCATGCGCCCCACGGCGATCACTTCCATACCCTCTTCAGGCTGAACCTGAAGGCGCGTGGCCACGCCTTTCCAGATGATCCCGTTGATGACAGATTTGTCGTCTTTCAGATCAAGATAAAGATGCCCCGAGCGGGGGCGGCTAACACGGCCCACCTCACCGCGAATCCGCACATGGCTAAATTCACCCTCAATCACCCGCTTGATGGCGTTTGAAATCTCCGAAACCGAGAATTCGGGCGCATTACCCACTTCTGTTCCGTCATCAATCAGGTCCGACATCTTGCCTCGCTTGTATCTCTTTGCACACCAGCTTAGAACGCTCGCCAACGAAGGCCAAGCAGGAGTTGCCAGATGAACATCCTTATTCTTGGAAGTGGCGGGCGCGAACACGCTCTTGCCTGGGCCACGGCGCAAAACCCCAAGTGTGACAAACTCTTTGTCGCCCCCGGAAACGCTGGGATCGCCACGCTCGCGACCTGCGTCGACCTTGATGTCAATTCTGGTGAAGCGGTTGTTGCCTTTGCCCGCACCGAGCAGATCGACTTTGTCATCATCGGGCCGGAAGCCCCCTTGGCGGCAGGCGTCTCAGATGCGCTGCGCGCCGCGGGCTTGCTGACCTTCGGGCCAAGCCAGGCAGCGGCCCAGCTTGAGGCCTCAAAGGCCTTCACCAAAGAGATTTGCGACGCCTCGGGCGCGCCAACAGCAGCCTATGCCCATTTCACCGAACACGCCCCCGCGCGCGCCTATGTCGAGGCCCAAGGTGCCCCCATCGTCATCAAGGCTGACGGGCTGGCTGCGGGCAAAGGTGTGGTTGTGGCCATGACTCTGGAGGAAGCCCTCGCAGCCGTTGACGATATGTTCGGCGGCAGCCTCGGCGCGGCGGGTGCCGAGGTGGTTGTGGAAGAATTCATGGAGGGCGAAGAGGCGAGCTTCTTTGTGCTCTGTGATGGCGAAGAGGCGCTGCCGCTCGGGACAGCCCAAGACCACAAACGCGTGGGGGAAGGCGACACCGGCCCCAACACCGGCGGCATGGGCGCCTATTCGCCTGCACCTGTGATGAGCGATGATATTGTCGCCAAAACCATGGACGAAATCGTGCGCCCCACCCTGCGCGAAATGGCCCGCCGTGGCACGCCCTACCAAGGGGTTCTTTTTGTCGGGTTGATGATCAAAGACGGCCAGCCGCGCCTTGTGGAATATAACGCCCGCTTTGGCGACCCCGAGTGTCAGGTGCTGATGATGCGCCTTGGCGCACAGGCCTTTGACCACATCCAGGCCGCGGCAGAAAGCCGCCTGGCAGACGCCAGGGTGCATTGGGCTGACGACCATGCGCTGACGGTTGTGATGGCCGCGAAGGGCTACCCTGCGGCCTATGAAAAAGGCACCGTGATCAAGGGGCTGGAGGCGTTGCCACAAAGCAGCACACAAATGGTCTTTCATGCAGGAACCGCGCTCAAAGGCGACGAGATCACCGCAGTTGGCGGACGGGTTCTGGCTGTAACGGCCCGCGCCGAAACCCTGAAGGACGCGCACAGGCTGGCCTATGAGATGACCCGCCAGATCACTTGGGAGGACGGGTTTTACCGCTCGGACATCGGCTGGCGCGCTTTGGACTGATATCGGATTGCGCTTTGCGCAATCCGACCAAATGAGGGGGACCAGTCCCCCTCAAACTCCCCCAGGGATATTTGGGGCAAAAAGAAAGCAGCAAGAGATCACAGACGCTTAAGCTGTGGCCAGCATCCCGCGGTCTTTGGCAAGGTCGCGCATGCGCTTCTGAAGTTTTTCAAAGGCACGCACTTCGATCTGGCGAATACGCTCACGGCTCACGTCATACTGGCTGGAGAGATCTTCAAGTGTAATCGTCTCTTCGCTCAGGCGACGCTGGGTGAGAATATCTTTCTCCCGCTCGTTGAGGACATCCATCGCCTCGGCCAGAAGCTCGCGCCGCGCAGTCAGCTCGTCGCGCTCTTCATAGTCTGTCGCTTGGTCAGCGTCTTCATCCTCGAGCCAATCCTGCCATTGCATGGTACCCTCGCCCTCAGAGCCAACCGTGGCGTTGAGAGACGCATCCCCCCCTGACAAACGGCGGTTCATCGAGATCACTTCTTTTTCGGTCACGCCAAGGTCGGTTGCAATCCGGGTGACGTTTTCGGGGCGCATGTCGCCCTCTTCCAGTGCACCGATGCGCGCCTTGGCTTTGCGCAGATTGAAAAAGAGCTTCTTTTGCGCTGAGGTTGTGCCCAGTTTCACAAGGCTCCAGGAGCGCAGGATGTATTCCTGAATGCTCGCGCGGATCCACCACATGGCGTAGGTTGCCAGACGGAAGCCTTTTTCAGGATCAAACCGCTTCACCGCTTGCATCAGGCCCACGTTGGCTTCTGAAATCACCTCGGCTTGCGGCAGGCCGTAGCCACGGTAGCCCATTGCTATCTTGGCCGCGAGGCGCAAATGCGAGGTCACCATACGGTGGGCCGCTTCGGTGTCTTCCTGCTCAACCCAGCGTTTGGCGAGCATATATTCTTCTTCAGGCTCCAGCAGAGGAAACTTGCGGATCTCTTGCATATAGCGGTTGAGACCGCCCTCTGGTGTTGGTGCTGGCAGGTTCTTGTAATTGCTCATCGTCTGTCCCCTCCCTTTAATGTAATAGGGCTTAACATCTATGTGGGTGCAGTCCGTCATCTTTTCAATGCCAACCGCGCTTGACCCCAACCTAAGCGTCACTCATCAAGTTACTACTTATGTTACGCAGGTTCACGCAATTGGGATCAATATGACAGGGGCGCAAAAACGGCTTATGTGCCGCCCGACAGTGTTTTGGCCAGATACGCCATATCTTCGGGCAGCTCGGCCTCAAAGCGCATCATTTCGCCACTGACAGGATGCTCAAACCCGAGGCTTGCAGCGTGAAGCGCCTGCCGCTTGAACCCCTTCACAGCAGAAATAGCGCCTGCGCCAAAGGCCTTTTCGCTCAGCTTGCGCTTGCCGCCATAAACAGGGTCGCCCACGAGCCCGTGGCCCGCATGTGCCATGTGCACGCGGATCTGGTGGGTGCGACCTGTTTCAAGCCAGCAATCCACCAGCGCCAAACTCTCAGGCGTGCCGTAGCTTTCGACCACATACGCCCGCGTCACAGCATGACGACCGCCCGTAAAAAAGACGGCCTGCCGCTGGCGGTCGTGCTTGTGGCGGGCAAGCTGTGTCGAAATCTTCATAACACCGCCCTGCTCAAAGCTCACGCCGCGCGTGCCGCGCAAACGTGGATCGGAGGCATCGGGCACCCCATAGACAATTGCGCGGTAGTGGCGCTCAACCGTGTGTTTCTCAAACTGGGCCGCAAGCCCGTGGTGGGCCGCGTCGGACTTGGCCACCACCAAAAGCCCGCTCGTGTCTTTGTCGATGCGGTGCACAATCCCGGGGCGCGCAACACCGCCCACACCTGAAAGCGACTCACCGCAGTGGTGCATGAGCGCGTTCACAAGCGTGCCATCAGGCGTGCCGGGTGCAGGGTGTACAACCATCCCCGCAGGTTTGTTGATGACGATCAGCGCCTCGTCTTCATAGACAACCTCAAGCGCAATCTCTTGCGGCAGAATATGGCTCTCCTGGGCCGCCACCAGCGCAATCTCGACCAGATCACCCTCGGCCACCTTGGCCTTGGGGTTTTCGGCCACAGCGCCGTTCACACGCACAGCGCCTTGCTCCATCAGCTTGGCAAGGCGGGTACGGCTAAGGTTGGCTTCCACTGGAACATCGCGCGAAAGCGCCTTATCAAGGCGGGCAGGCGGATCTTCAGAGATCCAGAATTGAAGCGAGGCGTCTGCCATGAGTGATATCCCCGAAGGTCTTGAGCAAGTTGAAGTTGACCCAAGCCTCGTGCGCTACCTGAAAATTCTGGTAACCGCCCTCGCGGGGGTAATGATTGTCGGGTTTGTAACCTTGATTTCCCTGCTTGTCATCCGCTTGCAGGCGGATCTTCCGCCTTTGCCCGAGCGCATCACATTGCCTCAAGGCACCAAGGCCCAAGCCTATACCCAAGGCGAAAACTGGTACGCTGTGGTGACAGAGGACAACCGCATCCTGATCTTTGCGCGCGACGGCACAACGCTGCTGCAAGAGGTCACTGTTTCTGCGGGGGAGTAGTGGTACCGCCTCCCCGGCTCGAACGGGGGACCCCTGGTTCCACAAACCAGTGCTCTAACCAACTGAGCTAAGGCGGCATTGAGGGCGATTTAGCGCCCCTCGCTTTCGAATGCAAGAGGCTTAAAGCTCAATTTTCCAGCTTTGTTCAATCAGATCCACTTCACAGCTGCGCACAGGCCTGAAAGACACGCGCCCGCAGCCAGCCTGCACACCGCTTGCATCGCAAAGCAAAACTCGCTAGCTCGAATACGCAATCAAGGAGAGCCGATATGGGTATCAACACCGAACGCGACATCGAAGCAAACATGCAGATCGGCCCGACAGATCAGGGCATGGTGCGTATTTTTGTTGAAGCTGGCGGCGTCGAAATTCCGATGGATTTCACGGCCGAAGAAGCCGAAGAGATTGCGGAAGAAATTCTCACCGCTGCAAAATCTGTTCGCGGCTAAAGCTCAGAGCCTCGGGTCGCGCAAGCGCTGGTGGCGCAGCGCGACATCGCGGGCAAACTTAAGTGTGATCTTCTTGCGCCGCGCGGGGGCAAGCTTGCTCTCAGGCCCCATACGCACCACCTCGGCACCATAGGCATCAGCCATGATAAGCCCCGTCTCGTCAGGCAAAAGCTCGAGCGGAAATTGATCATCGACCGCCCAGAAAAACCGGTCACACCACTCCAGATAGCCCTGCCACTTGTGATCGGCCATAAAGTCTTCGCGGCTCGATTTGCACTCAATCACCCAGATTTCGCCCTTTGGGCCAAGCGCCATCACATCCACGCGCTTGCCGCGCTCGGGCACGAACTCTTCCAGAGATGTGAAATTATGGCTCAACAAATGGCGGCTCACACCGCGCGCCAAGAGCTGGCCAGCTTGCATCAGAGGGAGGGCTTCATCCATAGCCTCAAAACTGAACAAAAAGCGAACGCGCTTCAAGCCCGAAATGACACAAACACCCACTTGCGCAAAGACCTGGCAAGCCCTACGTAGGGTGAGACGGCTTCTGCCCTTCTCGTTTTACGGTTGCATTCCGGTGGCCTTAAGCAATTCCGAGGGAGTTGGCTCTGTCATGGCCCTGGCCATGTTACCTGACACCCACCTGTACATACAGGTCCTCGGGAATGAGATAACCCAACGGCTGCGGTGGTTCCGTCACCACTTTCTTCTGGTAGAGTTAAGCTTGGCCTTCAGTACCGGCGCGACTGTTGCGGCTGGCGCTTTGGCGTCACGCGCACAGGCACCGGCTCCGCCAGATGCACATGGCTCGGAGCGCGGGTACCACCGCGTGGCTCATCGTCGTCGTCATCTTTCATGCGCATCACGGCGATCCCGAATTGCACACCGGCAAAGATAACGCCGTTTGACACCCAAAGCACGACCACAGCCAACAGGCCTTTGTCAGAGGTGCTCACAAGGTGCCAGAGGTTGGCAATGTTAAACCACAGCAACATGCCCACAAACAGCCCTGCAAGGGCAAAGCCGATGATGACGTTTACGATATAGAGCTTGATGAGCTTTGGCATGATGCGAATCCTCTCTGCATCCTGAACGTAACCTTTCAACAAAAGGTTGCAAGCTCTGCGCCAAAATTCTCTCAACTGAGCCAAACGGCGCTCACCCACCAGTCAGGGCGCTGCGCCTGAAGCGTGGCTGCCGCGCGGTCGGCTGCACCAAAGTCGTCAAACAGAGCGAAACAAGTGGCGCCAGAGCCTGACATGCGCGCCAGCCGCGCGCCGTCCAAGGCCCAGAGGCGGTCCAGCACCTCACCGATCACTGGTGCAAGTGCCAGCGCAGGTGTCTCAAGGTCATTGCGGGTCTTGTCAGCAAGATAGGCCACAAGCCCATCAACATCGCCAAGCTCGGGCAACGGCGGCAAAGGGCCGTTGTCTTTGCGCGTCAGCTGGCCAAACACCCGAGGCGTGGCCACCTCCACACGCGGGTTGGCCAGGACAGCTGCCACGGGCGGTAAAGCCGCCGCCTCTACCTGCTCCCCCACACCGCGCATCAGGCAGGCACGGCCAAAATAGCAGACAGGCACATCAGCCCCCAGCTCGGCCAGACGCGCCGTGTCGCAAGGTTGCCCCGTCAGCGCCTCAAGCGCACGCAAGGCCGCCGCAGCATCTGACGAGCCCCCGCCAATACCAGCCGCAGCCGGCAGGTTTTTCTCAAGCTCGAAAGACGCCCCGTGGCCTGCCCAGGCCGCCGCCTTGAGCACAAGGTTTTCTGGCCCCGTCGGCACGCCAGCCGCCAGTGGCCCCTGCACCCTCAGACTGGGGCTTGTCGCAAGCCGCGCGGTCAGCTGATCCCCAACATTGGCAAAGGCAACAAGGCTTTCGAGCAGATGATACCCATCTGCCCGCTGCCCCGTCACATGCAAGGCGAGGTTAATCTTGGCAGGCGCAAAGGCCTTCGCCACATCAGCTGTCGTCATTCACAAGCTCAAGCGGCTTTGCGCCCTCGTCCTCAAGCACACGGTCAAGCCCGACCTCAAGCTTGCGGCGAATGCGGTCGGGGTCGGCATCTTGGCTGACTTCACCATGGTCGATAAACGACAAGGCCCGCTTCCACTGAAACTCTGCTTCAAGCTTGCGCCCCACTGCCCAATACACATCCCCCAAGTGGTCGTTCACCACAGGGTCAATCGACATAAGCTCTGCCGCCCGCTCCATATGTGGCACAGCTTCGTCAAAGCGCCCAAGGCGGAACAAGGCCCAGCCCAGACTGTCGATGATGTAGCCGCTCTGAGGGCGCGCCGCGACTGCCTGCTCGATCATCGCAAGCGCCTCATCGAGCTTCAGATGCTTCTCGACAAGCGAATAGCCAAGGTAGTTGAGCACATTCGGCTCACCCGGGCTAATGGCCAGTGCCGCGCGAAAGTCGGCCTCGGCTTGAGGCCAGTTGTCAAGCCGCTCATGGGCAATGCCACGTGTGTAATACGTCCGCCAATCTGTGCTTTCGCGGCCCTCCCAAAGGGCGAGCGAGCGGTCATAGGCCTCAACAGCCTCTTCAAAGCGGTCTTCACCGCGCAGCAAATCTCCCATCGCACTGTGCACAACAGGCAAGTTGGCATGGCTTTTTGTAAGCTGCTGCATCACCTCGATTGCCGCATCAACCTTGCCAGCTTGGCGCAGGGTCTCGGCACGGCCCAACTCGGCCACATGAAACGCGGGGTGGCTATTGGGGACAGAGCGATACGCCGCCACGGCAGCATCATATTGGCCTTGGTCTTCCAAGAGCTGCGCCAGTAGCAAACTCGCATCGACAAGATCGGGGCGCATCTGCTGCGCCACGCGCGCAAACAAAAGCGTGTCAGTGCCGCGTGGCTCGCCTGCCAAAGCGCCCGCTATGGTGAAAAACACTTCTGCCAGCCCGTCACGCGGACTTGTGATAACATCAAAGCGCAGAGCAGACCCGGCCTCAAGAGCATCGCGCATTTGGGCGATTTCAGGGTCTTGCGTCTCTCCAAAGCGCGCCTTGAGAAGCTCTAGCGCGGCCGCGCCACGGCCCAGTTGGCTGAGGATTTGCACATGGGTCAACACACCACGGCGCGACTGCATGATCGAACCAGGCTGCCCGGAGCCAAACAAAGCCTCTGCACTCTCAAGGTCACCGACCAGCGCCAGCGCCATAGCCTTGTGGTAAAGGCCGAACGCCCGCGTGCCACTGGCCTCGGACACCGCGCCAAATTCGGCCAGTGCCGCGCTCATATCGCCTGTCCCGACAAGGGCCCAGGCTTTCACAAGCCCGTCAACAAGATCGCCCATAAGACGCGCCTCATCGACACGCAGAATAAGCGCCGCATAGTCCTCATCTGCCCCCTCAAGGGCAGCCAGCGCCATCTGGCCGATCTGGCTCTTGTGCCCGTCAGCCTCAAGCTTGCGCGCCACAATCCCTGCGCGGTCAAATTGCCCCAGCGCCACCTGCGCAAGGATCAACTCGTCCATCAGTTCCAGATTGCCCACATCCCGCGTCAGCGCGATGGTGAAGTAGCGCGCAGCGGCTTCATAATCGTTAGAATACTGGGCTTGCCGTGCCGCAAGGTAGGCGCCCGAAAACCCGTCAGCGGCCAATGGCACTGGCAATGCCAGCGCCATACCGAGAGCGGCCAGTCCGGCCACCCGCTTGAAACCCATATTCATCCCTGACGCCCTCTGTTTCTGGCTGTTGATGTCCAGAGTAAACATGACGCCCGTAAAAGCAAGGTGAAGGCGCGCGCAACACACACATCGGCAACAAAACGGACTAGTCCAGATGCCGTGTGTGCCCAAGCAGAGCATCAATCAACACGCTCAGAAGCTCGCCACGGCCATGCGTACCTGATTTGCGATAGATCGCGTTGAGATGTGCCTTGATTGTACCTTCTGCCGAGCCACGCACACGAGCGATTTCAGCGATATCAAGCCCCTTGACCAGAAACGTCGCCACATCCATCTCAGCAGGCGACAGCTTCCACGCCTCAAACTCGGAATCAATTACCTCATAGACAGCGGCACTTGCCCCGCGCAACCTGTCTTCCAGATGCGCTTCGCGCCGCAAGATCGAGAGCAAAAGCCATGCCTCAAAGCCAATCGTTGCCATGAGGCTTCCCGCTGCAAAGATTTCCACCCAAAGATGGAACCCGCCGCCAAAGACCCCCATCGCGCGATAGTCGGCAATCACATCACCAACGAAAAACACCGCACAGAAAAACTGAACGCCCATCAAAAGCGTCAGCCAGAACGGCATATTGGGCGTTTTGTTCAGTCGCATCATAAGCCCCCGCCTACCTGTCAGGCATGTCTTTGTAGCCTGTGACCATGGCCCGCATGAGGTTTACGCCCGTGCGCTTGCTTTCGTATATCACAGCCAGAATATGAAGGACGACAGATGCCTCTGTCCAGATCGCCGCAAGCTCGTGCAGCTCTTCGGTCCATTCCGTGCCCCAGAACATATCGGTCGTCATCAGGTAGCCCGACAGGCAGAGCACCAGAAGCGAGCCGATGAGGTTGTAAATCATCAGCGCGCCAAGCGGCGAATGGCCGACATGGCCGTGGCTTCGCTGCGTGGCAATCTCGGTGAGCTGCTGCTTTGCTCCGCTCACGCTTGGCGGAAAGCTGGCAAACCGCGCATAGCCACGGCCTAAAAAGCCCCAGACAATGCGCAAAAGCACCAGCGTCAAAACAACATAACCGACCTGATTGTGCAGCTTGCTGTCATCATCAATGACAAGTGCATTGGCCGCAAAAGCGATCACAAGCAGCCAATGAAAGCTGCGCACAGCGATGTCCCAAACAAATATGCGCTTCATAGTTCACCTCAAAGGTTAGCGAAGGGCGCACCACTTGCGCGCCCTTCAAGCCGATCAATCGTCGCGCTCGATTTTCATAATCTTGAAGCCAGCATCAAGATAGATTTCGTAGCGTTCGCCGTCCTTGCGCGCATAGGCTTCATACTTGCCATCGTCGAGCTTGATCTTGGCCACTTCATAGCCTTGCTCAGTCAGCATCGAGTTGATTTTGGCGCGGTTTTCTTCATTCAGCTCTACGGAGCCGCTCGAGCCATAGTCGCTCGCAAAAGCAGGTGCCGCCAAAGCGCTCATCAAAACAGCGGGGAGGATAAACTTACGGATCATGTTACTCGTCCTTTTCAAATCAGAGATTAGCAAGACGCGTCTCGCTCTTGCCCCCTCAACATGACCACCCTGCACTGAAATCCTATTAGCCCAAAAGTCTAATCCAAGGTTTTCGGCCCAGAGATATAGAAGCTTATACCTCTGGTTTAGGCTTTGAGCCCTAGAAATGAAAAGGGCGGGGTCATCCCCCGCCCTCTCTCTTACATATTAGGGTAGTTCGGCCCGTCCCCGCCTTGTGGCGTCGTCCAGTTGATATTCTGGCTCGGGTCTTTGATATCGCAGGTCTTGCAGTGCACACAGTTCTGGAAGTTGATCACAAACTGCTGCTCGCCGTCTTTCTCGACAAACTCATAGACACCCGCAGGGCAGTAGCGCGCCGATGGGCCTGCATATTTCACAAGATTCACACCCACAGGAATGCTCGCATCCTTGAGCTTGAGGTGCGCTGGCTGGCTTTCTTCATGGTTGGTCATGGAGAAGCTCACATTGGTGAGGCGGTCAAAGCTCAGCGTTCCGTCAGGCTTGGGATAGTCGATCTCTTTGTGCGCTGCCGCCGGCTCTGTTGAGTCCGCGTCGTTCTTGCCGTGCTTCATCGTACCAAAGAGCGAGAAGCCAAGCGTGTTTGTCCACATATCAAGTCCGCCAAGTACGAGTGATGGCAGCAAGCCCCACTTGGACCACATCGGCTTCACGTTGCGCACTTTCTTCAGGTCTTTGCCAATCGCACCAGCGCGCACTTCGGCCTCGTAGGCGCTCAGTTCGTCACCCGCGCGGCCAGCCTTGATCGCCTCATGCGCGGCCTCGGCTGCGGCCATGCCCGAAAGCATCGCGTTGTGGTTGCCCTTGATGCGCGGCACGTTGACCATCCCCACCGAGCAGCCCAGCATCGCCACACCGGGCGCAACCATCTTGGGCATCGACTGATAGCCGCCCTCGCTGATCGCGCGCGCGCCATAAGCCACACGCTTGCCGCCCTTGAGCAGCTCGGCCACCATCGGATGATGCTTGAAGCGCTGGAACTCCATGTAGGGGTAAAGATGCGGGTTCTTGTAGTTGAGATGCACCACAAATCCGACATAAACCTGATTGTTCTCGAGGTGGTAGATAAACGACCCGCCGCCCGCGTTGCTGTTGAGTGGCCAGCCCATCGTGTGGGTCACGCTACCTTCGCGGTGCTTCTCAGGGTCAATCTCCCAGATCTCTTTCATCCCAAGACCAAACTTCTGCGGTTCGTGACCATCAGACAGGTTGTATTTGGCGATCACTTCCTTGGCGAGGCTGCCGCGCACACCTTCGGAAAGGAACACATACTTGCCATGCAGCTCCATACCCGGCTCGCTGTTGGGGCCAAGGCTTCCATCGGCCTCAAGCCCGAAAACACCCGCAACAACACCTTTGATTCGGTCACCCTCGTAAACAAGCTCGCTACAGGCCATGCCAGGGAAAATCTCGACACCCAGCTCTTCGGCCTGCTGCGCCATCCAGCGGCAGACATTGCCCATCGAGACAATGTAGTTGCCGTGGTTGTTCATCAGCGGCGGCATCGGGAAGTTGGGGATACGGATTTCGCCCGCTTCGCCCAGCATATAGAAGTTATCGTCTTTCACAGGCACATTGAGCGGCGCGCCTTTGGCTTTCCAATCAGGGATCAGCTTGTCCAGCCCGCAAGGGTCAAGCACAGCGCCCGAGAGGATGTGTGCACCCACCTCGGAGCCTTTTTCCAGCACCACAACATCAAGATCAGGATCAAGCTGTTTGAGACGGATCGCAGCCGAAAGGCCCGCAGGCCCCGCACCCACAATAACGACATCATATTCCATAGTCTCGCGGACAACGTCGGACATGTTCTTCTTCCCTCTTGCGCGTTTGGGTAACAAAATTTCAAAAGAATTACATGGCTTCACACAAGGGCGTCAATCACAGCCGCGGCTTTTCTTCGCTTTTGCAGAAAATTTCGCCGCGTCACGCAAGTGTTTTGTGCAGCTTTGAGCGCGCAGGGCTTTGCCCAAACCTGCTCATGCGACCCATAAGCGCAGGAGCCGCACAAACCGCGCTTATCGCACCCGCCGAGAAAATTCCGTCGACCGCATAGTGCCATCCTGTGAAAACCGACAAAAACAGGATCACAGCCGCATAGCCCAACCCGAGTGGCGCAAGCCACTTGCTACGTTCTGTAAGGTAGCAAGCCCAAAGCGTCGCCATCGCAACATGCATTGAAGGAAAGGCCGAGATGCCACTGCCACGCAGCTGCTGGCCACCATCGGCCTGATAGGCCTGCCACAGGCCTTCTTGCAACATCCGCACGCTTGACCCCTCAAAGCCGACAGTCGCAAGGCTTGCAGGCAAAGCCGCAAAGACATCCGCGCCCAGAAGCCTGTCGTGATAGATCGGCCCGGCCGAGCTCATCACCGTGGCCAGCCCGAGACCGAGCACAAGCCAGCTGTAAAAATAGATCTTCAGGTAGCGCACCTTACGGGCCACATCGGTTTCAAACACAACAACAACCGCAGGAAACACCAGCATCGAAACAGCCCAGATCGGGATATAAAACAGCATCGCCGTCTCGGCAGTCATGTACTGTGCAAACTGGTGGCTCCAGACATAGCCGTCCACGCCACCAAAAAGCGCACGGTCCCAAGCGGCCAGCATCGGGTCCGCCCAGAACGGCATCATCATCGGAATGGTCGTCTTGATGATCAGAAACGAGCTGCACAAAAGCGCTGAGCCAAACAGAACCGAGACGATCTCAAGGCTCTTGAGGCGGTTGTAGAGCAGATAGCCAAGGCAGATAGGCACCACAAACAGCCCTGTTGTGCCTGTCACCATCATCTCGCCAATCGAGAGGTTGCCCGCCAAGAACGCAGGCAGATAAGCAAAGGAATAACCCCTGATGACAAAGCCGAATACCACGGCAAACAACGTAAAGCGCAAACAATAGCGCAAAAAGAATGTCTGATGCTCGGCCATGCCTTGCCCTTCTGGTCTCGGTTCACAGCCAAAAAGCAAAACAATGTGGCGCGAGTTGGGCCTGAGCTTGCAAGCTTTCAGGCATCAACGCCAACAGAGAAAGCTCTCTCAAAATTCCGCCCATTGATGCACTTGCCCCTTTACACTATTGCAAGACAGCCCATGTGTGGGACAGAGTGGCGACAACCTCGGTACCGTAACAAACACCAAAGCGCGCGAGACGCGCCAAAAGACTTAAAGGCAGTGCAATGGACAAATTTCCAATGACACGCGCAGGCCATGCCGCGCTGGAAGCAGAATTGAAAAACCTCAAGACGGTTGAGCGCCCCGCAGTGATCTCGGCCATCGCCGAAGCACGCGAGCTGGGTGACTTGAAAGAAAACGCCGAGTACCACTCTGCCCGCGAGAAGCAGGGCTTTATCGAAGGCCGCATTCAGGAGCTTGAAGCTGTGCTCAGCCGCGCCGATGTGATCGACCCGACCAAGCTTTCGGGGGCGGTAAAGTTCGGCGCAACTGTCACGTTGGTTGATGAAGACACCGACGAAGAGAAGATCTGGCGCATCGTGGGCGAATATGAGGCCAACATCGAAAAAGGAATGCTCAACATCAACTCACCAATCGCACGCGCGCTGATTGGCAAGGAAGAGGGCGATAGCGTCGAAGTCCGCACACCGGGCGGCGAAAAGAGCTATGAAATCCTGAAAATCAACTTCGTCTGAAAGCGTGAGCACCCCCATGTCAGACCCCCAAGAAACACGCCCCACGCCCCTTGGCATCTATGATCGCCAAGCCGCCGAGAAGATCACCTCGATCGAGATCATCGCGCTGAGCCTCTCTGTGGTCTGGCTTCTGGGGGCTGTGATTTTCTTTCTGACCTTGCCCGCCGAGACCTCAACAGAAGAGACGACAGGCGGCACGCTGCGCTTCATGATGACCATGCTGGCCGTCTTTATGCCCGTGGGCATGATCTGGGTCGCCGCAACCGCTGCGCGCGCCTCCAAAATCATGCGCGAAGAAAGCCAGCGTCTCCAGTCCGCCATCGACGCAATCCGCCACGCCTATATCGTTCAGAGCCAGGGCGGGCGTATCAATGCCGAGCCTTCGGTGGCGCGCAAGCTGGATGAAATCGCCGCCGCGCAGCGCAAGACCGAGACAGCCTTGGCCACATTCACCTCCAGCCGCGATGCGCGCAGCACACGCCCCCAAGCCCTTGCGCCCGAGCCACAGTCCGAAGCGCAGACAGCACTGCCGCTTGGCACATCTGCCGAAGACATGGCCCCCTCGATCGGCCGTGACGAGTTTATCCGCGCCATCAACTTCCCGGAAACAGCCGAAGACACCGAGGGCTTCAACGCCCTGCGCCGCGCGCTCAAAGACCGCGCTGTGGCAGGGCTTGTTCAGGCCGCTCAAGACGTGCTGACGCTGCTCAGCCAAGACGGCATCTATATGGACGATCTGCGCCCGGACATGGCCCGCCCCGAGATCTGGCGCCAGTTTGCCCAAGGCATACGAGGCCGCGAAATTGCCGCTTTGGGCGGTGTGCG
Organism: Lentibacter sp.; assembly: GCF_965658795.1. NCBI lineage: Bacteria > Pseudomonadati > Pseudomonadota > Alphaproteobacteria > Rhodobacterales > Roseobacteraceae > Lentibacter > Lentibacter sp. The sequence goes on along the minus strand of NZ_CBFHTG010000003.1, from coordinate 192,950 downwards.
CGACCGTTCTTCACTGGCGCTCACATCGGGCCGTATGCGCGAAGACCCGATCTTCCGCGACGCGGTGCACCACTTCCTGCGCCGCTTTGACAAGAGCTTTGTGCAGTTTGAAGCCGAGGCCAGCGACACCGAGATATCAGAGCTGGCAGGCACCCGCACAGCGCGCGCCTTTATGCTCTTGGGTCGCGTTGCCGGCGTTTTCGACTAAGCCTGTTTCCGACAAAACCAGCTCCATACAAAAACGCGCGCATCACATCAGTGGTGCGCGCGTTTTCAATGAAGTCGCTGCTCTGTCAGAGCAGCCCGTCAGGCATCTTCTGCTCCGCTGCGGTATTGGCACGGCGGAAGTAGAGCGTGACCAATGTCGAGACGATCACAATGAACAGCGAATAAAGCACAGGCACAGCGTTGATCGCCTGTTGCTCGGCCCCCGTGAAGGTAAAGGCGATAATCGCAATCGCCAGTGGCCCGTTCTGGATCCCTGTTTCCAACCCGACCGTGCGCGCATTGCGCGGGTGCAGCTTCAGCGTCTTGGCAAAAAGATAGCCCACGCTGATCCCGATCACCCCGATGGCGAGAGAAGCCACATAGGTTGCCCAGCTGGTTTCCATCAGGAAGGCAAAGTTGCGCGGAATCCATGAGACAATGAGAAAGACGATGAAAAACACAGCCAGCACCGAGCCCATAAACTCGGTCACAGCGCCGACATTGGCGTTGAACTTGCGCAAGAGCATCCCGATGGCGACAGGCACAAGCAACAAGACCAGCGTCGCAATGATATTCTCGCGCGGGATATCCACATCAAGCGCGCCCGCATAGACCACCAGCACAACCGGAATAAGGATCACCCCGAAGATTGTTGATGTCACCGTCATCAAAACAGAGAGCGCCAGATTGCCCTTGGAGAAATAGGTGAAAATATTGGATGTCGTGCCACCGGGCATACAAGACATGATCAAAATCCCGATCTTGATCGGATCAGACACAGGCAGCGTCAGCGCCAGCAAAAAGCCGATAAACGGCATAAACCCGTATTGAGAGATCACCCCGATCATCAGCCCGTAGGGCCGCTTGAGCGCCAGCACAAAGTCGCGCGGGGTCAGTGAAGCGCCCATGCCCAGCATGATCACAAAGATCATGAGCGCCAGCAGTGCCTGTTCAAATTGTCCAACCATGTTGAAACCCTGTCTCTGTTCAGCTCTCGGATGCGGCGGTGCGCAGAGCTATTTCTTCGCTGCGCAAATCCTTGCGCAGAATTTTCCCAACATTTGATTTTGGCAGCTCCTCACGGAACTCGACCGTTTTGGGCACTTTGTAAGCCGTCAGATGCTCTTTGCAGTAGATACGGATTTCGGCCTGCGTCAGCGTTCTGTCACTCGCCACAACAAAGGCCTTCACAGCCTCGCCTGAAGCACCATCAGGCACACCAATCACCGCCGCCTCCAGAATACCGGGGTGTGCTGCAAGGCAATCTTCGATCTCGTTGGGGTAGACATTGAAGCCCGACACCAGAACAAGGTCTTTCTTACGGTCAACAACCGCAAAATACCCGTCGGCATCCATCACACCGATGTCGCCCGTCAAAAGCCAGTCATCCAGCATTGTCTTGGCCGTCTCTTCAGGCTTCTGCCAATAGCCCTTCATAATCTGGGGGCCACGCGCTGCCAGCTCGCCAGGCTGGCCCTGAGGCACCTCGTTGCCTGCCTCATCCACACAGCGCAGTTCGGTCGACGGCACAGGAATTCCGATAGAATTGGGCCGTGTTTTGCCCAGCGGATTGAAGGTGATCACAGGAGAAGATTCCGTCAGCCCGTAGCCTTCCAGCACAGGCTTGCCCGTCACCTCTTCCCAGCGCGCAGCGACCGAGCTTTGCAAGGCCATACCACCTGCCGAGGCAAATTTGAGATGCTTGGGCGGTGAGTCCAGAAACCATATCTCGTTGCTCAGCCCGTTAAACAGCGTGTTCACACCGCTCATCCAGGTGATCGGATAGTTTTCAAACGCACGCTTGAGGTTTGCGAGCGGGCGCGGATTGGGGATCAGAATGTTGCGTGCCCCCAAATAGTAAAACCCGAGCAAATTCACCGTGAAGGCAAAGATATGATACAGCGGCAGCGCCGTCAGAGCGACTTCTTTGCCCTTCTCCACACCCGAGATCATTTCCATGGTCTGCTCCATGTTCATCATCAGGTTTTCGTGCGTCAGCATCGCCCCCTTGGAAACACCGGTTGTCCCGCCCGTATACTGCAAACAGGCGATGTCATCCGGCCCCACGTCAGCGCGATATTCCTCAACAGCAATGCTCTCGTCGCGGCGTTGGCGCCGCCCGGCCTCGATGGCCTCGGGCAAACGGATATGCGCCAGCTCGATGGGCGCAAGCGTGCGGTCCCAATGCTTTTGCACCAGTCGCACGATCCCGCGCGGCATAGCAGGGAAAAACTCCGCCACCTGCGTGATGATAATATTGGGGATAGGATGCCCCTGCAGCGCCTCGGTGAGCTTGTCAGAAAACATATCCACCACAATCAGCGCTTGCGGTGACGCATCTGCAAACTGGCGTGCCATTTCTTCCGCTGTGTAAAGCGGGTTCACGTTCACAAGCACGCAACCCGCCTTCAGAATGGCAAATGCCGCCACAGGAAAAGACAGCCCGTTCGGCACCTGAAGCGCCACGCGGTCCCCCTTGCTCAGACCCGCCGTCTCGCGCAAATAGACTGCAAGCGCATCCGACATTTCGTCCACTTGGGCAAACGTCAAAGAGCCGTTCATCCCGTTGGGCAAACAGGCCGTAAAGGCAACCTTGCTGGCATAAAGATGCGCCACAGCGCTGACCATCTCACCGACGGTGCGATAATCTGCGTGGTCGATTTCCTTTCGGACAGACGGGCCATAAAAGGCCGTCCACGGACGTTGCGTTTGCTTCATTGTTCCTCCCCGAACAACATACTTGTGCGCACAAGTGCTGCTTTTTTATTTATGTTAGCCATAAGACACCGCCGCACACAACGAAAAGCGCGCGCACATAACCTTGCGTCACCTTGCGGGGTTTGGCCACTTTGCGCGAAATTTGCCAATAGGCTTTTGGTGTGGGTCCTATCGGTTCGCATCAAAAGGGTAAGCGGCCTGAAGCCTTACAAAAAGCTGCCATAAGGCACAAAGCGCACCCTGTCGCCGCGCGCGACATCCACCGCACCGTCTGGCAGCTCGACAAGGCCTTCAGCCCAGCTCAGCCCGCTAATGCGCCCCGACCCTTCCGAGGCAAACACCTCCACCTGCCCCTCGCGTACCCGCGCTCTCAGGTATTCTCGCCGCCCTGCTTTTTTGCGTTTTTCAAAGGCGGCAGGCAGCGCATAGCCCTGCGGCGCGCTCCACCCCCGCCCCGCCAAAACACCCATCGCAGGGCGCGCAAAGACAAGCGTGCAAACCAGCGCCGCCACAGGGTTGCCCGGCAGACCAAAGACAGGTGTTCCCTGCCACATGCCCAGTGCAAGCGGACGGCCCGGCTTCACCGCAATGCGCCACTCCTGCATGGCACCCGCCTCACGCAACAGGGCTGAGACATGGTCTTCATCACCGTTAGACGCACCCCCCGAAGTCAGGATCACATCCGCCTCCATGGCGGCGGCATCAAGGCGCGCGCGCAAAGCCTCGCGCGCATCGCCCACACGGCCCAAATCCACGGGCGCAAAGCCCATATCGGACAGCAGCGCCAGAAGCATCACGCGATTGGCATCATATATCTGCCCCGCGCGCGCCGCCTCGCCCGGCTCGACAAGCTCATCCCCTGTGGAAAGCACCCCCACACGCAGGCGCTCAAACACGGGCAAAGCCCCAAGCCCCGTGGCCGCAGCAAGCGCCAAATCGGCCGCGCCCAGCCGCTGCCCTGCGCGCAAGATTGCGTCACCAGCAGCCTTGTCCTCGCCCGCCTTGCGCGTGTTGGCATAGGGCTTCACCCCCTCGCGAAAGGCGATTGCCTCGGGTGAGGCGTTTACATCTTCTTCCAGAATAACCGTATCTACGCCCTCGGGCAGCGCCGCTCCTGTCAGGATGCGCACAGCTGATCCATACGGAACCGGATGGCCCAAAGGCACACCCGCCGCCGCGCGCCCCTCAACAAGCGGCAAAGTCTGATCACCCGCCCCCAAAGCCGCAAAGGCAAAGCCGTAGCCATCCACCGCCGCATTCGGCTCAGGCGGGTTGGCGCGCGCAGCCACAACATCTTTTGCCAGAATGCGCCCCAAAGCCGCGCTCAAAGCCAGCGTCTCTTCTGCCACAACACAGTGCAGACGTTGGCGCAGCCCATCCAGCGCCACATCGACGGGCGTCCAGTCCACACCCGCAGGCAACGCAAAGCAATCGTCCCGCAAGGGCGGTGGTTTCAACGTGGCGTGCAAAGTGCATCCTCCTGTCCAAGGCCCAAAATCCAGCCCTCGCGCAAAGCGCGCGGCGGGGTCTCGTTTAACATGGCGCTCAAAGCGGTGTCAGACAAGCCCGCCACCTGCCGCGCCAAAACGCGCACCTGCGCCGCGTCTTTGATCTCGCCATCCCGCTGCTCTGCCGCCACCTGCTTCGCAATCAGCGAAGGCCAGACCTCTCCCAACACGACCCGCGCATCCTGCCAGGGTTCAAACGGCCAGGCAACGGCTGCAAACCTTGCGCGAAGCCGCGCCAAAACGGGGAGCCCCATAATGGCTTGCGACCCAACAGAGCCAGCGCCAGACAGTTGCCAGCAAGTAAACGCGCCTTTGGCCCGTTCTTCCGCCAGCCGCGTCTCAAGCATCCCGTGGCCAGCGCGCGCCAGCCCTTTGCGCGGCAAATTCTCAATATCGCGGGCCAGCCCATTGCCCCAAAACGGCCCCACGCCGGCAAAGCGCGCGTTGACTGCACCAGCCAGATCAAAGCGGTTGTTGGCCTTTGGCGTATCTTCCACGTGCGCTGCAAACCAAGCCCAAACAGCGAGCGGATCATCCCGCCCTGTTAGCGCCTCGGCAAAGCCCAGCGGGTAGCCAAACGGAAAATCAAACCCGACAAAAACCCGCCCCGCGCAGGCCTCGATCTGCTCTGCAATCCACGCTTCTGCCACCTGACGGTTGCGCAAATAAACAGGCACTTGCCCCGCAATACAGGCCCAGATGGCATCTTTCTTGGGGCTTGGCCCACGGTCTAGCCCACCAGACCAATCTACCATGATGACCCTGTCAAACAGGCTCATCCCAGCCCCACTTCGCCCAAGATAAAATTAGCCACCGCCTTCGTGTCATTGAGGTCAAAGACGGGGCGGTCAAACGCCAGCGGCGTGTCAGAAGCCACCGCGCGCACTGTCGCGTCGTCCTGCCCGATGAGCGGGTTGCCCGTCTCGGCGCGAAAGGCCTCCACCTTTGGGTGCGCATCGCGTTTGTAGCCCTCGATCAAAACCAGATCGACAGGCGAGAGCCGTGCCAGGAGCGCATCAAGGCTTGGCTCTTCGGCCCCGCGCATCTCCTGCATAATAGCCACGCGCTTGCGCGAGGCAAGCACCACCTCATTGGCGCCAGCAATGCGGTGGCGGTAGCTGTCCTTCCCTTCGTGATCCACGTCAAAGGCATGGTGGGCGTGCTTTACCGTCGAAACGCTAATGCCCCGCGATGTGATTTCGCGCACCAGCCGCTCCATAAGCCCTGTCTTGCCCGCGTTCTTCCAGCCGACAACCCCGTATATTCTCATAGCATCGCCTCTGCTCTGTCTTTGTCTTCTGGTGTGTTGATGTTGAAAAACGCTTCAGCATCAGCAAACTCCGCCATGCGCCCACCGTGCTGGTCGGTCCAGAGCACAACCTTGCGCAAGCCACCCTCAAGGGCTGCGCGCAGATCGTCGCGCAGCGCCACAGGCCAGAGGCCAAACGTGGGCTGGCGGCCATCAGGCGTGCGCGCCAGAACAAGCGGCGCGGCCATCCCCTCGGCTTCCGCCGTCAGCCGCGCGACCAGATCGTCTGGAAAAAACGGCGTGTCCCCCGCAACCGTCACAATGCTCGCATGCCCTTGGCTCGCGGCCCAGTCGAGGCCCGCCAACACACCTGCCAGCGGCCCGGCAAAGCCAGCCACACTGTCCGCAATCACAGGCAGATCAAAGCTTGCAAAGCGCGCGGCATCGCCATTGGCATTCAGCGCCATCGCCCCAACTTGCGGGGCAAGCCGCGCCACGATGCTCTCAAGCATCGGCACGCCCTTCAAAGGCAAAAGGCATTTGTCGCCACCGCCCATACGCGTGGCGAGGCCACCCGCCAGTATCACACCCGCTGGCTGTGTCATGATGCACCCTTCCGTGAGCTTTTCTTTGGCTCATCCGGCACAGTCGCAGGGTCCATATCCCAGACAAGCCGCTCCTCGCCCGACAGGCAGACAAAGCGCTGGCCGCGCATTCGCCCCACCAGCGTCAGCCCCACTTGGCGCGCAATTTCAACGCCCCAAGCGGTAAAGCCCGAGCGCGACACAAGCGCAGGGATCCCCATAAGCGCGGTCTTGATCACCATTTCGCTGGTCAGCCGCCCCGTGGTGTAGAGCAGCTTGCCCTCAGCGCTCACGCCCTCGCTCAGCATCCAGCCAGCGACTTTATCAACCGCGTTGTGCCGCCCCACATCCTCCATGTAAACGAGCGGGCGCGCGCCCTCGCAAAGCACCGTCCCATGGATCGCGCCTGCGCTCAGATAGATAGAGGGCGTGCGGTTGATCTTGGCGCTCAGCGCATAAAGATCAGAGAGGTTCACAGCACTTGCAGGCAGGCTCAACCCCTCCAGCCCTTCCATCATATCGCCAAACACAGTGCCCACCGCACAGCCGGAGGTGCGCGTCTTTTTCTCAAGCTTGTCCTCAAAGCGCGTGCGCTGGTCGGTGCGCACAACAACAGCGTCCGACTCTTCATCATAGTCTACGCCCAGAACCTTATCAGCCTCGGTGATCATGCCCTGATTGCGCAGAAAGCCGAGCGCCAGATACTCGGGGTAGTCGCCAATCGTCATCGCCGTGACAATCTCGCGCGCGTTCAGAAAGATCGTCAGGGGCCGCTCTTCCACCACGTTGATCTCGGTCTGCTCTCCGTTCTGGTCACGCCCCGTCACCTTGCGTGTCAGGCGCACAGCCTCTGGATCTGGCGCCAGAATATAGCCCTCGGTGTCGTTGCTCTTGCCCAATTGCCTCTCCTTTTAAAACGCGCTAGCCCATTGGCACCAATGTAGGGGCAAGACATGCGCGCAACCACTCCAAAATCACCCCTAAAACAGGGGATACGCGACGCGGCGCCGTTCATTCTTGTTGTCTCGCCCTTTGCCATCGTCTTTGGCGTGGTCGCAACAGAATCGGGCCTCAGCATTGCCGAAACGTTGCTCTTCTCTGTCGCCGTCATTGCAGGCGCAGCCCAGTTCACCACATTGCAGCTTCTCAACGAGAACGCGCCCGCGGTGATTGCGCTTTTGTCAGGCCTTGCTGTCAACCTGCGTATGGCCATGTATTCGGCCTCGCTCACGCCCTACCTTGGGGCCGCGCCACTCTGGCAGCGCGCGCTGGTGGCCTACCTCACGGTTGATCAGTCCTACGCCTGCTCGGTTGCCGCCTATGAGCGCAACGCCAGCTGGACGCTCAAAGAGCGTATGACCTATTTCTTCGCCTGCTGTCTCCCCGTCATCCCGATGTGGTATCTGATGACCCTTGCTGGCGCGCTGATCGGCGAGAGCATCCCTGAAAGTGCCGCGCTCGACTTTGCCGTGCCCATCACCTTTCTGGCCCTCATCGCCCCGATGATGCGCACCCCTGCACATCTTGCAGCCGCGCTTGTCGCAAGCCTTGCAGCACTCAGCCTCACATGGGTTCCTTACAACTTGGGCCTGATGATCGCCGCCACTTTCGGGATGATTGTGGGCGCGCAAGCCGAGTTGATCCTCAAGAAACGGGGGATGATGACATGATCGAGCGCCCCGAACTTTGGTATACCATCGCAGGGCTTGCCGCAGGCAGCTTTCTGTTGCGCTTTGCCTTCTTGGGTTTTGTCGGCGACAGGCCGCTGCCCGAGTGGCTCTTGCGCCACCTGCGCTATACGGCTGTCGCTGTGCTCCCTGCGCTGATCGCGCCCATGGTGGCATGGCCCGCCGCAACGGGAGGCAGCTTTGATCTGCCACGCGGGCTGGCCGCCTTTGTCACGCTGGCCGCAGGTCTATGGTTCCGCTCGGTGATCATCTCGATCACGGCAGGTGCGGCCACATTGTATCTGGCTCTGTATTTGCTGGGTTAATTGATCTTTACGAGCGACGGATCATAGGCGCGCAGATCGGCGTTGTCATATTCATAGAGCCTGCGCTCTGTGACACCGGGCAAAGCGCCAAACTGCTCAGCCAGTTTCTTGGGGTACCAGCCAATGCTGATGCTCTCAAAGCCGGGAAGCTGGCTCAGGATGCCGGAGGTTGAGAGCGCGCATTGCGCATCACCCACGTTGCCCTTGGCCAAAGCCAGCCTGAGCGCTTGCTCGGCAACGGCCGGGGCCACGTCGATCTCTTGCACAACGACATGGAATGTCTCGCGCGCATGATAGCGCGTATAGACATCAGCCACACGCGGGCTGATGCCGAAAAGCACATCGTTCCGCTCCGGGATTGCAGGGTGATAGAACGTCCCTGCAGGATCCCAGATCACACGCTGACTCGCATTGATCATCAGCGAGGTATGCGCGCCTGCGCCCGAGCGGTTGTTGATCATGGTGAAGAGCGTCAGCTTGGCTGGCCCTTCGGCACGGTATTGCACTTTTGCAAGCTCTTCATCCGACGACCACCGCGCCTCTTTGGCGCAAGCTGAGACCGTCAGCGCAACAACCAGCGCCATGAAAACCTTGTAAAAAGCGCGCACGTGCTTAGCCGTTGACCATGTAAGCAAAGATCAGAATGCCCACGATCACAACAACCGAGCGCGAGATAAAGGTCATAAATCCACCAAACATTGCTTCGTGCTCGGATGTGTCCATTTCACCGTGTTTATGGTCGCTCATCATTGTCTCCTAAGTTCGCGTTTTTGGCTGGATACTGTATTTGCCAGCGCCTGTCACTATATTGCCGCGTCGCCGCGTCACTTTTGCATGGGGCCGCAACCCGCCCTCAGGCTTCGCCGTCTTCCAGCGCTTTGGCCAGACGAAAGCCGATGCGGTTGGGCGCTTGCGCGGGCACTTCTTTGGGCAAGGCGCGCAGCATCACATTGAGCTGGCTCACATGCTGCACCAGCTGTGTCTTGGCGCCGCTGGCGTCTTCGCCATAAAAGGTCACCATATCAGGATCAAAAAAGCCCATCCCCTCGATCCGCAGGACGCCGGCGTCACCGCCGGTAAAGCCCATGGCCACCTCGTGTTCGTTGTCGAGCTGTTCTTCAAAGTTCTGGATATACAAAATCAGACGCTCATGCGCCCACTCGGCAGGGCTTTTCTGGGCGGCGGGTTTCTTTGTCACGGCCTTGGGGGGCACTTGGCGCGTTTCGCCTGCCTTACTCTGGGGTGTGCAGTGGGCATCATAGCGTTTTGGCAGGGCCTCCGCTTCCAATGCTTCCGCCGATGTCAAAATCTGGTCACTCATGTCCTACCCCTTACTGCGCCAAAGCCACGCACCATGTTCGTTCAGCTCACGCGTCACGCGGCCCTCTCGCAACAAATGATTAAGGTGTGCGACAGCTTCCACAAGGGCCAATCCGTAAGTGCCTTGGTCAATTTTTCGTTTGAAGAGCACAGGAAAACACTCAACCGCTGTCTTGGGCGTGCCGAGATAGTCCGCCAGACGGTCAAGCCCGTGTACATGGTTGTCGCGCAACTGGCGCATACGAAAGGGCAGCCCCGTAAAGGGCCGCTTGTGGCCCGCCAGCACAATATGATCTTCGCGCGCGATGGCTGAGAACTTCTCGCATGAGGCAATCCACTCGCCCACAGGGTCAGCCTCGGGCTCGGTCGGGTAGACGCCAATGTTGGGGCTGATCGAACAAATGATCTGATCGCCCGACAAGACAAGGCTGTCGTCGCGGCTCCAGAATGTCAGGTGCTCGGGCGCATGGCCGTTGCCCTCCATCACATCCCAGCTGCGCCCCCCTGCTGTGAGCACATCCCCGTCTTTCAGCCGCGTGTAGCCCACAGGAATGGGTGCGCACACATCCGAAAAGTTATAGGGCCGCTCACTCAGGCGCTTGGCGAGTATATCCGCATCCATGCCAGCTTGGCGCCAAAAGGCCTCGGCCTGAGGCGTTGGCGTGGCTTCCTCATCCAGAATCAGCATCCGCGACAAAAGCCAAGCCGTGCGCGAGGCCCAAAGGCTCGCACCACGCGCCATAAACCACCCCGCCATCCCGATATGATCGGGGTGATGATGGGTCAGAATCACACGGCTCACAGGCTTGCCGCCAAGCGCTGTCTTCAGCAGGTCTTCCCACATCGCCACCGAGCGTTTGGTGTGAAAGCCCGTGTCCACAAGCGTCCAGCTGTCGCCCTCATCCAGTGCATAGACATTGACATGGTCCAGCACCATCGGCAGCGGCAGCCTGATCCAGAGCACGCCTTCGGCGACCTCGACCCAGCCGCCCGGCTCGGGCGTGTCAGGCCATGGATACCTCAAGCCTTGCATCTCGTCTCTCATGCCACAGCCAGATCATCGGCTGTCAGCGCAAAAAGATCGTCAGCGCCCTGTGTGGCATGGCTCAAAAGCGCTTTATGCTCGGGCAACAAGCGGTTGATATAGAAGCGCGCAAGCTTTGTGCGCGGGCCGTCTTCGCCCTCGGCCACAGCCGCACGCAGGTGGAAATAGCCTCCCAGCACGCGCGCATAGGCCGCCAGAAACGGAACCGACCCCGCAAAACGCGCGCTCATATCTGTTTGGGCCACCATCCATTCAGTCGCCTCGCGCAACGTCTCGGTGGCCTCCCAGAGCAGCCCTGCCATACGGGGGCGTGTGGTGCGCGCCTCTTCGGCAAAGCTCTGCATCTCGTCAATCAGCGTGTGAGCGGCTTCGCCCCCATCCATCAGCTTGCGCCCCACAAGGTCCATCGACTGGATACCGTTGGTGCCTTCATAGATCGCTGTGACGCGCACATCGCGCGAATATTGCGCGGCCCCCGTCTCCTCGACAAAGCCCATACCGCCATGAACCTGAACACCAATATCAGCCACTTTAATGCCGGTGTCTGTACCGAAGGCCTTGGTGATAGGTGTCAAAAACGCAGCCCGCGCGGCCCAGTCGGCCTCGCCTGTCGCGTGGCCCATATCAATCGCCACCGCATTGGCCAGCGCAATAGAGCGCGCAGCAAACAGCTCGGCACGCATCGTCGCCAGCATCCGTCGTACATCGGCATGATCAATGATCGCCCCGGTGCCACCGGCAACAGCCGTACGCCCTTGCTTGCGCTCCTGCGCATAGGCCAGCGCCTTTTGGTAAGCGCCTTCGCCCGCACCGATCCCCTGACAGCCCACGCCAAGGCGCGCGTTGTTCATCATGGTAAACATCGCTGCCAGCCCTGCGTTTTTCTCGCCAATCATCCAACCCGTGGCACCGTCATATTGCATCACGGCGGTGGGGCTGCCGTGCAGGCCCAGCTTATGCTCAAGGCTCACCACATTCAGCGTGTTGGCCACACCCGGGTTGCCCTCGGCATCAGGGATAAACTTGGGCACCAGAAACAGGCTGATCCCTTTTGTGCCCGCAGGCGCATCAGGCAGGCGCGCCAATACGAGATGGCAGACATTCTCGCTAAAATCATTGTCGCCCCAGCTGATATAAATCTTCTGGCCCGTCACGGCATATGTGCCGTCGCCATTGTCCTCGGCCTTGCTGGTCAGCGCACCCACGTCGCTGCCCGCTTGCGCCTCGGTCAGGTTCATCGTGCCGCACCATTCGCCCGAAACGAGCTTTGGCAAGTAAAGCGCCTTTATCTCTTCGCTCGCATGATGCTCCAGCGCCTCGATCTGGCCCTGCGTCATGAGCGGGTTGAGCTGAAGGCTCAAACACGCCGCGCTCATCATCTCGTTGACAGCCGTTGTCACCGTCATAGGCAAGCCCATGCCGCCAAACTCGGGGTCAGCCGCCACCGACACCCAGCCGCCCTCGCGGATCGCTTTATAACCTTCGCCAAAGCCCTTCGAGGTGCGCACCACCCCGTTTTCCAGCCGTGCAGGGTCTGTGTCGCCATTGCGCTGTAGCGGGTAGAGCACGTCGTCACACATGCGTGCCGCTTCCGTCAGAACAGCTGTGCAAAGCTCGTCACTGGCCTCTTCAAAGCGCTCTGTCGCACTCACTTGGCCATATCCAACAACATGGCGCATAATATATTGGTAGTCAGTCACAGGGGCGCGAAAGCTCATAAAATTCTCCTCACGGGATCCAACGGGTCGCTTGGCAAAATTGCTCACACAACCTACAAGCATTTTAATTCCAGTTCCTCAATAACGCGGCGTCATGACCTCAACAGAAACCCATCTTTTGCCCGCAACCCCGGCAGGCATAGCCGACGCCGCCGCGCGTTTGGGCAAAGGGCAGCTTGTCGCCCTGCCCACCGAGACAGTCTATGGCCTCGGAGCCGATGCGCGCCTCAGCGAGGCTGTGGCCGCGATCTACGCCGCCAAGGGCCGCCCCAGCTTCAACCCGCTGATTGTCCACGTTGCAACGCCCGACGCGGCCAAGCGCTATGTTGACTGGCCCAAAGCCGCCGAGCGCCTCGCCGCCGCCTTCTGGCCTGGCCCGCTTACGCTGGTTCTGCCGCTGCGGCGCGGCCACGGCATCGCCTCGCTTGTGACAGCTGGCCTTGAGAGCCTCGCCATCCGCTGCCCAGCGCACCCTGTGGCGCAGGCCTTGCTCACAGAGTTTGATGGCCCCGTCGCAGCGCCTTCGGCCAACCCGTCAGGCAAGATCAGCCCCACAACAGCCGCCCACGTCCTTCAAGGCCTCAACGGCAAAGTCAGCGCCGTGCTCGATGGCGGCGCAGCCGAGATCGGGCTGGAAAGCACCATCGTCAGCCTCACAGGCGCGCCAACGCTTTTGCGCCACGGCTCCATCACCGCCGATATGCTCGCCGCAGCCCTTGGCGCGCCGCTGGCCGAAGCCACGACCCCAGCCGCCATCACCGCTCCAGGTCAGCTCGCCTCTCACTATGCGCCCGACGCCGCGCTGCGCCTCAACGCAACGGCCACCGAAACAGGCGAGGCACTGCTCGGCTTTGGCGCTGTCGCAGGCGCAGAGCTCAACCTCTCGCCCGCAGGCGATCTGCGCGAAGCAGCCGCCAACCTCTTCACCATGCTGCGCCGGCTTGACGAAACCGCCAGCAAAATCGCGGTCTCGCCTGTGCCTGAAACCGGTGTTGGCATTGCCATCAATGACCGCCTCAAGCGCGCCGCCGCGCCGCGCTAGGCCCGCCCGGCTGTGGCCGAGAGCAACAAAGGGTCAACCCCCAGCCGCTTGAGCGCCGCGCTCCACATGGCTTCGCCCCCGCCCTGAAAGACAAAACCCGCATCCGCAGGGGTGCTCAGCCAGCCGTTGGCCAAGATCTCGCCTTCAAGCTGCCCCGCGCCCCAGCCCGTATAGCCCAGCATCAAAAGGGCCGCGCGCGGCCCGGTGCCCTGAGCCATGTCCTCGAGCACATCAAGCGAAGCACTCAGGCGCACATCCTCCAGCACAAGGTGGCTCGACAGACCCGAAACATACTCCCCCGAATGGAGAACAAACCCCCGCCCCATCTCGACAGGGCCACCAAAGTGCACAGGCTGCTCCACCTCCGGGCTGCCAAGGTTGAGCTGTCGGGTCAGCTCGACAAAAGAAATCTCTTCAGACGGTTTGTTGAGGATCAGCCCCATTGTGCCCTCTTTTGAATGTTCACAAATAAGGATCACAGCGCGCTCAAAGCGCGGATCGCCGATATCAGGCATCGCGATCAGAAGCTGGCCTGTCAGATCGCTTACATCACTCATCGCCCCACCTTTCGCTTGCCGCACAGCCACCTTAGCCAAGCCCCACACCCCACCACAAGGGCGCGGCCTCGGGTATTTCGGAAATCTTTCTCTCCGCATTGTGAGTTGTCGTTTCAGCCTGCTTGGCGCATCTGTGGAGCCATGAAACATCTCACCGCCCTCACAGCCGCGCTCCTTGCGCTTGCGCTTCCAGCGCTGGCCAACCCCTACGCCGACAAAGCCGAAACCCGCATCTTGCATGGCTGGGCCGAGCCTGACGGCACGCGCATGGCCGCCGTTGAAATCACACTGGCCGAGGGCTGGCACACCTATTGGCGCGCGCCCGGTGATGCAGGCATCCCGCCACAGCTCGGTTGGGAAGGCTCGCGCAACCTTGAGGACGTCACGTTTCACTGGCCGCTCCCCGAGGTCTACGCCTCAAACGGAATGCGCTCGATCGTCTACCATGACCGCCTCGTTCTCCCGATGGCGCTAAGCCCCAACCGCGCGGGCAAGCCCATCCGCCTGAACGCAACGCTGGATATCGGGGTGTGCAAAGACATCTGCGTGCCGGTGCAACTCAAGCTCAGCGAGACCATTGCAGCAGACAGCCGCGCCGATGTTGCAGACATCCAGACAGCACTGGCACGCGTGCCACAAGAAACGGCTCACAACATTCGCTGCACCACAAAAGTAGGCACACGCGGCCTCGTGCTCACGGTCTCAGCCGATGCGCCAGCGCTTGGCGCACCGGAAGAAGCTGCCGTTGAAACAGGCGATCCGCTGATCTGGGCCACCGACCCGCAAGTGAGCCGACAGGGGAAAACCGTTACGCTCACAACAGAGCTGGTCCATGCTGTGAGCAAAAGCTTCGCGCTCAACCGCTCGGGCCTGCGCTTTACGCTGATCGGCTCACAGGCTGGCGTTGATATTCAAGGCTGCGACTGACGCGCCCTGATCAAGGCTGTAACGCCCACAGCAGCAACCCCCGCAACAATCAGCGCGCTGCCAAAGACAAACAGCCCGAGCGCCCCCAGTGCCGTGCTTACGCCGAACACGGGTGCAAGCAGAGGCGAGAGCCCGCCAAAGGCCGCAAACCAGCCCAGCGAGAGCACAAACCACAGCCCGACCAGCCCCGCGCCAACAGCCACAGGGGCCTGAACCCCACGCGCACCGCGCGCCGAGAGAGCACGGCGCAAGCTCCTGATCTGCTTACTGAAATCCGCCTGCATCGCCATGAGCGAAGGCACAACCAGCAAAACAAGCACCATGCCGAAGCCAAGCCCGTAAACCAGTGTAATCACCGTGGGTTTGAGAAACTGCGCCTGTTGGCTGGTCTCATACAAAAGCGGCGCAAGGCCCAAGACGGTTGTGAGCGTGGTCAAGAGCACAGGCCGCAAGCGGTCAACCGCCCCGTCAATGATCGAGGGGATCAGCCCGCGCTCTTCGGCGTAGTCGTCAATCGTGGTGATCAGAACGATGCTGTCGTTGATGATAATCCCTGTCATGCCCAACAGCCCCACAACCGTGAACATGCTCAAAGGCACCTCCCACGCCGCGTGGCCGTAGATTGTCCCGACAAGACCAAAAGGAATGATCGCCATCACAACCGCTGGCCGCGTCCAGCTGGCAAACACCCACGCCAGCACAAGATAGATGCCGACAAGACAGAGAATAAACCCTGTCAAAGCGTCGTTGAGAAAGTCGTTTTCCTGCTCGGACAGGCCCGCCAAGCGCCACTCCACCTGAAAGCGTGCGGCAATGTCAGGCAAGATCGTGGCGTCCAAGGCACTCACAATCTCGGCAGCGCGTGCGGCGTCATCTTCCGAGATATCCCCAGTCACCGATACAGTGCGCAGCCCGTTTTCGCGGCGGATGGTCGAGAAGCCCGCTTGCTCGCGCACGCTCACAATATCGCTCAGCGCAGTATACTGCCCGCTCGGCGCGCGCAGCTGGGTGCGGTAGATAAAGTCAGCCGTCACCTCGTCCTCGGGCAGCTCTACGCGGATCTCGGCAGAGCGCGCACCGTCAGGATAGGTCGCGGCCTCAAGCCCGCTGAGGCGGTGGCGCAGCTCGCGTCCGACCCCGTCGATGGTAAAGCCAAGCGCTTGGCCGCGCGCATTGAGATCGAGCACAAACTCGTCTTTGTCATACGCAAGGTCGTCTTCCACGCCGCTCACTTCGGGATATTGCGCCACAGCCTCTTTCAGCGCCTCGCTGGCCGCCTTCAGCGTGGCCGCATCCGCACCAAAGAACTGCACATCCAGCGCGCTGCCCCCCGGCCCCGAGCGCCAGCCACGAAAGCTCACGGTTTCCAAAAGCGGGTGGGTGGGCAGGCGGTCTTGCAGCTCGGCCAAAAAGGCAAAGCTCGAATAGGGCCGCAAATCTGCATCAATCAGCTCGATCGCAACCGCGCCAAGCTCGTCAGGCTCTTTTGTGTCAGCGCCCGCCAGCGGCGGCCATGTGTTGCCCCCCACTTGCGCCAGCACATAATCTATCGGGTTCGCGCCGTGCTTTTCTTCATATTCGGCCCCCATCTCGTCCACGGTCTTTTGCAAAAGCCGCATCACCTCAAAGGTGTCTTCACGGCTTGAGCCGGGCACCATGGCAAAGTTGCCCGAGATCGACGACCGCTCAGGCGCGTTGAAAAAGCGCCACTGCACATCACCCCGCACAAACAGCGCCACCTGCCCCGCCAGAACCAGCACAACGGCGGCAAACACAGGGTAACGCAGCTTGACAACCCAGCCCATGAGCGGGCGGAAATAGCGCTCGCGAATATGCTCAAAGCCGCGGTTCACATAGCGGCTTGGCATGTCATACCAATGCGTCTCAAACGCGTGCTTGAGCGAATGCGCCATGTGGTTGGGCAGAATAAGAAAACACTCCACAAGGCTCGCCAGCAAAACCACGACGACGGTAAAAGGAATGTCCGAAATCAGATCGCCAAAGCGCCCCTCGACAAAGGTCAGCGCGAAAAAGGCAATCACCGTGGTGAGCGTGGCTGAAAACACCGGCATCGCCATACGCTTGGCCGCATTTTCAGCTGCCTCCACAGGCCCCTCGCCATATTTGCGCAGCCGCGCATCCGCGTGTTCCCCCACAACAATCGCATCATCCACGACAATGCCCAGTGTGATGATGAGCGCAAAGAGCGAGATCATATTGATCGTCAGCCCCCAGGCAAACATCAGGGCAACAGCAGCCAACATGGCCACAGGAATCCCCGCAGCCACCCAAAACGCCGTGCGCGCATTGAGAAACAGAAACAGCAGCGCAACAACAAGCCCGAGGCCCATCAGCCCGTTGTCCAGCAAGATATCAAGCCGCCCCGTAATGGCTTCGGCACGGGTGCGAATAAGGTCAATCGACACATCAGGCGGCAACGTGGCCTCCAGCTTCGCGGCCACATCCTCCACACTGCGCTGAATCCCGATCGCGTCGCCACTGGCCGAACGGTCGACCCGGATCGAAATCGCAGGGTTCTCGCCCACATAATAGGTCTCGCCGCGCAACGCGCCTTCCACCTCGATCTGCGCCACATCGCCCACCGTCAGCTTTGAGCCGTCATCCAGCGCCTTGAGCACAATCGCCGCCAGCTGCTCGGGGCTGCGCTTTTCGATGCCTGTGCGCACACGCGCGTTGGCACCTGTCACATTGCCGGCAGGGTCTGCCTTGACCTCCTCGGCAATGGCCGCGGCAATCTGGGCAAAGGTGATGTCATGTTTGATCAGGTCGCGCGTGGCGACAACGATGTTGGTCTTCTGGCCAGACACGCCTCTGATATTGGTGCGTGTCACCCCTTCTTGAAAGAGCCGCGCAACAAATTCATCGGCAAAGCGCGCAAGCTGCTCGGCGCCCACAGGCCCCGTGATCACCACATCGGTCACACGGTCGCGCCAGACACCGCGCTCCACCTTTGGCTCCTCGGCCTCGTCAGGCAACAGCGTGACAAAATCCACCGCCGCCTGCACATCATCGGCTGCGCGCGCCATGTCCCAGCCGGGTTCAAAGTCCAGATCAATCCGCGCAACACCCTCACGCGAGGTTGAAAAGGCCTCCGCAACCCCCTCAACAGTCAAAAGCGCAGGCTCAAGCACCTGCACAATGCCAGAATCCACATCTTCCGCGCCCGCACCATCCCAGACCACCGAGACAGAGACATTGTCGACAATCACATCCGGAAAAAACTGCGCCCGCATTCGCGGAAAAGCCACAAGCCCCGCCACAATAAGGCTGACCAAAAGCAGGTTGGCCACCGTGCGATGGCGCGTGAAATACGAGATGATCCCGCCGACAAGGCCCACATCGCGCATGGCTTAGCCCCCCATGCGGCTTTCGATCCGCTCAACCATTTTTACCGATACTTTAGGTTCTTTGAGCTGCGTCAAAAGCCGCTCCTGCACATCTTTGGGCATGAAGCTGTTGGCCTCAACAGCGGCCACCAGCTTGGCGCGGCGCTCCTCGCTCAGCTCGATCAGCTCTGGCGCGGCAGGTGGGGCTGCCACAGCCCCTGCCTCTACAGGCGTGACACTGATACCAGCGCCCAAAAGCGGTGTGCGCTTTGAAACGATGAGCTGCCCGTCAAGTGCCGCCGCGCGAATGATCACGCTGTCGCCCTGTCGGCGCAAAAGCTCTACCACCACGCTTTCAAGGCGGTTGTCCTCATTGATCACAAGCACGGTGTTGCCCGTGCCAAGCGCCGTGGCAGGCACAAGCGCCACAGCCTCGATCGGGCTTTCGCTGATGCGCACAGTGACAAAGTCACCCGGCTTGAACCCGCCCGCGCCCTCAAGCTTTGCAAACAGAGCGCGCCCTGTTTCGCCCGTGTCATTGGCCGCCCCCGCGCGGCTCAACCGCCCCGTGGCAGACAGGTCGATCCCGAAGTCGTCAAGCACAGCTGTCAGCTCGGCCTGCTTCAAGCCGCCCGCATCGTCCAGCAGCCGCGCATAATCTTGCGTCGAAAGGCGAAACGCCACTTCCAACGCCTCGGCATCCACAAGCTCTCCAAGGCGTTCGCCCGTGCTCACAAGCCGCCCCTCAACAGCGCTCACGCTGGAGAGCACACCATCAAAGCGCGCGGTGATTTCGGTTTCTGCCAAGCGGCGCTCGCTTTCGCTGAGCTGGATGCGCGCCCGCGCAAGCCGTGTGGCCGAGCTATCAAGCCGCGCTTCGGCCTGCGCCAAAGCCTGCCTGCGGGTCAGCACTGCCGCCTTGGCCGTGCTCGCCGCAATCTCGGCGGCCTCCACCGAGGCATCCGTGCCTACGCCGCGCGCCTTCAGGTCTTCCTGCCGGCCCAAGGCCCGCACCCGCAGCGCAACCTGTTCTTCGGCGTTCACCAGCTCGTCGCGTGCCAGCTCCAGCGCGCGTGCCGCATCGCGGGCTTCGGCTTCGCCGTCCAAAACATCGGTCTCGGCCCGCTCAAAGGCCGCGCGCGCATCGGCTTCATCAATCTGGAGCATCACTTCACCCTTGGCAAAGCGCCCGCCTTCCACAAAATTCTCGCTCATCCTCACAACTGTGCCACTGACAGCAGGCCGGATCTCAAGCGTGCGCAGGCTCTGCACCTCGCCGTAAGCCGTGATCACAGGGGTGATCGTTTCAGCCTTCACACGCTCGGCATTGACCGAGAACACCCGCTCCTGAGCTTGCGGCACACGCGCCTCGCGGCTCATACGGTCTTGCACCGCCCCGCGCACCAAAATCGCGCCGTAAGCCAAGAGGCCCAGTGTCGCCGCCAGAATAAAAAGACCCGTCAATCCACGCTGCAAAAACCGCATATTCTTCCTTTTGACATGCCTGAAAGCCCCACAAGACAGGGCTCGTCCTAGTCTATACGCGCCACAGGCGCCTTTCCGTCGAAAATCTTTTCAAAAAACTGTTCATATGTCGTGATAAACTCAAAGTCTTTTATCTGTGACTCAGTCAGCAGCGCAAAGCCTGCACCTTCACCAAGACAAACCTCGCTTGGGGCAATGCGTCGCGCCACCTCAAAGATATGGATCAGCCAATCAGGCTTTACACTCGAAGCCAATATGGCACGTGGCCGCAGCTCGGCCTCATGCAGCGCAATACCCGTTTCCTCGGCAAACTCGCGCACCGCTGCGGCGCGCAGGCTCTCGCCCGCTTCAACACGGCCACCAAAAAAGCTCCAGAGCCCGGCCCCCGCCACATGGGGCAGATCATCGCGCAGCTGGCAGAGAAAGCGCCCCTGTGTATCGCGCACCATAAGCGCCGCGACCCGCTCGGCAACAACCTCGGGCTGCGGCCCTATGGGCTCGAACATATCGCTCATTTGCGGCGCTTGTGTTCTTCCAAACGGGGCATGATCTCGACAAAGTTGCAGGGGCGGTGGCGGTAATCGAGCTGCCACTTCAAGATATCGTCCCAGCCGTCCTTGCAGGCGCCGGGGCTTCCCGGCAGCGCAAAGAGATAGCAGCCCCCCGCCACACCCGCCGTAGCGCGGCTCTGCACAGCGCTGGTGCCGATCTTGCCAAAGCTGATCATGGTAAAAAGCGTGCCAAAGGCATCGATCTCTTTTTCGTAAACATCCCGATGCGCCTCAACGGTCACATCGCGCCCCGTCAGGCCTGTGCCACCTGTGGAGATAATCACATCGACCTCGCCAGAGGCGACCCAGTCGCGCAGCTGCTCCGCGATCTCGCCGCGCTCATCGCGGATGATCTTGCGGGCGGCCAGCACATGGCCCGCCTCGGTGAGACGGCCCACAAGCACATCGCCCGAGCGGTCTTCGTCTGCGGCGCGCGTGTCACTCACCGTCAGCACAGCAATGCGCACAGGAATAAACTCGCGGCTCTCGTCAATCTTGCTCATGTCAGCCTCGCTTTGATCTCTAACAAATCGGCCCACGCCTCCCGCTTCAGCTGCGGCTGGCGCAGCAGCGTCTCAGGCGGAAACATCGGCATCGCAGGCACGCCGTAAGCCTCGCCCCAAGTGCCGCGCAGCCGCGTGATCCCGCGCGCCCCCAGCGCGGCATCGCAAGAGATATTCCCCATCAGTATCACAATCTCGGGCTTGGCCAGCGCCACATGCCGCGCCATGAAGGGGCGCATCATGGCCACTTCTTCAGGTGTCGGGCCCGACTGGTTCAAAAGCCGCCACGGCATAACCGTTGTGGCGTAGACGCTGTCTTCAAGGCTCAGCCCGATTGCGCCCAGCATCTTGCCCAAAAGCGAAGCGGCCTGCCCGACAAATGGCTTGCCCTCGCGGTCGCCCTCACGGTCGGGGGCCTCACCGATCACCATAACACGCGCACCCGCCGCACCCTCGCCAAACACAAGGTTGCGCGCTCCGCGCTTCAGCTCGCAATGCTCAAAGCGCTCAAGCGCTGCACGCAGCTCTTCAAGGCTTTGTGCCGCAGTGGCCGCCGCGCTGGCTTCGGCCACTGGGTCAGCCTTGATCGCCTCGATATGCACATTCTGCACGTGCGGGTTGGGCTCTGCCACGGGCTTTGGCTTGGGCTTGTCGACCAGTTCAAAGCGGTTCACAGGCGTTTCGCTCAGCGCTTCATCCACGCCCAGCTCCACCTGCCAGTCAAGCGCAGCGCGCGCCGCCCAATATTGTTGTGCCGATTCCATGTGGCGACCCTAGCGCATCCTGCGCGCGGCCAAAACAAGGAATGACGGATTGCACGCACGCCAGCCACGCCCTATAACCGCTCCAGTTTTGAGAGGAGCTGCGCCAATGAGCTTTGCACATCGTCACCTTCTGGGGATCGAACAACTCTCCCAAACAGATATCACCGAACTTCTGGATCTGGCCGACCAATATGTCGCGCTCAACCGCTCGGCCAACAAGCACTCCGATGCGCTTGCAGGCCTCACCCAGATCAACATGTTCTTTGAGAACTCCACCCGCACGCAGGCCAGCTTCGAGCTGGCGGGCAAGCGCCTGGGGGCCGATGTCATGAACATGGCCATGGGCGCAAGCTCGATCAAAAAGGGCGAAACGCTCGTTGATACGGCCCTGTCGCTCAACGCCATGCACCCCGACCTGCTTGTGGTGCGCCACCCCAACTCAGGCGCGGTTGATCTGCTCGCACAAAAAGTCAATTGCGCCGTGCTCAACGCGGGCGATGGCCGCCACGAGCACCCCACGCAAGCCTTGCTTGATGCGCTGACAATCCGCCGCGCCAAGGGCCGCCTGCACCGCCTCAGCGTGGCCATTTGTGGCGATATTGCCCACTCCCGCGTGGCCCGCTCCAACATCATGCTGCTGGGCAAAATGGAAAACCGCGTCCGCCTCATCGGGCCGCCCACGCTCATGCCCAGCCAGATCAGTGAGTTCGGCGTCGAGGTCTTTGATGATATGCGCGAAGGCCTTGAGGGCGTTGACGTTGTCATGATGCTGCGCCTCCAGAAAGAGCGCATGGACGGCGGCTTTATCCCGTCTGAGCGCGAGTATTACCACCGCTTCGGGCTGACAGCCGAAAAGCTTGCGCACGCCAAGCCTGACGCCATCGTCATGCACCCCGGCCCCATGAACCGCGGTGTCGAGATTGATGGCGACATCGCCGATGATGTCACCCGCTCGGTCATTCAGGAACAGGTCGAAATGGGCGTGGCTGTCCGCATGGCCGCGATGGACTTGCTGGCGCGCAACCAGCGCGCGCGCGCCGCGAGCGGCACCTATGTCTAAGCCAGAGCTGCCCGCCCCTGTGACAACGCTGCTGGATGACGAGGCCTTCCTTGGCACCTATCAGCCCGACCTCTGGACGTTTATCAAGCGCGCCGTGCTGCTGGGGCTTTTGTCCTCGCTCGTGCTCTCGCCCCTCTCGGTGACAAACGCAGCGCTTGTCTTTCAGAGTGAGTCGCTGACGATGCTCAGCGCCATGGGCCTCTTTCTGGCGCTTGCGGCCATCTTCACGCTGCTGGCCTTTGTCGTCTTTGACGATCACACCAACTGGCTGCGCCACCGTGGCGATGTCTGGCACCTGACCTCGCTCCGCCTGATCTATGAAAACAGCGAGCGCGCCGAGCTCAACGCCTCGGTCAACCTCAGCGATATCCACGCCACCCACCGCGTGCTCTGGCGCAGCCTGCGCATTGATCTTGAGACGCGTCAGGCCTTCGTCATGAAGTACCTCGCCCAGCCGCGCAGCGTTGAGCACGAAATTGACACCGCCCGCACAAAGCTGATGGGCCAGATCGCCGATCCGCTAGAGGCCACCCCATGAGCAGCATCATCGCCACCTTCCCCCCCGCCCGCAGCACCTATATCCGTGAGCACATCATGCTGGCTGCCATCGGCTCGCTGCTCTTGTCGGGCATTTTGTTCTACGTCGGCAACCCGCACCCGTGGACAGGCGTTGTCGGCTCGGTTCTCGCCATCGGCGCGCGCGGTGCCTACGCCATGAGCGAACAGCTCGGCATGGTCTGGAAGCTGAGCGCGACCAAGCTCATCGGCCCCGACGACCGCGTGATCCCGCTGGGAGATGTCGCAGATGCGAAAACGCTCTTTTCGGCCCTGCAAGTCATCACACAGTCAGGCGATAAATACCTGATCAAATACCAAGCCGACCCCGCCGCAGGGGCCGCAAAAATCATCGCCGCCCGCGACGCCGCCCTGAGCGCAAGGAGTGAGATATGAAAACCCTTTTCACCAACGCCCGCCTGATCGACCCCGAGGCCCAGACCGAGCACACAGGCTGGCTGCTTGTCGACAAAGGTATCATCGCCGCCACAGGCCAGGGCGAGGCGCCACAGGCCGACACCAAGGTTGACTGCGCAGGCCTCTGCCTTGCGCCGGGGATCGTTGATATCGGCGTCAAGGTCGGTGAGCCGGGCGAGCGCCACAAAGAGAGCTACGCTTCCGCCGCGCGCGCCGCGGCTGCGGGGGGCGTCACGACCATGGCCATCCGCCCCGACACCTCCCCCGCCATCGACACACCCGAGGCGCTGGAGTTCGTGAAGCGCCGCGCCAATGAAGACAGCGCCGTCAATGTCCTGCCTCTCGCTGCGCTCACCAAGGGGCGCGAGGGCAAGGAAATGACAGAAATCGGCTTTCTGATGGATGCCGGGGCTGTCGGCTTTTCTGACTGTGACGCCGTGATCACCAACACCAAAGTATTCCAGCGCGCGCTCACCTACGCGCGCTCTCTTGGCGCGCTGGTCATCGCCCACCCGCAAGAGCCGATACTCTCGGCAGGTGCAGCCGTCACCTCGGGCAAGTTTGCCACCTTGCGCGGCCTGCCCTCTGTAACCCCCATGGCCGAGCGCATGGGCCTTGATCGCGATATCGCGCTGCTTGAAATGACAGGCGCGCGCTACCACGCCGACCAGATCACAACGGCCCGCGCCCTGCCCGCTCTTGAGCGCGCCAAGCGCAACGGTCTGGATATCACCGCAGGCACATCCATCCACCACCTCACACTCAACGAGCTTGACGTGGCCGACTACCGCAGCTTCTTCAAGCTCAAGCCGCCTTTGCGCTCCGAAGATGACCGCCTCGCCACCGTCGAGGCCGTCGCCTCTGGCCTGATCGACACGATCAGCTCCATGCACACGCCCCAAGACGAAGAGAGCAAGCGCCTGCCCTTTGAAGAGGCCGCGTCTGGCGCTGTTGCTCTGGAGACATTGCTGCCCGCAGCCATGCGCCTTGTCCATGCGGGCGGCATGAGCCTACCCCAGCTTTGCCGCGCGCTCTCGCTCAATCCGGCCAAGCGCCTCGGCCTTGCCGCTGGCCGCCTCTGCAAAGGTGCGCCCGCCGATCTCATGCTCTTTGACCCCGACAAGCCTTTCGTGCTCGACCGCGCAACACTGTTGTCAAAGTCCAAAAACACGCCCTTTGACGGGCACCGCATGCAAGGTAAAGTGCACGCCACGTACGTTGCTGGCAAAAAGGTCTTCGGTTGATGCCCCTGATAGAACACTCCGCCGCCCTGCTCGCGCTCTGGGCGCTTCTGGGCTACCTTTTCGGCTCCGTGCCGTTCGGCCTGCTCATCAGCCGTGTGATGAACTTGGGCGATGTGCGCGCCATCGGCTCGGGCAATATCGGCGCAACCAATGTTTTGCGCACAGGCAACAAGACCGCCGCCGCGCTGACCCTGCTCTTGGATGGGGGCAAAGCCGCTGTCGTTGTGCTTCTGGCGCGCAGCATGGCGGGCGAAGACGCCGCCCAGCTTGCAGGGCTTGCAGCCTTTCTGGGCCATTGCTTCCCTGTCTGGCTCGCCTTCAAGGGGGGCAAAGGCGTGGCCACGTTCTTTGGTTTGCTGCTGGCGCTGAGCTTCCCTGTGGGTCTGGCCTGTTGCGCCACATGGCTCGCGGTCTTTGCGATCTGGCGGATCTCGTCTCTTGCGGCCGTCGCCGCTGCCAGCGCCTCAACCGTCTGGATGGCTGTGCTTGGTGCCCAGCCCCTCTTGCTGCTCGGCATCGCGCTTACCGTGCTTGTCTTCTTCACGCATCGCGCCAACATCGACCGTTTGCGCGCAGGCACCGAACCGAAGTTCGGCAAGAAATAACCAAAACCCCACCCCGGATGAAACAAAGGCCGCACAAAACTGCGCGGCCTATTTACTCGTTACCACCCCATCGTGCGGTACATTCATTAATTTATGGTTAACGCCAAAAAAATTTAGGCGGTGCACGGGGGGTGCACGCGCTGTGCACGCATGTCACCCCCCTGTTTCGGGTGGCCAAAAGCCGTTAACCCAAGCGTACGCTAGTAGGAGTAATCCGCATAAATGCGGCTCACATCACCACCCCAATCGCTCTTGTAGCGGCGCAAAAGCTCGTCTGCAGGCACTTCTCCGCTTTCCAGAGATTCCTTCAAAGCACTCAGGAAATGGGTTTCATCTGGAATCATCCCGCCCGCGCCCTCTTGCGCACGCGCCTTCAGTCCCGCCTCGGAAAGCGCCACAACTTCGCGGGCCAGATCATACATTTTGACGCCATGGGTTTCAGCCTGCAAACCCTGCTCAGACGCGGCAACACGCAGCGCCTCACGCGTCTCTACATCCCAGCCTTTTGTCAGCTCAAGTGCAGCATCCAGAGCGCCTTGATCATACATAAGGCCGACCCAGAAAGCAGGCAGCGCACAGAGCCTGCGCCACGGGCCACCATCGGCCCCGCGCATCTCCATATATTGCTTGATCCGCGCCTCGGGAAACAGCGTTGTCAGGTGGTCAGCCCAGTCGCTCAACGTGGGCATTTCGCCAGGCATCGCGGGCAGCTCACCCTTGAGGAAATCACGGAAAGACTGGCCTAACGCATTGATATACTTACCATCGCGGTAGACAAAATACATCGGCACGTCGAGCGCATATTCCACCCAGCGCTCAAAGCCGAAGCCCTCTTCAAACACAAACGGCACCATGCCCGTGCGCGCCGCATCAAGATCACGCCAGACGCGGCTGCGCCAGCTCTTGTGGCCATTGGGCTTGCCCTCAAAAAACGGCGAGTTGGCAAAGAGCGCCGTGGCAACAGGCTGTAGCGCAATCGCGGCGCGCATTTTCTGCACCATGTCGGCCTCGGAGGCGAAATCAAGGTTCACCTGAACCGTACAGGTGCGCCGCATCATATCGCGCCCCATCGTGCCGACTTTTTGCATGTAGTCGTTCATCAGAGTGTAGCGGCCCTTGGGCATGAGCGGCATTTGCTCATGAGTCCAGATGGGCGCAGCCCCAAGCCCGATAAAGCCCACGCCAACGGCATCGGCGATGTCTTTCACTTCCTTGAGGTGGATGTTCACCTCGTCACATGTCTGGTGGATGTTTTCCAAAGGCGCACCCGAAAGCTCCAGCTGCCCCCCTGGTTCAAGGCTCACATTGGCCCCATCCTTCTGCAATCCAACGATATTGTCGCCTTCAAACACAGGCTGCCAACCGTGCTTTTGCTGCAAGCCTTCCAGCACGGCACGCACCGAACGCTCACCCTCGTAAGGAATGGGTAACAATGTATCCTTACAGTAGCCAAACTTCTCGTGCTCGGTGCCAATGCGCCATTCGCTCTTTGGTTT
Source organism: Lentibacter sp. (assembly GCF_965658795.1). Classification (NCBI taxonomy): domain Bacteria; kingdom Pseudomonadati; phylum Pseudomonadota; class Alphaproteobacteria; order Rhodobacterales; family Roseobacteraceae; genus Lentibacter; species Lentibacter sp. Next base: position 166,055 of record NZ_CBFHTG010000003.1, on the reverse strand, counting down.
GCAGCCCTTGGCCATATATTCGGCCAATTGCGCGTAATGTTCGATCGGGCCGCCGCCGGACTGAGGAATAGACATATGTAAGCTCCGATATGTTCGCGTGAGGCGTTAGGAGTGCAGCCGCGGGCGCGGCGTGTCAATGCGCACCAGCGCATCTTTGCGCCAAATAACGCGCGCGTGATCCGCCGCGCCGCGTTGCGCCGTCAACAACCGGTCGCTCGACAGCCCCGGAAGAGCGGCAAAAGCGTCAAACAGCGCAGCTGCGCCTTTGGCATTGGCAGGAATAACAAGTTCGGGCAGCCCCGCTTGCTTGAGCACCCAGACAGGCGGGTTGGGCCGCGCATCATAGACCAGCTCTGAAAGCTCGCGCACAGCAACCATGCCACCGTTCTCTGGTGCGAAGTAGCTGATCTGGCCTTCGACCACCTCAACAACCCCGCGCCCGCCCTCGCCGCGCGCAAACCACGCCCGTTGCAGAAAGGAAAACAGCAAAAGCCCCGACACAGCGACAACAATCGCCCCCAGCCACGGCAGCAAGCCACGCCCCGCCAAAACCCAGTAAGCCCCGAGCGCCAGAAAAAGCGCCGCAAGCAATACTTCTTTGTATTTGCTCAGTATTTTCTCAACTTCGGGTCTCACAAAGCTCATGTCCAGTCTCCCAGCGCCTGCTGCCAGACCGTGAGCGCAGCCACAGCCGCCGTATCCGCGCGCAGAATGCGCGGCCCAAGGCTGACAGGCTGCGCAAAAGCCGCCGCATGGAGCCGAGCGCGCTCGGCCGCAGAGAAGCCCCCCTCAGGCCCGATAAGCACCGCCCATGGCCCTGCGCCTACGGCCTTCAGCAAGGCCTGCGCATCGGCCTGCCCTGCGATGCCTTCGTCGCAAAACATCAGCTTGCGCCCCTCTGGCCAGCTGGCAAGAAGTGCTGAAAGCTTGGTTAAGTCACTGACTTCAGGAACAAAAGTTCCACCGCATTGCTCTGCAGCTTCCAGAGCATGGGCTTGCAACCGGTCTTGCCGGATCCGCTCCGCATTGGTGAAATCGGTCTGAACAGGCACAATCCGCGCCGCGCCCATTTCGGCCGCTTTCTCCACAATAAAATCGGTACGCGCCTTTTTGATCGGCGCAAATAGGAGCCAGAGATCAGGCGGATTGACCTGCGGACCGCGCAGATCGACACAGCGCAAACTGCCACCGCGTTTTCCCGCCTCGGTCACTTCAGCCAGCCATTCGCCATCTTTGCCATTAAAAACAGCAAGATGCGCCCCTATCTGTTGGCGCATAACGCCAAAAAGGTAGTGCGCCTGCGCTTTATCCAGCACGAGCGATTGCCCCGCCCCCAGCGGGTGATCTACAAACAATCTGATTTTCACATCTGTCATGGGCCAAAACATATGAGCAGCGAAAAGAATACGCCAGAGCAGAACGGACAAGTCGCCGATGCAGTACAAGGCAACTGGGTCGACCGCTACGCGCCTGCCGCCACGCGCCCCTACCTGCGACTGTCTCGCGCCGATCGCCCCATCGGCACATGGCTTCTGCTCATACCGTGCTGGTGGGGCCTCTTGCTTGCCATGCTGCACGACCGCCTTGTCACATGGCATGACCTCTGGATCTTTGTGGGCAGCGCCGCAGGGGCATGGCTGATGCGGGGGGCTGGCTGCACATGGAACGACATCAGCGACCGCGACTTTGACGGTGCGGTAGAGCGTACACGCTCACGCCCCATTCCATCAGGGCAAGTGACCGCGTCACAGGCCGCAATCTGGATGTGTATTCAAGCGCTTATTGCGTTTTGCATCCTGCTGACATTTAACACAGCGGCGGTTTGGCTGGGTGTCTTGGCGCTTGTGCCTGTGGCCATCTACCCGTTTGCCAAACGGTTCACATGGTGGCCCCAGGTCTTCCTCGGGTTGGCATTTAACTGGGGCGCACTTCTGGCTTGGACGGCCCACCGTGGTGCTCTAGAGGCCCCTGCGCTTTACCTTTATGCAGCGGGGATCGCGTGGACATTGTTCTACGACACAATTTATGCCCACCAGGATACGGAAGATGACGCGCTCATCGGGATCAAATCAACGGCGCGTCTGTTTGGGAGCCAGAGCCCCATGTGGCTGAGCCGCTTTATGGCTGCGACCGTCTCGCTTTTGGGCCTTGCCGTGATTGGTGCTATGCTAAGCAGTGCAAGCGGCCCCTTCGCAATGCTCATCGCCCTTGCAGGAGCCTGTGCAATGGGCTGGCACATGCTCTGGCAGCTCCGCCATTTTGATGCTGACGACAGTGGCAAGCTGGTCAAACTGTTCCGCTCTAACCGCGACGCCGGGTTTATCCCCCTGCTGTTTTTCGCCGTCGCACTGTTAGTGTGATTGAAACCTCAGATTTGACACCGTAAGAGTATGCCAACAATCGCTGAAAATAGGTCATATGCGCGTATCATCCCTCCTCATTGTTACCGGCACGTTTTTGAGCGCAGCTTTCTTATCATTCATCGCGGCCAGCTTTGCTGTGACGCTGGTGGAAGAAACTTCAGAATACAGCGTTCGCCAAGCTCTTGATTCCAAACAGCTTACATGGGCCGAAGTCGAGGCCGATGGCCTGCAGGTTTTGCTTATTGGCGTCGCGCCCTCTGAGGCAAAGCGCTTTGTCGCCATCAGCACAGCCGGAAGCGTCGTAGATGCAGCCCGCGTGATTGACGCAATGGATGTAGAAGCTCTCGCAGCTCTGGCCGCACCGCGCTTTTCCATCGAAATTCTGCGCAACGGTGATGAAGTCTCCCTGATCGGGCTTATTCCAAAGGGTGCCGATCGCGACGATCTGCTCAAGCGGTTGGCGCGTATTTCCAGCGATGAAGAGATCGCCGACCTGCTTGAAAGTGCCGATTATGACATTCCCGAGGGCTGGGACAATGCCGTTGACTTTGGCCTTGAGGCCCTAGAAGCGCTGCCCCGCTCAAAAATTTCGATTGATGCCCGCCGCGTCATGATCACGGCTATGACCGAAAGCGAAGACCGGAAAGATCGCGTTGAAAGCCGCCTGAAACGCAATACGCCGTCAGGCCTGCGCGTCGGCTTTGACATTTCTTCGCCACGCCCGGTGATCACCCCGTTTTCATTGCGCTTTTTGCAAGATGAGGCAGGCTCGCGGTTTGACAATTGCTCCGCCGACACAGAAGAAGCCCGCTCCAAAATCATCGGAGCCGCGCGCAAAGCCGGCCTAGATGGCGAGACAAGCTGCCGTGTCGGCCTTGGAGTCCCCTCGCCAAGTTGGGCGGATGCCGCCGCGCTCTCTATCGCCGCTGTTGCGGAGCTCAAGGGCGGTTCTGTGACCTTCTCTGATGCAGATGTGACGCTGATCTCGCCTGCGGGCACAGACCAGCGCGAGTTTGACCGCGTGGTTGGCTCCCTTGAAAACAGTTTGCCCGATGTCTTCGCATTGCACGCGGTTCTCACGCCTGACCCCTCTGACCCAAGCCAAGGCCCCGCCGAGTTTGTGGCCACGCTCAGCCCCGAGGGGCTTATCCAGCTCAATGGCCGCCTGAACGATGAAATCGTGGCACAAACAGCAGAGAGCTTTGCAACCGCCCGATTTGGCAGCGCGACAGTCAGCAACCGCGCACGCACGGACGAAACCCTCCCGGGCGACTGGCCTCTGCGTGTTCTCTCAGGTCTGGAGGCACTCTCCCTCCTCTCAAACGGTTCGGCACGTGTCACAGCTGACGACATCACTGTGACAGGCAACACGGGTAGCACAGAAGCGCGCTCCGAAATTACCAAGCTGTTGTCAGACAAACTGGGCGAAGGTGCACGCTTCTCTGTTGATGTAACCTATCTTGAAAAACTTGACCCTATTGCCAGCATGCTTACGCCTGACGAATGCGAAGCGAAGATTGCTGATATCCTTGCCGTTCGTCAGATCAGCTTTGAGCCAGGCAGTGGCACCGTAGATGCGAGTTCAACAGGAACGCTTGACGAAATCGCCGATGTGCTTGGCAACTGTGTCGAGCTGCGCATGGTCGTCGCTGGCCACACCGATAGCCAAGGGCGCGAAGAAATGAACGAGGCGCTCTCCAAATCACGGGCGCTCGCTGTTCTGAACGCTATGCGTGACAGGCGTATCGTGACGAGCGGCTTTGAAGCCATCGGGTATGGCGAAACACAGCCGATAGCCACGAACGATACAGAAGAAGGCCGCGAAGCAAACCGACGTATCGAGTTTAAGCTGGTTCGGCCCGAGGCTATCGCAAGCGAAGAAACAACGCTTGAAAGCACAGAACAAACTGGTGCATCAGACACCGAAGAAAACGCCGCGGACGATGCGGCGACGCGCGAGGGCCAAGATCAATGACACGCACCGAGTTTATTGTCGCAACGGCGATCATCCTGTTCATCGCCTTCTGCATGGGTTGGTTTGTAAACTGGCTGGTTCACCGCTTCACGCGCGTGTCGCGGGGCGACATGGAAGAGCTAGAGAAAATGGCGCAAGAGCTTCACGAGGCTGAAGAAACGCGTGATCAGGCGATTACATATCTGCAGCAACGCGAGGCAGAGCTGACGAACCAGCTCTCCCAAACGGAAGCAGAGCTTTCCGCGGCGATGGAAGGGCTGCGCGACGCGCGCCATGAAGCCGAGGAAATGCGCGCCTATGTCGAGCGTGTGAGCGCAGGCAACACCTAATCAGGCGCCCATTCAAGGCTGGCGAAGCGCGCAAATCTTCTCAGCTCGCTTTCCCATTTGCTGTGCCGAACACGGCCCCATTTCACACCTGCTTCAGGCCAAAGATTGGCGACATGCAATGTGCCTGCTTTGCGATCAGCCTTTAGCTCGGCACGCCCGACAAAACGTGTCCCCTCAAGAATAGGGTAGACATAGTAGCCCCAGATCCGCCTGGCTTGAGGGACAAATATTTCATTGCGATAGTCAAACCCGAAAAGCTGCAAGCAGCGTTTCCTGTCCCTTATGGCGGGGTCAAAAGGGTTTAATATCCGTAGCTTAGCCTCAGGGCGACCGAGCGTATCAAGCCGCATTTCCAGCGACGGCAAAGCCCACTTTGACACCAAACTGCCATCCGCCAAGATGACCTCGACCTCCCTCAGAGAAGCCTTTGTTTGCGCGACCCAGTCCTTTACCTCTGCGGCGCTCAGAACGCCCCAGAACCGTTGAATCTCCCCCGTATTGGCAAAGCCCAAACGCTTGAGCGCAGCTCTGCAGAGGCGGTCAATTTGCTCGCTCTGGCTGAGGGGTGCCTCTCGAAAGCTGGGCGGAAAAACACGTTCGGCCAGATCATAATACTTCACAAAGTTCTCACGATGGCTGGTTGCAAGCTCGCCCGCGTACCACATGAAATCAAGCGCCAGTTTGTGGGGAGGCCGCTGCCACATCTGCGAGGGTTTTGGACCCTTGCTTTCAAAGTCTTTTGTACTGAGCGGGCCTTCTTGGGCGATACGCGCTTTGATTGCCGCCCGCCCCTCAGCGTCGGGCATGTTTTTCCACCAGTTGGCCTTCAAAATCTTCTCGGCGTGCCGCGCAAATTGCATTTGCCATATCGGTAAAAACTGCACTGGAATAAGGCTGGCATCATGCGTGAAATGTTCGAAAAAATAACGCTCTTTCAAATGGTTACCAAGGCATCCCGGGCGGTACGCTTGGTTGCGCGACCAAACAATATGGTCATGCGCGCGCTCTATGTGGCGGATTGAATCAAGCTGGACAAAGCCCAACTCCTCGCCAATTTTCAGAGTATCTCCAGTGCCTCGTTCTGCGTTTAACAGCCCATGATGATCGAGCCAAAGGCTGCGTGCGGTGGTGTTGTTCAGGCGCAGTGCCGTCACTGCTGCCAACGTGTGAGCGCGTCTTCGTCTTCCTCGCGGGCAGCAACCCACCCCGCCCCATCTCGAGAGACTTCCTTTTTCCAGAACGGCGCGCGCGATTTGAGAAAATCCATCAAAAACTCCGCCGCTTCAAAAGCATCTTTTCGATGACGTGCGGCTGTCGCAACCATCATAATCATTTCACCCACTCGGATTTTACCATAGCGGTGAATGATCATTGCGTCTTCAAGTGACCATTTGGTTAACGCATCAGTCGCAATCTGACCTAGCGCCGCTTCTGTCATGCCCGGGTAGTGCTCGATGTCCATATATTCAAGCGTCCCTTCAGGCGTGTTGCGCACGATACCTGTGAAGGTCACGACAGCGCCAGACGCGCTTGTTTTCTCTGCAAATCCAGCAGCTTCACACCCCAGATCAAACGGCTCCTGTTGAACACGAATGTCCATTTAGCCCCCCGTCATCGGCGGGAAAAAGGCAACCTCACGAGCGCCTGCCAGCGACGTATCAAAGCCAACAAGCTCTTGGTCTACGGCCACGCGGAGCGCCGATAAATCTGCGAATGCAGCCGCATAGCGCTCTTCGCGGGCGATGAGCTCGGCCACGAGGTCAGCAACCGTTTCAGCCTGTGTCTCAACCGTTTCACGAGGCAAGCCAATTCGCTCACGCACCCATGCAAAGTAAAGCACATCCATCGCTCAATCCTTTAGGTATGGCATTGATTTCTTGAAGTAATCCCAGCCAGTGATCAGCGTCAGAATAGCGGCAAGCCACAGCAACACCACGCCGGTTTGACCTGCAAGATACATGCCTTCGGCCTTCCAACGCAGGCCGAGCAGGTCTTCTTCATCGCCATTCAGGATGGCGTCAAACAAGGCATCGTCCATGCCCCAAGCGGCCATAACGAGGTAATGCTCGAAGATGCCTTTGGAAAAAAGCACAGCAATTGCAACCATTTGGAGGGTGGTTTTCCACTTGGCGAGCTTGGTGACCTTGAGGGTTCCGGCTGTGTCTCCGAGAAACTCGCGCAGGCCAGATACGAAAACCTCGCGGAAGAGAATAAAGGTGGCCGGCAACACAAGCCATGGTGTCCAACTGTTATCAGCATACCCTATGATGATCATAAGGGCGATGACGACCATGGCTTTGTCAGCAATCGGGTCAAGCATCGCGCCGAGCTTGGTTTCTTGCTTCCACGTACGGGCGAGATAGCCGTCAAACCAGTCGGTTATGGCCGCCGTGACAAACAGGATTAGCGCAAACCAATCTGCATAAGGTCTTGTAAAGTAAAGAAACATAACCGCCACCGAGGGGGCAGCAAGCAGGCGCAAGACCGTGAGGGTATTGGGTATGTTCCAGATCATTTCAATACGCTTTTACCGCGCTTTTTCGCGTGGTGAAAGCGCCAATCTTTGGGGTGTGGCTTACAGTGGGGCAAGCTGTGCATACGGCAGTATGGACAGGTCGTGAGGCCGCGCGCAGCACTATGGGCTTGTTAACGGCCCCTTGCCAGTCTGGCGACAAAGCAGATCACAGATGAGGCGCGCCATGGCACGTATGACGAAGGAAACCGCACGGCTGACTATGATGGAGGAGCTGAAGGCCCTACAGGAAGAGCTGCTGCGCGACTGGACGGACAGGTCTATTCCCAAAGACTGGAACGGCTCTATCAGCGCCTTTGGCCACACCGTGCGCAAAGAGAAGATTTCGATTCGTCTGGATGAAGATATGCTGCGCTGGTTTCGCGCGCTCGGGCCGGGCTATCAGGCCAAGATCAACATGGTGTTGCGGATATACTGGACAGGGATCATCAGCGGGATGGTGCGCGCGCACTATGAGGAGACGCAGGTAACACCCGTGTTCAGCGAGATGATCTTGCGAAAGGCAGAGCTGGGCCGCCTTGAGCGGGAGCGACGCGCAAAAGAAGGTTGGGGCGATTAGCCCTTTTCGTGAAAATAGTCATAGATCGTCTCGGCAATCGTATCCGAAATGCCCTCAACGGCCTTCAAATCGGCCAAGGCGGCGCGGCTGACGGCTTTGGCGCTGCCAAAATGTGTGAGCAGCGCGCGTTTGCGCGTGGCGCCCACGCCGGGCACATCATCAAGCGGCGTGCTGCTGATCGCCTTTGAGCGCTTGGCGCGGTGCGTTCCAATGGCAAAGCGGTGGGCCTCATCGCGCATCCGTTGCACAAAGTAGAGCACAGGGTCGTTGTGCCTGAGCGCGAAGGGTGGCTTGCCTGTGCGGTAGAACTCTTCTTTGCCAGCGTCGCGGTCTACGCCCTTGGCGACCCCGACCATGGGGATCTCGGACACACCCATCTTGTCCATGATCGCGCGCACGGCAGAGACCTGACCTATCCCACCGTCAATCAGCAAAAGGTCAGGCCAGAGGCCCTCCTTTTTTTGCGGGTCTTCTTTGATCAGGCGTTTAAAGCGGCGCTCCAGCACTTCTTTCATCATCCCGAAGTCATCTCCCGGGGTGATATCATCTCCCTTGATGTTGAACTTGCGGTAGTGATTTTTCATGAAGCCGTCAGGGCCCGCGACAATCATCGCGCCGACAGCATGTGCACCCTGGATGTGACTGTTGTCATAGACCTCGATACGCTGCGGCGTTGCGGGCAAGGAGAAGGCCTCGGCCACCCCTTTGAGCAGCTTGGCTTGTGTGGCGGTTTCGGCTGACTTGCGGGCAAGGCTTTGCTGGGCGTTGCGGGCAGCGCTTTCGACCAGCTCGGCTTTCTCGCCCCGTTGCGGCACCATGATCTCGACTTTGCGCTGCGCTTTTTCGCTGAGCGCTTCGGCCATCAGCTCGACGTTTTCCAACGGGTGCGACAGCAAGAGCAAACGTGGCGGCTCTTTGCTGTCATAAAACTGGCCGATGAACGCCTCCAGAACTTCGGAGGCGTCGATCTCGTCAGAGCCGACACGGGGGTAGAAGTCGCGGTTGCCCCAGTTTTGGTTGGCGCGGATAAAGAAGACCTGCACACAGGCCTGCCCCTTATCCATATGCAGCGCAATAACATCGGCCTCGGGCGTGGAGCGCGGGTTGATGCCTTGGGCGGTCTGCACTTGGGTGAGCGCTTTGATGCGGTCACGCAGAACAGCCGCCTTTTCAAACTCCATCGCCTCGGAAGCGAGTTGCATGTCAGCGCCAAGCTTGTCTTGCAGATCGGTTGAGCGGCCAGACAGGTAGCGCTCGGCGTCGCGCACATGCTCGCGGTATTCGGCGGCAGTAACTTTGCCCACGCAGGGGCCAGAGCAGCGTTTGATCTGATATTGCAGGCAGGGGCGCGTGCGGCCCTCAAATTCGCTGTCAGAGCAGTTGCGCAACAGAAAGACGCGCTGGAGCTGCGCAAGGCTGCGCGTTACGGCTCCGGCCGAGGCGAACGGGCCATAGTAGCGGCCCCTCTCCTTCTTGGCACCGCGGTGCTTCTTGATCATCGGGAAGTCGTGATCTGTGACGAGGATATTGGGGAAGCTCTTATCGTCGCGCAGGAGCACGTTGTATTTGGGCTTGAGCTGCTTGATGAGGTTCTGCTCTAGCAGCAGCGCTTCTGTTTCTGTCTTGGTTGTCAGAAACATCATGGTCGCTGTTTCCGAGATCATCCGTGCGATCCGGCCAGAATGCCCATTGGGGCGAGCATAGTTAGACACGCGCGCCTTTAAGTTGCGCGCCTTGCCCACATAGAGCACCCGCGCCTGCGTATCGAGCATACGGTAGACACCCGGTGCACCGCTGAGCGACTTCACATAGTCAGCGATGACCTGATGGCCTGTCGGAATATTTTGCGGCTCTGTCTCACTCATCTCGGTCGTGTCTCGATTCGTCTTGGTGGCTGCAATGTTCGCCCCTGAGGGGCAAGAGGAAAGCTGTCCCCGATTCCTGTGGATAAGTCTGAGTATAACCTACGGTGAAGCGGGATTTCCTTTTGTTTTTCGCCCCTTTGATTGATCTGCCTAAAAAATATGCGCAAACATAACATATTGTTTTTGCTTGATTTTTTTATTGCAAATTTACAACTCATTGGTTTCGTTAGGTTTTTCTCAAGTTTTTGTGACACTCAAGACGGCCAGTGCAAAACTTACATACGAGATACAGTAGTTGGACCTACTCAACGCCCAAAACATCAGGCGTTTGCCATGCGAGATGCTGGCCACCATCAACGCAGAGAAGCTGCCCTGTGACGGCTGGCGCATCTAGAAAGTAGCCAAGCGCTGCTGTGATATCCTCGGCGTTTGCACCGCGCTCAAGCACAGTGTTTTCTCTCTGGCGGGCAAAGTGGCTCTCCGTCTGGCGCGCGCCTTGCAGTGTCGGGCCTGGCCCAATGGCATTGACCCGTATCGCAGGTGCCAGACCTTGCGCCGCTGTTTGCGTAAGCGCCCAAAGCCCCATCTTGGCGATGGTATAGGTGCTAAACTCGGGTGTGAGCTTGCGCACGCGCTGATCAACCATATTGATGACGAGCGAACTCGCCATCGGCTCGCCGCGTGCATCGGTACTCGCGGGGGGCGCTTGGCGCGCGAAGGCCTGCGTGAGCACATAGGGCGCGCGCAAGTTCGAGCCGATGTGACGATCCCAGCTTTCACGCGTGGCGGAGTGGATCGTATCGTATTCAAAGATCGAGGCGTTGTTTATGAGGCAGGTGAGTGGCTGGCCCAAAGCCTCGGCCGCCCGTGCCACGAGACCTTCAGTGGCCGCCTCGTCAAGCAAGTTGGCCCCGAGCGCGACGGCATCAGCCCCCGCAGCTTTCAGCTCTGCCACCAGCGCGTCGGCCTCGGCAGAAGACGTGTTGTAGTGGATCGCAACGGCATAGCCACGCGCGGCAAGGAAGCGGGACATGGCCGCGCCAAGGCGCTGTGCGCCCCCGGTTACGAGCGCCGCGCTCATGCCATCACCACAACGGTGATATAGGCGATGTAGAGCGCCACCAGCAGAATACCCCAACCCCGCGTGATATCACGCTTGAGGAAAACAAACGGCACCAGAAGCAGTGAAGACGCGAGCATGACCCAGAGATCAAACTGCAGGAACTGGCGGTCGACCGGTATGTCACCCAGCAGGGCGGTGATGCCGATGATTGCGAGCAGGTTGAACATATTGGAGCCGATGACGTTGCCCAGAGCCACATCGGCCTGACGGCGCAGCGCGGCCATGACCGTTGTTGCCAGCTCGGGCAAAGACGTGCCAAGCGCAACCAGCGTGAGGCCGATCACTGTCTCGGTGACGCCAAACTCACGGGCGATATTGACCGAGCTATCGACGAGAATATCGGCCCCCAGTGGCAGACCAACGAGCCCGAGGCCTAGAAAGACGATGATCTTCCACCATGGTAGCTCCGGATCTGCGCCTTCCAGCTCTTCGATGTCGTCCGCGCCCATGGCCGCTTCGGCGGCGCGGGCTTCGCGGCGGTGGTTGCGGGCGTGTAGAAAGCTATCTGTCAGCACCGCAGCAAGCGCTGCCAGAAGCACAAGACCCGCCAGCGCGTCAAACACGCCACGAAAGGCGAGGCCGATAAAGAGCACCGAGCTTGCGATCATGTAGATGTAATTTTTGCGGCTATCGCATTCGGACGTGTGCATCGCAGCCAAGAGCGCGGGAAAGCCTAGAACCATCAGGATATTGGCGGTGTTTGAGCCGACGACATTGCCCATCGCAATGCCCGGGGCATTGTCCATCAAAGCCTTGATCGCAATGAGCAGCTCAGGTGCAGATGTTCCGAAGGCAACGATTGTCAGCGAGACAATCAGCGCAGGAATGCCCACACGCAGGGCCAAATTCACGGCGCCGCGCACGAGGCTGTCGCCTGCGAGCAGCAATATCACCAAACCCAGCGAGGCAAGCAGCCAATCCATGTATTACCCTTTTGTCTTGCAGGGGCATGGCCCCTTGCCGATACGAAAGCGCTTGCACTTGGGGCAACGCTTGTCGGCGATTTGTTTCGCGCCTGGCACCTTCAATTTGCCGAACATGGCCAACACGCCCATGCCGACAAGGAAAAGTGAGACGATCTTGAATATCATGGGCCTAAAGCCCGAAGCGGGCAAATTGCGCCCGCTCTTCTACTGCGGCCAAACCATCATCAATGATTTGCGCGCCAAAGCGGGACAAGAACGGCTTTTTGCGGCCATAGCGCATGAGCCTGACCTTATCGCCATAAAGCTCTTTGAGCTTTGGCTCGAGGTGGGCGATGCCATCAATCAAGCCCAACTCCTGCGCGCGCCCCGCGAGCCAGAACTCGCCCGTGAACAGCTCGGCTGTTTCATCAAGCTTGCCTGCGCGGCGGGTCTTTACGTGGTCGATGAACAGGCTGTGCATATCCTCAAGGAGCGCTTTCAGGCGCGTCACGTCCTCAGGCTTTTCTTTTTGAAACGGATCCAGCGTCGACTTGGACTTGCCGGCTGTATAGACGCGCCGCTCAACGCCTTGGCGGGCGAGCAGCTCATGGGCGCCAAAGCCTGCCGAAATCACACCGATTGAACCAATGATGCTGCCACCATCGGCCCAGATGTCATCCGCGGCGGAGGCGAGCCAATATCCGCCAGATGCAGCCACATCCTCGACAAAGGCGTGAACGGGAATTTGCTTTTCATCAGCCAAACGACGGATGCGCGCCGCGATGAGCGCGGACTGCACGGGCGAGCCACCCGGAGAGTTCAGGATAAGCGCTACCGCTTTAGGCTTGCCCTTGCGAAAGGCCTTTTCGATGAGCGGGGCCAAGGCCTCGTCTGACAGGCTGCCGCGTGTGCCAGAGGCAATTGTCCCAGCGAGACGCAGAACTGCGACGCGGGGCTGCTTTTTGAGAAAGGGCAATTTCAGTGTCATAAATGTCCATGTAAAGCCGCGAGTGGAGGTAAACAAGAGAGGCCCCCGCTGGCGCGCAAATCTTTTGTGAAAAAAGCCTTTTTGATAGGATTTTGACCTCTCAAGGCTTCAATCTGTACCCTGACTTGAAGATCCAGCCGATGATGACAAGGCAAGCGCCCGTAAATCCGGCAATGGCGAGCAAGGACAGCCCGATCGGCACATCAGCCGCGCCATAAAAGGACCAACGGAACCCTGAGATGAGATAGACCACCGGATTGAACAGCGAGACCGTTTGCCAAATGGCAGGCAACATCGTGATGGAGTAGAACGCACCGCCCAGAAAGATAAGCGGCGTCAGCACCAACAGCGGGATCAGCTGCAGCTGCTCGAAGTTCCCTGCCCAAATCCCGATGATAAAGCCAAAGAGCGCAAAGCTCAGGCAGGTGAGCACAAGAAAGGCCACCATCGCCATGGGGTGGGCGATGTGCAGATCAATGAAAAACGATGCTGTCGCCAAGATCATCACCCCGATGAAGAGCGCCTTTGTGGCTGCGGCCCCGACATAGCCGAGCACGATCTCCAGAAAGTTGATAGGGGCTGACAACAGCTCGTAGATCGTGCCTGTGAATTTTGGGAAATATATCCCGAAGCTCGCGTTGGAGATCGACTGGGTCATGACCGAAAGCATGATAAGCCCCGGCACGATGAAGGCTGCGTAGCTCACGCCCTCGACCTCCTGGATACGGCTGCCGATGGCTGTGCCGAAGACGACAAAGTAAAGTGATGTCGAGATGATTGGCGAAATGAAGCTCTGCACAAATGTGCGGAAAAACCGCGTCATTTCAGAGCTGTAGATAGCCCAGACCGCTTGCCAGTTCATGCTGCGCCCTCCTGTGGAGCTTCGGCTGTGAGGCCAACAAAAATATCTTCCAGACTGGACTGTGTGGTCTTCAGATCTGCAAGTTTGAGGCCCGCTTGTGACAGGTCAGCCAGAAGCGCGGTGATGCCTGTGCCCTCACCCTTGGTGTCGTAGGTGTAAACCAGTGTCGCGCCATCATCGGCCAGTGCCAAATCATAGGTGGCGAGCCTATCAGGCACAGCCTGCACAGGCGCGCGGAGCGAGATGCGCAGCTCTTTGCTGCCCATCCGCTCCATCAGGGCGTCTTTGCCTTCTACAAGGAGAAGCGCGCCCTTGTTGATCACACCGATGCGGTCGGCAATGGCCTCGGCCTCTTCGATGTAGTGGGTTGTCAAAATGATGGTGACACCATCGGCCTTAAGCTTGGCGACAGTTTCCCACATATCACGGCGCAACTCGACATCGACACCTGCGGTTGGCTCATCAAGGAAAAGCACACGAGGCTCATGCGCCAGCGCCTTTGCAATCAGCACCCGACGCTTCATCCCGCCAGAGAGCTGGCGCGTGCGGTTGTCGCGCTTGTCCCAGAGGGACAGTTGCTTCAGGATCTGTTCGATCTTGGCATCGTCGCGCTTCAGGCCAAAGAGCCCGCGCGAGAAGCGGACTGTGTCGATCACCTTGGTGAAAGGTTCGAGGGCTATCTCCTGCGGGACAAGCCCGACAAGCCGACGCGCGGCGCGATAATCGGCAACGATATCGTGCCCCCCGATCCGCGCCTGCCCGCCAGACGGCGACACAAGGCCACAGAGCACCGAGATCAGCGTGGTTTTGCCCGCGCCATTGGGGCCAAGCAAAGCCAGAATTTCGCCCTGCCCGATGTTGAGCGAGACACCCTTGAGCGCTTTAAATCCGCCCTCGTATGTTTTTTGAAGATTGTCGATTTCGACAAAGGCCATAGTGTGCCCTCCTGTTCGATTGCCGACCCTATCCTGCGACCTCGCCACGCGAAACCGCGAAAAGCGCTTTTGTCGCAAAACGGCGCGCGCCGTCGCTTGCCGCCTGTTAACAGGTTATCGAAAGGAGGCCTGATGACCGAAGCTTTGAACCGCCCCGCTGCGGGTATCTTGTTTGTGATCGCGGGTATTCTTGCGATCAGTGTGAATGATGTGCTGATCAAGCTTCTATCAGGGGGCTACCCCTTACACGAGATGGTCTTCATCCGCTCGGGAATCGGCATTTGCTTCAGCCTTGTTCTGGTGCAGCTTGAGGGCGGATGGCATATCTTGCGGACCAAAACGCCGGGGCTGCACCTATTGCGCGGTACGTTCGTTGTGCTGTCCAATCTCAGCTACTTTGCAGCCCTTGCCGTTTTGCCACTGGCTGATGCCACGGCGCTTTTCTTTGTTGCGCCTTTGATGATCACGCTGCTGTCGATCCCGATTTTGGGCGAAACTGTCGGCCCCTGGCGCTTGGGCGCGGTGATCGTCGGGTTTCTGGGGGTTCTGCTCATGCTGCTCGCGTGGCGCGGGGACAGTGCCCCGCAAGATGTGTCTTGGTTTGTGTTGATCCTGCCAATGTTTGCTGCGCTCACCTACGCGCTCAACCAGCTGATGACCCGCAAGCTTGGTGTGAGCAGCAAGGCCAGTGCAATGGCTGTCTATATTCAGGGACTGTTCGTCCTCGTCTCCCTCGGATTTTTCCTCGTCGCAGGCGACGGCCGCTACGCTGAGGGCGCGACAAACGAAAGCGTGGTGTTTTTGCTGCGCGCCTGGGTTTGGCCAGACGGCAGCGACCGCTGGCTCTTTTTGGGGCTGGGCCTCAACGCGGCGATCATTGGCTACTGCTTGGGGCAAGCCTACCGCCTTGCGAGTGCGGCCACGGTGGCGCCGTTTGAATACCTTGGCCTGCCTTTGGCAGTGCTTTGGGGCTGGATCATCTGGGCAGAATTCCCCGCGCCTCTGGTGCTTGCAGGAATTGCGCTGATCATGGGGTCGGGGCTGTTTGTGTTTGTGCGCGAACGACTCAAGAGCCGACCGATGATCAAGAGGCGCGTGCACAGGCGCTATTGACCAAACCCCGTTTCAGTCCGGAACGTTATCGATCCCGCTGCTGCCCCACGGGTGGCAGCGCAGAATACGGCGCACCATGAGGTAGGTGCCTTTGATGCCGCCATGCTTTCGCAAGGCCTCCATGCCGTAGGCAGAACAGGTCGGATGAAAGCGGCAGCTGTGGCCCACCCACGGGCTGAACACGAGGCGATAAAAGCGCACAGGCAGCGATATGATGAATGCGAGGGGGGTCATGTGCTATGCAGCTTGGCAAGCGCGTAGGCAAGATCACCCTTCAGCGCCTCAAAGTCGCGATTGGCTGTCGCATCAAAGCGCCCGATCAGCACATAGTCATAGCCCACCAACCCCGAGAGCGGCAGCACCGCGCGGGCGATCTCCCGCAGGCGGCGCTTGGCCCGGTTGCGCGCCACAGCGTTGCCCACCTTTTTTGAACAGGTAAACCCGACGCGCCACGGCGCATCATCGCCGCGCGCACGTGCCTGTACCATCAGCCCTTTGGTGCCGCATTTGGCTGCCCGCGAAGCCGCGAGAAACTCGGCGCGTTTTTTGAGAACTGGCAAGGGTGCTGTCATGGTCGGGATCATCACGCTTCACTCTAGGATGAACAAGCGAAAACCGCCTGAGAGTCTCTCAAGCGGTTCGATATTTTTCGCAATCCAATGCCCCCGAAGGAGCAAGGCCAGCTTACGCGCTCAGCGACTTGCGGCCACGCGCACGACGTGCGTTCAGGATCTTGCGGCCCGCTTTTGTCGCCATACGTGAACGAAAGCCGTGACGGCGCTTGCGAACGAGGTTGCTTGGTTGGTAGGTGCGCTTCATCGCTCCGTCTCCGAATTGTAAGGCAGGCGTGCGAGTCGCACGGATGCCTCGTGAATACTTGAAGCCGCTCTATATGCGGCGGTTTCTGGGCTGTCAAACCCGTAGCGAAAAGATTTAGCCGAAATTGCAACAAAATGCGCAGCGAGACGGCCCGTTTTGTTACAGTATCCTAATTATAGGCCTGTAACATCACGAAAATGCGGGTGGACGATCAACGGGCTGTGAGACCCCTTGGGTTTTGCGGCCAATCTGCGCAGGTTGAGGTCAACACACTCACAGTGGAATGGAACAATGACTGATATGTCAAAGAGCGCAGAATCACCCAAATCCTCGTTAGCACGCCTGCTGCCGCTTGCCGCCATCGGCCTGGCCGCAGTCTTTGGGGCGATATATCTGCGCGACTATCTGAGCTTTGAGGCTCTACAGCAAAACCGCGAAGCGCTTATTGCCTTTCGGGATGCCAACTTTCTGCTCACCGCATTGGTCTTTGTGACCGCCTATGTGATGATTGTAGCCTTCTCCTTGCCGGGCGCAACGATTGCGACGCTCACAGGCGGGTTTCTCTTTGCGACCTTCCCGGGCGCTTTGTTTAATGTCACGGGCGCAACGCTTGGCGCGACAGTGATTTTTCTGGCCGCCCGATGGGGCCTTGGCGCCAAGCTGGGCGCAAAGCTGCAAGCCAGTGACGGCAAGATCAAGGCCATCAAAGACGGGATTGACGAGAACCAGTGGTCGATGCTGTTTCTGATCCGCCTTGTGCCTGCTGTCCCGTTTTTTGTGGCAAACCTTTTGCCTGCGTTTCTTGATGTGCCTCTGCGCCGCTTTGTGATCAGCACATTTTTCGGGATCATCCCCGGCGCGGTGGTTTACACCTCTGTTGGCGCGGGGCTTGGTGAGGTGTTTGCGCGCGGCGAAACGCCTGATCTTGGCATCATTTTTGAGCCGCATATTCTTTTGCCTATCTTGGGGCTGGCTGTACTGGCCGCACTTCCCATCGCCATTAAGGCACTGCGTGGCGGCAAAGCGCTTTGAGCGCTGCCGACCTGAAAGGACTGACCATGGAAAAAGTAAAAACCGACCTTCTGGTGATTGGCGCTGGCTCTGGCGGGCTGTCTGTTGCCGCGGGCGCGGCCCAAATGGGCGCCGATGTGGTGCTGCTTGAGGGGCATAAGATGGGTGGCGACTGCCTCAACTATGGGTGCGTTCCCTCAAAAGCCCTGCTCTCGGAGGCCAAGAAGGCCCATGCAAAAGGGACAAGCCCCGCAAAAGCCTATCCCGAGGCGATGGCCCATGTGCACTCTGTCATCGCAACCATTGCGCCACATGATTCTGTTGAGCGCTTTGAAGGGCTGGGTGTGCGCGTCATCTCGGAGTTTGGGCAATTTACAGGGCCAGACACCGTTGCGGCAGGCAACTACGAAATCAGCGCGCGGCGTATTGTGATTGCCACAGGATCGGCCCCGCTTGTGCCGCCCATTCCGGGCCTTGAAGCTGTACCCTATGAGACGAACGAGACCATCTTCGAGCTGCGCAAGCGGCCTGAGCACCTTCTCATTATCGGAGGAGGGCCAATTGGGATGGAAATGGCGCAAGCTCACCGCAGGCTGGGCTGCGCGGTGACCGTGATTGAAGGGGCGAAAGCCCTAGGCAAGGATGACCCGGAGGCCGCGGCTGTCTTGATCGAGGCTCTGCGGAACGAGGGCATTGTGATTGAAGAAGATGCGCTGGCGGCTGAAGTGCGCGGCACAACGGGCGCGATTGAAGTGGAGGCCAAGGACGGGCGCGTCTTTAAGGGCTCGCACCTTTTGATAGCGGTCGGGCGCAAGGCCAACACCGACAAGCTGAACCTTGCCGCAGCAGGCATCGACCCCTCGCGCAACGGCATCAAGGTGAATGCCGCGCTCAAGACAAGCAACCCGCGCGTCTACGCCATTGGCGATGTGGCCGGCGGACTGCAATTTACCCACGTGGCGGGCTATCATGCGGGCATTGTTATTCGCTCGGCTCTTTTCGGGCTGCCCTCAAAAGCCAGCGAGGCGCATATTCCTTGGGCGACCTATACCAGCCCGGAACTTGCCCAAGTGGGCCTCACAGAAGCACAGGCCAAGGAGCGGCACGGAGAGGCGCTTGAGGTTGTGCGCTTTGACTACGCGGGAAATGACCGCGCCATCGCAGAGGGCCACACCACAGGCTTTGCCAAGGTGATGATCGTGAAGGGGCGTCCCGTGGGAGCCACGATTGTGGGGCATCAGGCGGGTGAGCTGATCAACACATGGGCGCTCGCGCTGGCCAACAAGCTTAAGATGGGCCAGATTGCGGCGATGGTTGCCCCCTACCCCACAATTGGCGAAATCAACAAGCGCGTCGCTGGAGCCTATTTCTCTCCCCGGTTGTTTGAGAGTAAGATGGTCAAAAGGGTTGTCGGCGCAATTCAGCGCTTTCTGCCATAAGAGGTCGTGCAGCTTATGTTTAACACGCTTTCAGGGCGCTTTCTGGTTTTGACAGTTATTTTTGTCATGCTTGCAGAAATCCTGATCTTTGTGCCTTCGATTGCACGGTTTCGCGAAGACTATCTGCTGAGCCGCCTTGAGCGGGGGCAGATCGCCTCGCTTGCCTTGCTTGCCGATGACATGATCGGGGCGGATCTGGAAGAAGAGCTGTTGCGCAACGCCGAGGTCTTTAACGTGGTGCTCAGGCGCAATGAGGCGCGGCAACTGATCCTCTCGGCACCAATGCCAAAGCCGATCGATGCCACCTATGATCTGCGCGACGCCTCAGCGCTTGTGCTTATTCGCGATGCGATGGCACGCCTCTTTGATACAGAAGACCGTGTTATCCGTGTGATCGGAAACCCTGTGCGTGAGGCAGGCTTGCTCATTGAGGTCTCGATGGAGACCGCTGATTTGCGCGCTGCGATGATCGACTACGGGTTGCGCATTCTCGTGCTGTCCGCCGTGATTTCGATCTTTACGGCGGTCCTGCTGTTTTTGGCGGTGCGAATGCTGCTGGTCAGGCCCATCAAGAAAGTTGTCGAAGATATTCAGGCCTATGCGGCCAACCCGGAAGATGCGAACCGCATCATCCAGCCCTCTGCCAGCGTATCAGAGCTGCGGGAAGCAGAAGAAGCGCTGCAAAGCCTCGAGACCCAACTCACCAGCGCCCTGAAACAAAAAGAACGCCTCGCACAGCTCGGCTCCGCTGTCGCAAAGGTCAGCCACGATCTGCGCAATATTCTCACCACAGCGCAGCTCTTCACCGACCGTATCGAGACAAGTGAGGACCCGAGCGTAAAGCGCATGGCCCCGAAACTCGTCAATTCGATCAGCCGCGCCGTCAAACTATGTGAAACCACACTGACCTTTGGCAAGGCCGAAGAACCTGCGCCTAAATTGAGTATACTCTCGCTGAACGAGCTTGTGGACGATGTGTTTGAGGCCGAACAGCTCACACGCAGCGACGGCGAGATTGCCTTTGTGAGCCAAGTACCAGACCGTTTCACCCTCAGAGCTGACACAGAGCAGCTTTACCGCGTGATCAGCAACCTTGTGCGCAACGCGCGCCAAGCGCTTGAAACGGCAGCTCAGAGCGGTGAGGTTCGCGTCTCGGCTCAGGATGTGAACGGCATGATCGAGATCATCGTGAGCGATACGGGCCCCGGCCTGCCAGACAAAGCGCGCAAACACCTGTTTGAAGCCTTTCACGGCGGGGCACGCAAAGGCGGCTCAGGGCTTGGGCTTGCGATCGCTGCCGAGCTTGTGCGGGGCCATGGGGGCGAACTGTCGCTTCTGCGCTCTGACAGCAACGGCACCTCTTTTGCCATTCGCCTCAAGCGTTAACGGGGCCTGAGATTAATTTTGGATTATTTGCGAAAACCTGCTTGCAAAGCCCCAGCGCAAGGCTTAATCCCCACCCTCACGGACCGATAGCTCAGCTGGATAGAGTACCTGACTACGAATCAGGGGGTCGGGGGTTCGAATCCTCCTCGGTCCGCCACTTCCCCTTATTTTATTGAATAAAAACAATAATTTAGCGGATTTGCGGATTTTGCGTCCCCCAATATATCCCCCAATTTGATTTTGATGGTCTGCACCTAAAGCGGAAAAATGCCCCGAACTGCACGCGCAAGAAACTCGCTGGTATGTGCGGTTCCAGCATGGGCGCGCTGAACTTTTAGCCTGCCCCCCGCATAGCCATGAAAAGCGCCGCTCAAAATTGCCGCAAGCTATCACGACACTGCCTGAGCATATCCCCAAGCGCTTTACGCTCGGCTTGAGCCGCTTGGGATCTGTCCCCATGGCGGTAGGCGGGGTTTGCCTGCCCCGTGCCATGCCCTCCCCCAGCGCCGTGCATCCGACATACGGCCCACCCCCGAACCGCTGGGCTTTTGCAGGGTTTGCCCGTTCTTTTGCTATGAGCGCGGCAACGCTTGGCTAAGTGCATGGGGTTGGCGTCATGTTTTTGCATCTACCCGCCCCCCGTGGCTCACCTCGCCAACGATAGCCTGCCCACCGCTTTCAACCGTCACGCGTTCGACTCGCACCACTTGCTTGCCGCCGTGGCGATAGCGCTTCAGGGTTTCCATTTGAGCGCTGAAGGTGCGGGCCAGCTTGTTCAAGGCCCGCTCGGCTGCATCCTGTTGCCGTATGTTGTCGCAATGGTTCAAGCGTCGCGCCATTTGGAAGGTGTGTTGATGTATCGCAGCCATTTGGGCCAGCAAGAGCGCCTCGGCTGGATCGCGTGGTTCCATGGCGTCGACAAAGCCTAGAACCGCATTGGTGGCGTCTGCGTCGGTAGCTTTAGTGTATGCCCCAAGCAAAGCCGCTTGGCCGACCAGCGCGCTAAAGGTAGCTGTGTTGCCCGTGGCTTCTATCAAGCGTTTGCAATCACCTTCCATTCCTATGGATAGCTTGCCGCCATGCTCGCCACCTATGAAGGAAACCGAAGGCGGCTTGCGGGTCTCTGTCTTGGCTGGGTTGTTTGTCATGGGCTTACCTTTCAAACGTCTGTGAAGGGGTGGGGGTGGCTCAAAGTCTGAGCGCTTCGCATTGGGAACCGACGGGGGGAGCCAAAAACGCTCATCCACAATTGGGAGATTTGCGCAGGCTGCTATCGATCGACTTGGCCTTGCTTATCACCACAAGAGATAGGCAGGCCCGTTTGACCAAAACCCAGCGCAATTTTGCGAGTGCGATAAACGCGCTGTGTGAGGTTTATGCGCCTCTCTCTGCACGCTCGCACTGCCACCCTTTCAACCCGTCGATACAAAGCGCAAAACACTTCGCCAGATGCCCAAATATTCGCACATTCCAGAGCCTCTGTCCAAGGTGCGCGTTAGCCCTTGAGAGCTGGTATATTAGTGATACGCCTGAGAACCCGTCGCAAAAATCCAGCGCGTTCCTGACGGGTGCTAACGTGAACCTGCCAAGTGCGCGCTGGTGTTGTAGCGGCCCCGTCAGTTATTTGACGGGTCCGAGTTAGAACCGTGTTTTGTTTTTGCAGGCGGCTTCCATAGCCTGAAGTCAAAGGTTGCGGGGTCTTTGCCTTGAAACTTGTTTCGGGGCTTTGTTGTTAGCCGCCAATCGTGTGCGCGGCGCGAATACCAGTTGCCCTGCGTCTCCAAAACAAGGAACCCCTTTTCAGCCAGCTCGACATAGGCACGTTGCACAGTTGCCTTACCCAAGCCCAAGATCTCGGCTGCCTCGTTTAACGACAAGTGCAGCCTGCCATTGTTGCCACCGCTGTAACGGGTGTGAAGCTCTAACCAGACTTTGACCGCGGCCCCAGAAAGGGACCGCCATGCAGGCGAACGTAGCTGCGCATATGGGAGGGCTGTATATTGCTCTTTATCAGGTGTCCGCTTGCTCTTACCCATGCAGCTTTGCCTCCCAGCGGGCTTCTAAGGCCCTTGTGCGTGCGATAGGTTCGGGAAAGCCGTGCTTGCGCATGATCTGCTGTATCATCGCTGATAAAGGCGCTGGGTGCGCTCTGTGGCGCGCCCCAATCATTGCTTCACCTTTGCACAATTATGGCCAAGGCTTACAGCGCTGCGCAGCCTGTAGCGCGCATGAATCCCAGGATACGGCCCGTCGTGCTGCTCCATTTCGGTATCGATTGTGAAACCCATTTTGCGCAGTGAGTGGACATAGGCCGCAAGCCGCAAAGCGGGATGCTCAAGAGACGTTATGCCCCTGCCCTTGGCTTCTAAAAGAGCGTGCATGGTTTGACCAATTCGGCCCGAAAGCGAGATATAGCGGGGGCGTTCGCCGCCCTTCAAAGTGACGTCGATATTCATGATTTACCTCATGGAAAAATGAGGCGCGATGCGTTAGGACTTATGTTGTGTAGACTACCCCAGCGCCCGCGACCTCGTTACAGGGGAGCGGGTGTTGGTTTATCTAGCCATTTGTCCTGTATTGGGACGGCTAGACAGCCATTCTTGCAGGTCGGCTTCACGCCATCCGACTGCACGCTTTCCAAGCTTCACGGGCCTTGGAAATGCCCCATCAGCGATTTGAGCATATATCGTGGAACGGGAAAGGCCCGTTGCCTGTTTTACATCGTTTAACCTGAAAATCATTACTGCTGCTTTCCTTCATATTTGCAAAACGCGTTCATTTCACACTCTTTCGGAAGTAACTGGTAAGCGCAAAAGGGCCACACACTTTTTTCCCGCTTTCGTCGATTCCAGTGTTTGCCCACTGGGCCGACATTTGCGTTTTAGCATCTGTCGTCCGACATTGATTGCCTACGTCCTTGAGCAACCATAGTGATACTATAACTTGAGCACCCCCAAAATCGGCACCCATAAAAACGCATGAAAATACAACGAGTTAAAATTTATATCGAAAGCGCTCAGATTTGAACGGTCAGCAAGACTATCGGACACCAGCTCCCAACGTTGCAATTCTCGTCACACTAGAATCTTGCGATGAAACATAGCCCGCCCAACGCTCCATAAGCGCCCGCCGTTTTTCAAACAGATCAGACCGCGCATAAGCGGCCTCGGCTTTATTCTGGATAGTGTGAGCAAGCGCCGCCTCTGAAACCTCACGCGGCGTCGTTGTGCGTTCCTGACACCACGTCTTGAATGAGGTGCGAAAGCCGTGAACGTCCACGGCATAGCCCAACTCTTTCACCAGCTTAGATAGGGTCATATCTGAGAGCGCCTTGCCTGTGACGCTCGGAAAAACCAGCCCTGTTCCATCCCCCAGCGCCCTCGCGGCTTCCAGCACTTCCAAAGCACGGCCAGACAGGGGGACGCGGTGTTCTTTGTTGGCCTTCATGCGCTGAGCGGGGATTGTCCACTCAGCATTTTCGAGATCGATCTCGGACCAATCAGCCAAGCGCGCCTCGCCAGAGCGGCAAGCCGTCAGCACGACAAACTCAAGTGCCAGCTTTGTGGCGTCATATGCACGGGATGCTCGGACCACCTCAAGACAGCCCGAAACCTCGCCATATGGAAGCGACTTGCGGTGTTTGACAGGTTGCTTTTGCTTTGGAAGCGCTTGGGAAATGGCCTCGGCTGGATTGTCTTGTCGCCAGCCGTTCGCCACGGCCCACTTCATAACCGTGCCAATGCGCTGGCGAACCCGCTTTGCCGTCTCTGGCTTCTCTAGCCATATGGGCTGCAAAACGGCCAGCACATCTGCTGTTGTCACCTCTGAGACCTTGAGCTTGCCCATACGGGGGAAAGTGTAGGTTTCGAGCGTGGCGAGGAATTGCGCCGCGTGTTTCTTGTTGCGCCAGTTAGGTTCGTGGATCTTGTGGACCTTGCGCGCCGCTTCCTCAAAAGTCAGTAGCGCCTTGGCCGTGCGCTTGATCTGCAAAGGGTCGCCACCAGAGCGGGCCAGTTTGCGATTTTCGAGAGCTTGCTCTCTTGCATCAGCCAGCGACACCAAAGAAGCCGCGCCCAATCCAATCTCGCTGCGCTTACCGCGTATCATGATGCGCTGGACCCAACGCTTTGCGCCCGACGCGTCCACCTTTAGAAACAGACCGTGACCATCCGTATACTTACCTTGCTTGGAAACGGTTCGGACAAAAGCCGCTGATAGCGCCTTTTCAGGCCGCTTCTTAGGTTCGGTTCCTTCATTCCGAGAAATTGCGTCCGCCATTCCGTCCCCCAATATTAGTAGGAATATGGAGGACAGCGCTGGACTAATCAAGACATAAAACCCTTATAAATATGGGAATTTAATGCTTTTCTGGACACTCTCGGAAGTCTATTTAGCAGATCCTCGGTCCGCCACTTCCCCCCTAAATTCCCAATTCATAGTATTTAAATCCGCGTTTGGCGTGCTGTGTTGTGCGTCGGTTTCTGATTTGGAAGTCCACAAACTTGAACAGGCGCGAAACCGTAAGGTTGGCGTAAGGTTGCTATGGTGAAGACCGCTCAAACAAGAGCGAAGATCAGAACCATGACACCCTATCAAACCATCAAAGCCCCCCTCCTTCGATTTCGGAGCGCATTCCAGCTTTCGCCTTTCGGGCTGGCCGTGCTGACAATTGCCTACATTTTTTGCGCCAGCAACGCGACTTTCTGGTCGATCGGTGCAGAGGTTTTTACGGGGCACATTGTATCATTCACAGCCTTTGTGGCCGCTATTTTTCTGCTGACACTGGCGTTTTTCAGCCTCTTTGCCTTCCCTTGGACGGCGAAGCCCTTTCTCATCTCCATGATCATGCTGAGCGCTGTGACATCATATTACATGGATACGCTCGGTGTGGTGATCGACCGCGACATGATCCAGAATGTGATGGTGACAACGATAACCGAGTCAAAGCATTTGTTGACGGTCGGGTTTGTCAGCCATGTTTTCATATTCGGGGTCATTCCATCCGCAGCTCTTGCGCTTGTCCGGATGAAACGGTTCGGCCCCTTCAGAACACTCGCAACGCCGTTTGTTGTGACCACCTTAAGCCTCGCGCTCAGTGCCGGCCTACTCATGTCCGATCTGAAGTCATATTCCTCGATTTTGCGCGAACGCAAAGATTACATGAGCAGCTTTCAGCCCGGCGCGCCGATTGTCGGGGCCGTACGCTTTGCAAAAATGATGAGGCGCTCAGCCAACATTAAAGTGGTCGCCGTTGGCGAAGATGCAAAAAAGGGAGCCGCTTATGGGGGCCAGAAGAAACCGCTACTGACCATTGTGGTGGCTGGTGAAACGGCTCGCTCACAGAATTTCAGTCTGAACGGATACGCGGTTGAGACAAACCCAAAGCTCGCCGCCTTGCCGGTTATCAGCTTTTCCGATGTGAATTCCTGTGGCACCGCAACAGCTACATCCCTTCCCTGTATGTTTTCGAAATTTGATCGCAGCTCATACTCTTTTGAGAAGGGCATATCGCATCATAGTGTTCTGGATGTGCTCGACCATGCCGGGCTTCATGTGGAATGGTGGGACAACAACACAGGTGACAAGAGCATCGCTGCGCGTTTGCCCAAACGGTCTTTCACCCATATTGAAGATACCGCGTTTTGTGACGGAGGCGAATGTATAGACGGCGTTTTCCTTCAGGCGCTGAAAGACTATGCTGCCACGATCACGCAAGATACAGTGCTGGTGCTCCACCAGATCGGAAGCCACGGGCCAACATATTACCTACGCTATCCGCCCGAATTTGAACGCTTCAAGCCGGCGTGCCGTACCGCCGAATTTAAGAACTGCACACCTGCCGAGATCACAAATGCTTATGACAACACGATTGCTTACACAGATGAAGTACTGGCCGAAACGATAGGCTTTCTGAACGCCCAAGAGAACCTTTCAACCGCCTTGCTCTATGTGTCAGATCACGGTGAATCTCTGGGCGAAGGCGGGCTATATCTTCATGGCTCACCATACTTCATGGCCCCAGAATACCAAACCAAGGTTCCGATGATCTTATGGATGTCAGAAACGTTCAAAACCCAGTTTGGCATAAACACTGGCTGCCTGAGCGACAAAGCGAAAAGCGCGCTGTCTCATGATAATTTGTTCCATTCTCTTCTCGGGATGCTGGATATCGAGACAGAGGCGCGCGACCCAAGCCTTGATCTTTTTGCCACCTGCCGTGAGCCTGCAAGGCTAGCGCAGAACTAGACGCAACAAGCCCGCCCCCTTAAGCCTCTTTTGGGGTGCCGTATGTCTGGCATCCCGCCCCATTTCATATATGCTTCCGATAAGCATACCACAAAGGCACAGGCCTCTCATGCGCATCTTGTTGATTGAAGACGAAGCAGCACTCGCGCGCCCATTGCGTGAGCATTTGGAAGCGGAGCATCACATTGTCGAGTGGTTCACCACACTGGATGAAGCCCTCAGTGCCATTCTGACGCTGGAGTACGACATTATTTTACTCGACCTGCAACTGCCCGATGGCGACGGCCTTTCGCTTCTGAGTAAGGTACGGGATCGGCACATCAGAACACCCGTCATCATCCTGACTGCGCGCGACAAGGTGTCTGACAGGATTGACGGATTGAACCGTGGTGCAGACGACTATGTCATCAAACCCTTTGATCTGAACGAAGTGACAGCCCGCATTCATACGGTGTGTCGGCGCAGTACAGACCAGCTGACCCAGACAAGCTTGGTGCGTGATCTCAGCATTTGCCTGGCCGATCGCAGCGTGAGCCGCCAAGGACGGGATATTCGCCTCACCTCAAAAGAGTGGAGTGTTTTGGAAGTGCTTTTACGCCGCCCCTCAAAAATTGTGCCCAAGGAAAGCCTGGAAGCTGCTGTCTACGCCTTCGGAGACGAAGTCGAAAGCAACGCACTTGAGGCCCATATCAGCCGCCTACGCGCGAAACTGGGCAAAGACCTGATCGTCACGCATCGCGGTTTGGGTTACCTGCTACAACCATGAAGACCCGCCCCGATAGCCTGTTGAACACACTCTTTCGCGCCCTGCTCCTGCCAGGAATTGTGGCGGCGGCTCTGGGTGTGGCTCTTATCGTCAATCTGGCGAAAAACGAATATGATGAGCTTCAGGATATGTCTGCAGTCACGAGAGCACATTTGCTTTTGGAAGTCCTCCGCGCCCAAAGCAAACTCGGCGACCTGTCTGATATGCCGCCAGACTTCAACCCGCTCTCATTTGAGCTTGGCTTGCTCAGCTCCGACGAGAGAACGTCTTTTTGGGTTCTGGATGGACAAGGCCAAATCATTTTACGCTCAGATCAAGCCGACGACGCTCTACTTGCGGCAAGCTTAAGCGGCAAGATCGTGACAGCGTCCAAGCATAGGATCACACACGTCAGCTCGAAGGACGCCTCCCTGAGCGTTGTGACCGCAACCCCGCTGGTCGAACGCAACGAAGCCATCTTGGATGTGATGATTGGCGTGATATCCGGCTTTATATTGCTCGGTCTTTTTGTGGCATTTGCGGCGTATCGGGCGTTGCGCCGCTCGGCCGCTGTGATCATCGATCTGAGCGCGGATATTGAACGGAAAGGCGCACATGACCTGTCGCCGATAGACCGGAAAAACACATTCGCAGAGATCTCTCCCGCCATCGACACGATAGATACGCTGATGTCGCGACTGGATACCGCGCTGAAAGCTGAGCAGGCCTTTGCAACCAATGCAGCGCATGAGCTGCGCACACCTGTGGCGATCTGCGTTGCACATGTTCAGCGTTTGCAGGCAAAGCTGCGCGACCCTGACGCCGCCGAGAGCGCCGCAGAAATCGAGCACGGCCTGAAACGCCTCACACGGCTTATAGAGAGGCTGCTGCAAATGTCGCGTGCACAATCTGGCTTGGGTGTCAGCGAAGAAGCGTCGGACATAACACCAGTCGTTACGCTCCTGCTTCGCGAGCTTAAAGAACGCGCAGGAGCGACTGAAGCGCTTGTCATTCATCCGCCAGAGGGCATCTGGATGAGCAATGTCGATCCTGACGCCCTCGGAATTATCTTGAACAACCTTTTTGACAACGCCCTCAAACACGCCACGGTGCATACACCCATCACGGTGGATGCAAGCCAAACGGGGCACATTATTGTCTCGAACGATTGCCAGCCTCTTTCCGCAAGCGCACTGGACACGATCAAGCAGCGGTTCGCCAGAAACTCGCCACTGTCAGAGGGGTTTGGCATTGGCCTATCAATCGTTCAGGAGCTTTGCACGCAATCTGGCAGCCAGCTTCACCTGGCCTCTCCCCGAGAAGGGGAGGAGCGCGGGTTTAGCGCGACTCTGGCCTTGCCTATTTCAGAGCCACGCTAGCCCTGACACAGCGCCCAAAATGTTACACCGCGTGCATACGCAAAATTGTTTCCACAGCACGCCGCGTGCGCGTCTCAACATCTGGATAAGGGACTTTGACCACACCCAATTGAACGCGAACAAGCCCCATCCCTTCAAGCAAGCCAATCAGGTCTTCGGCAATGTCCATCGCATCAGTTGTATCTGACAGAATGCCCGCGCTTTGCGCCGCAGCAAACATCTTGGAAAAGTCACGCTGCGTTTGCCCATAGGCCGCATCAAAAAACGTCTTGCCAAGATCGGGGTTACTGCGGGCTTCCTCATGGATCACGCGCGCAAATTCGAGTGTATCAGACGCGTTAAGAAAGGTCAGAAGCTTGAGCCCATACTGGATCAGGGCCGCCTTCAGCTGAACAAGCGTTTCGGTTTGAGGGGGCACCGCTTCTCGGAACTTGGCCGCTTCGGCTTCCGTCACGCAGCGCAAAATATCTGACATGTTGCGATAGTGACGATAGATTGACGCCTTGGACACCGCCGCCTCGCGCGCCAGCAGATCTGTGGAAACGCGTTCGAACCCGTGCTCAAAGAACAACTGTCTGGCAGCGCAAAGAATGCGGTCTTGTGGTGATTGCTTGGCCATACTGTATCTGTAGTTTGATCTTGCGCGCATTAAAAGTACTAAACCGTACCGTTTTGTCTTGTCATCCAGACTGCATGCACTAGGTACGCAAGGGTACACACATAAAGGCTTGCAAATGAAACTGATCCTCTCACTCGCAGCAACGCTCGCTTTGGTGAGCCCTCTACAGGCTCAGCAAACCGAGACACTCACGCCATCAGGCGAGGTTGCGCCCATGCGCGCCGTGAAGCTGCTCCGCGCTGGTGGGGAGGCCGCACAGCTTGAGCGGGTTTTCTTCGGACAAGTTGCCGCGCGCGAAACGGTGGATCTGTCGTTCAAGGTCGGCGGTCAGCTGACGATGTTTGACGCTCAGGAAGGGCAGTTTCTGGAGGACGGTGTTGCTTTTGCAGTCCTGGATCTGGCTCCCTTTGAGCGCGCTCTTGAGCGGGCAACGCTGCAGCTTGAGCAAGCCAATCGAGACTTTGCCCGTGCCCAGACACTCGTAAAATCAAACGTAGGCTCAGAAACCCAAGCCGAAAACGCAGCAACAGCCCGCGACTTGGCAGCTGTCTCGCTCCAAGAGGCCAAAGACGCGCTTGAGGATGCAACACTCACCACGCCCTTTCGCGCGCTTGTGGCCTCGCGCCTGACACCCAACTTTGCCAATGTTGCCCCCGGGCAACCTGTTGTCCGCCTTCATGATATGTCGGAAGTGCGTGTTGAAATTGATGTCCCTGAGCGGCTGTTCCAGAGTCTTTCCAACGTGGCGGGCATCAGCTTTGTTGGCACTTCTCCATTGTTTGAGGGTGAAGTACCCTTGGCGCTGCGCGAATTTAACGCCGAAACCCAGAACATCGGCCAAAGCTACCGCGTGACGCTGGCCTTGCCATCAACCGAAGTGCCCTCCGCGATCATTCCAGGCGCTTCGATGACCGTCACGGCCCGTCTGGGATATGCCGACAGTGCCGCCATCGAACTGCCGCCCTCAGCGGTTGCTATGAACAGCGATGGCGCTCAGGTCATGGTCTACACTCCGAACGAAGGCGACGAGAACGGAACCGTAAGCTGGCAGGCCGTAGGCGTCAGCTCAAGCAATGGCACACAGATCATGGTGACAGGCCTTGAACCCAGCCAATTGATCGTGGGGGCTGGCCTGCAACAGCTGCGTGACGGTGAAACCGTGCGCCCCTTTGTTGGCATGAGTGTGGAGTAAAGCCATGAAGATCGCGCGCTTTTCCATCCAGTATCCTATCTACACGTGGCTCTTCATGCTCTTTGCTGTCTTTGGGGGCGCAATCGGTTATTTGTCTGTTGGCAAGCTTGAAGACCCCACATTTACCCTCAAGTCCGCATTGGTGATTACGCCCTACCCCGGTGCAACGGCAGCCGAAGTGGCAACCGAGCTTTCAGAAGTTCTGGAAGCTGAAATCCAGCAGATGGATGAGGTGAAAACGGTTAAGTCACGCAATACCCAAGGCAGCTCTGTTATCGAGGTTGAAGTCGAAGACCAGTTTGACGGCGATGAATTGCCCCAGATCTGGGATGATCTGCGCGACCGTGTCGAAGATGCACAACGCGCGCTGCCTGCGGGGGCTTTGCCCTCTATTGTAAACGACGACTTCGGAGATGTGTTCGGCATTCTCTACGCGGTGTCAGCACCCGGCTTTTCCGATGCCGAGATATGGGATATCGCAACCTTTATGCGGCGGGATTTGTTGACCGTTGAGGGGGTTGCCAATGTAGAAATCAAGGGCCTTCCTGAAGAAGCGATCTTTGTTGAACCATCCTCTCAAATTGTCTCCTCTCTAGGCATAGATCCTGGGCTGATTATCGGAGCGATCAGCGCGTCAACCGCGATCAACCCCACAGGTTTTGTGAACAACGGCAGCGCCAACTTGCGCATCGAAGGGCCTTCGGCCGAAGATAGCGTGAGCGAGATCAGCGGTCTGACTTTCGGGTTTCAAGGGGAGGTTATGAACCTGCTCGACATCGCCGAGGTCAGCCGAGGCCGTGTGGACGACCCCGAGCATATTTTGCGCCACAATGGTCAGGAAGTGTTTACGCTCGGAATTTCGGGCTTGCTCTCTGAAAACATTGTGAGCGTTGGCCAAAGGGTTGAAGCCGAGTTGAAGGTTCTGGAGGAGTTCCTGCCTGTTGGTGTCACCGTAACACCCATCTATGAGCAACACCGCGTGGTTTCAGACGCCAATGACAGCTTCCTGATTTCACTGGCACTTTCGGTGGCTGTCGTGATCGGGGTTTTGGCTCTGTTCATGGGGCCACGTGCGGCGGTTGTTGTGGGTGTTTCTCTCTTGCTCACCGTTATGTCGACGTTCTTTTTCATGTACCTCTTTGACGTCAAGGTCGAGCGCATCAGCCTTGGCGCGCTCATCATCGCAATGGGTATGCTGGTGGACAACGGAATTGTGATTGCAGAAGGCATGCAGCAGGAAATGCGCAAAGGCCGCTCATCGCGGGATGCGGCTGACAGCGCTGCTCAAAAAACCCAGATCCCTCTTCTGGGGGCAACAGTCATCGGCATCATGGCCTTTGCGG
This sequence comes from Lentibacter sp., assembly GCF_965658795.1. Taxonomy (NCBI): domain Bacteria; kingdom Pseudomonadati; phylum Pseudomonadota; class Alphaproteobacteria; order Rhodobacterales; family Roseobacteraceae; genus Lentibacter; species Lentibacter sp. The sequence continues at coordinate 134,326 of NZ_CBFHTG010000003.1, read as the reverse complement.
GTATCGGCTTGTCGCCCGATGCAACCGGTGAATTCATGTTCTCTCTCTTTGCCGTCATCGCGATCTCGCTTTTGCTATCGTGGTTTGTCGCAGTCACCGTGACCCCGCTTTTGGGGCATTACCTCTTCAAAACCGGTGGCTTGGTTGGCGACGACACGGGCTACAATGGCCCTGTGTTTCGAGCCTATGGCAGCTTGGTGCGCGGTGCTCTTAGGCTGCGCTGGCTCGTTATTATCGGCTTGCTCGGAACCACTGTCGCCTGTGTGATGGCCTTTGGTCAGGTGAAGCAGCAGTTCTTTCCGCCTGCAACAACGCCTTTATTTTATGTCGAGTACAAGGCAAGCCAAGGCACCGCGATTGGCGATGTATCCGCGGACCTAGCCGTCATTGAAGAGTGGTTGCTCGCGCGTGACGATGTCGAGGCTGTCACCTCAACCATAGGGCAAGGCCTCACGCGCTTCATTCTGACCTACAATCCAGCGCGCCAAGACAGCTCTTATGGCCAGCTGGTGATCCGGGCCAAGGAGGCGAGCGCAATCCCGGCTTTGCGCGCGGAGCTTGATCAATTTGGGATCAATGCCCTTCCTTGGGTAGAGCTACAAACCAAACGTATCATCTATGGGCCGCCCGTCAGCTCCGATATTGAGGCGCGCTTCTCTGGCCCCGACCCCGAGGTTCTGCGCGCTCTGGCGGCACAAGCGATAGACGTTTTGCACAATGCCACCCCGCGCCTGCATAGCGAGCACACCGACTGGCGCGAACGTGAGATTGTGACACGCCCCCTCTATGCTGAAGATCGCGCCCAAGCGGCGGGCATCGGGCGGAGTGATGTTGCCAATGCCATTGCACTCGCGACCAACGGCATCCCTGCAGGGACCTACCGCGAACGCGACCGACTGATTGATATCGTCGTGCGCACCCCCCGCAGCGAAACCGAGCGGGACGGGCAACTGCTTGACCAGATCGTCTACTCAAACGCCATTGGCGGCTACCTGCCCTTGAGCCAAGTGATTGACGGCTTCGCTGTCTTGGCGGAAGACCCCGTCATCGAGCGGCGCAACCGTGTGCCAACGATCACGGTTCAAGCCAATGTCATTGACGGGCTCACGCCACCGACTGTCTTTGCAGAAGTGCGTTCGCTCATCGAAGCGATTGAGGTTCCATCAGGCTACCGCCTTGAGTGGGGCGGAGAGTTCGAGAGCGCAGGCGAAGCGCAGGCATCTCTTGGTCGGCAAATGCCGCTGGCTTTCGGCACGATGCTTCTGATCACCCTGTTGCTCTTTGGCAAGCTACGCCAGACTGCCGTGATCTGGACGATTGTACCAATGGCTGTGAATGGCGTTGCGCTTGGGCTTCTGTTTGCCAATCTGGCTTTCAGCTTCACTGCGATGCTGGGCCTCTTGTCGCTCTCGGGGATGTTGATCAAGAATGCGATCGTTTTGGTGGAAGAGATCGACGCCCAAAAGGATGCGGGCTTGCCGCAAGATCAAGCCATTGTCACAGCCAGCGTGAGCCGTTTGCGACCCGTTGTCTTGGCCGCAGGCACAACCATTTTGGGGATGTTGCCCCTGTTGGCCGACGGGTTCTTTGCCGCGATGGCCGTCACCATCATGGGTGGTCTTGGCTTTGCATCAATCCTTACGTTGATTGGCGTTCCTGTGTTGTATCACACCTACCTCGCCAAAGAGAGGCGCGCAGATCAGCTCGCGGCGAAAGGGCTGGCGACGGCATAGTCGCCCCCTTTAACTTTCGTATTTCCAAAAGCCTTTGGCCCTTATCGGGCCAAAGGCTTTTGTCTTTGAGCGCGTGTTTCCTTGCGCTCTCCAAGGATAAGCATGGCGGGTGTGACCACCAAAGTCAGGATCGTCGCAACAACCAAGCCACCTGCGATCGCAGAAGACAGCTCTGTCCACCACTGGGTCGAAGGCGCCCCATAGACAATATCGCGGGTGAAGAAATTGAGGTTAAGGCCGATGACCATTGGCATTAGTCCAAGAGCGGTCGTGACCGATGTCAAAATGACAGGGCGCAACCGCTGCGCACCAGTTCTCAAGGCCGCCTCCAAGGGGGCTTGCCCCTGTCGCTTCAAGTCATTGTAGGTATCAATCAGAACGATGTTGTTGTTTACAACAATACCCGCCAACGCAATCACTCCGATCCCCCCCATGACAATCCCGAAGGGGCGGCCTGTGACAATCAGGCCCAGAAGCACGCCAGCAATTGAAAAGATAATCGCGCTCATAACGACGAAGGCTTGCTGAAAATTGTTAAACTGAACCAGCAAGATCACAAACATCATAAAGATCGCGGCCACAAACGCCCCGACAAGGAAGGTCATACTCTCGGCCTGATCTTCGGCCTCGCCAGCAAAGCTGAAAGACACATCATCAGGCAGCTCTGCAGCCTCCAGTGCGGCGCCAAGCGCAAGAACTTGATCGTTCACAAGAACATCTGCCGCGACGTTGGCCTCGATTGTTGTCACGCGTTTTTCATCAATCCGACGGATTATCCCCGTACGCTCGGAAGGCTCAAACGTGACAAAGTTAGAGATCGGCACAAGCCCTGAAGATGTGGGGACGCGCAGGCTTGCCAGTGCAGAGAGTGACCGCTCTTCACGAGGGAAGCGGACCCGGATATCAAGAGACCCGTCGATGTCATCGGGGCGATAATCGGCAACGGTGATACCCTGTGTGAGCAGCTGGACCGCTTGGCCCAGCAAGCTGACATCCGCTCCAAAGCGTGCCGCTTCGGCACGGTTGACCAATATCGAGACCTCAACACCCGGGACAGGGCGCGTATCAGTCACGTCGGTAAATCCGCCGAGACCATCCATGATCTCCCGAATTTGCGCGACTGCGTCGGCCTGACTTTCAGGATTGCGGGATGTCACTTGCAGGTTAACAGGCTTCCCTGCTGCGGGGCCGCCGCTCTCGGTTTGAACCTGTACATCAATGCCAGCTATATCCGCCACGCTTTCGCGAATATCATCGCCAATTTCAACAGCCGTGCGGCGGGTGTCCCAAGGCGTTAATTCCAACTGAAGCGTGCCGATGGTTTCTTCATCGCCCTGCCCTGCGCTCATCATGGAGCGCGCGTAAATGCTGGCGATTTCGTCATAGGGCAGCAAGCGGTCTTCCACCGCACGCACCAACGCATCACGCTCAAAAATTGAAAAATTGTCACGAGCGCGCACTTGGACTTGCATAAAATCTGGCTCAACGGAGGGAAAGAACGTGACGCCTTTGCCAAAGCTGCCATAGGCCCCAAAGCCGCCAAGGAGCAAAGCAACCGCCAACAAGAGTGTCGTGCCCGGGCGCAAGATCGCCCATTCCAGGACACGCAGATAGCGCCCTGTAAAGCCACCTATGGTACGCGGGTCGCCAAACTCTGCGGCGTGGAGCGCGGCCTTGGCAGCCGCCGTCTGCGGCTGACGTTTCCCGATCAACCCACCCGCCACCGGAATAAACACAAGCGCCATAAACAACGATGCAAAGAGCGTCAGGATCACCGTGATCGGCAGGAACTTCATAAACTCACCCACCATACCCTGCCAAAACAAGAGCGGAAAAAAGACACTCAGGGTCGTCGCGGTCGAAGCAATAATCGGCCAGGACATGCGCTTTGCAGCAAAGGCATATGCCTCTTTGGGGGGAGCACCTTCCTGCAGTTTTCGGTCCGCCAACTCTGTCGTGACAATGGCTCCGTCCACGAGCATCCCAACAACCAAAATCAAAGAGAAAAGCACCACAATATTCATTGTGTAGCCCATGGCCCAAAGGGCAATCACCCCAGCCAAAAAAGCGCCCGGGATAGAAAGGCCAACCAAGATAGCCGAACGCCCGCCAAGTGCCAGAACGATCACGATCATCACAAGAATAACAGCTGCAATAACGTTGGCTTCAAGATCGCTCAGCATATCTTTGACCTGCTTGCTTTGGTCTTGAAGGTAGGTGATCTCAACGTTCTCCGGCCAGTTCGGGCGCAAAGCCTCTACCCGCTCTTTTACAGCATCCACAGTTTCGATGATATTGGCGCCTGAGCGCTTGGTGATCTCCAGCGCCAAGGCCGGCTGGCCATTGATACGTGCAAATGAACTCGGGTCTTCAAACGTGCGCCTGATGGTTGCGACATCTCCGAATGTGACCACTGCATTGCCCCGTACTTTGACGGGCATAGCCATCACATCTTCCAAGTCTTCAATCAAACCAGGCACTTTAAGAACAATCCGGCCTGATCCTGTTTCGATCGCACCGGCAGCAATAAGGCGGTTGTTGCGCTGGATCTGCCCAATCAGTTCATCAAACGACAGGTTATAGGTTTGAAACACCGTTGGATCGATCAGCACCTCCAGAAATTCAAAGCGCTGGCCTCCTATTTCGGCTTCCAACACCCCCGAAAGACCTTCGATTTCGTCTTGCAGCTCTTCGGCAAGAGTGTTGAGCGTGCGCTCAGGCACCGGGCCTGACAATATCGCCGTAATAATCGGAAAGAGAGCTGTATTGATTTCGGTGATGGTGATGTCTTCGGCGTCTGCGGGCAAATCGCCTTGCGCACGATCAGCCGCTTCGCGCACTTTGTCCAAAGCTTCCTGATTGTCTCCACCTGGTATAAATTCAAGCTGGATACTGGCAAAGCCCTCGGTGGCATCTGACTTCATACTGTCCAGACCAGAGATGCTCGCGAATTCGGTTTCCATGGGCTCAAGCAGGAGGCGCTCAGCATCAGACGGGCTGATCCCATCGAGACTGGTCGAGACATAGAATAATGGCAGAGGAACCTCAGGGTTGGCCTCTTTCGGGATCGCTACATAGGCATAAGCGCCAACCGCGAGCACCATGACAAGTGCAAGTATGACGACGCGTGACCGTGAGAATGCCGCCTCGATAAGCGCATTCATTGGGTGACCTCCGCAACAGAGGGGGCAACCACCTCACCCGCATTCACATAGCCCTGCCCCACAGTGATCACATCAGCTTTTTCTGGAAGGCCCGTGACCCAAATCCCGTCAATTTGCGCTTTGACCACCTGAATTGGGAAAAACTCGACGGTGTTATCGGCGTTCACAGTTTTGACGCCAAGAGTGCCTTCCGTATTGAGGGATACGATAGACGGCGACAGGAAATGGGCCACAGTCTCGCCTGTCGGAATCAGCACTTCGGCCGAAATACCCGCAGGAATTTTGCCATCAGCATTCTCGACTTCCACTTCAGCGAGGAATGTTCTGGTTTCTGCTGCTGCGGAACTCCCGACAAAAGTAACCGTCCCCTCGCGCACTTCACCGGTGATAAACTGCACCGTGGCTGACTGCCCCACAGCAAGCCGCGTCAGCGACTGCTGTGGCACCTGAATTGCCACCGTGAGCGGGGTGATATCAACCAAACGCCCGACATTGGCCCCTGTTGAAACAAACTCTCCTTCATCCAGATCCAGCGTTTCAATGCGGCCCGCAAAAGGCGCGGTTATCGTCAAGGCATCCGCGTCGCGTTCTGCATCGGCCACCTCGGACTGCGCGGCCGCCAGTGTTGTGCGCGCCTGGATCACACGGTCGGTTGTGGCCACACCCCGTTCAAGCAGCTGTTCTGCATTCGCCAGTTCGCGCTGTGCGCGCGCCAGCTCTTCTTTGGCACGGTTCAGGTCTGCAGTGCTGCTCGTCGCATCAAAGCGGGCAATGATTGCGCCTGCAACGACGTCCTCCCCTTTGGATACAAAGACTTCTGCAATGTCGCCCGATGTCTCTGCACGCAACATCGTGTCACGATCAGGCAAGGCTTGCCCCTCAGCTTGGTAGAACTGGCCGACAGTTTCAGACACAGATGATGTCACGGCAACGGCAACAGGCATGAGCTCTTCGCGCTCTACGACAGGCGCTGCGTCTTCGGAGGGGAAGATAAAGCCGCTGCCCATCCACGCAACAATGGCGACAACCAACGCGGCAGCAATCCATGTGGAGCGGGACGCCCCTGTGTCTGAGGCGAAGGTCACTGCGTCTGGCTCTTTGGTCATTTGCTTTTATCCTTGGACGTCTGCGGCTGTTTTGAAGCGGGTTTATTCCGCGCGTTGGTCAGCTCTTGTAGGGCGACGGCAACCGCAGAATCTAAAGATGCGTAAAAATCCGCGTACTCTTTCAGTCTCTCCACGGCATCTGCATCAGAGGGAAGCGATGCTATCGTATCGGCGATGTCATCACGCGTGGATTGTGTGCGCTTCTGGATACCCTCAAGCATGGTTGCGTAAGGGTTCGGGGCGAGCTGAAAGAAATCTTGCCGCTCTCCCGGCTTGGTCATGCGCTTGATCAAGCCGCGCTCTTCAAGAAGCCGAATGCTGCTGCTGATGCTTGCGCGGCTGACCTGTAGGCGCGTAGCGAGATCTCCGAAGGACACCATCTCTCCGTCAAAAATCAGAAGCCCGAACACACGGCCAGCAATGCGCGGCAATCCTTCTGCCTGAGAAATCAGGCCCGACTTTTCAATAAAGCCACTCCTGACCGCCTCAAACGACACTTTATCTGACATCTGATACCTCGTTTTTGTTGAGGCAGATATAGACTGGCGACAGATGCAGTCAAGTTTGTTCAGTCAATACTAAACAAATCGTGATGATCTGGTCAGCTAGACGCTAAGAAGCCGCTTCATAGCCCCTCAGCGCCGATGTGAGATTGTCGCCCAACGCGTCACAGAGGTAGCCACCTTCTTGTACAAAAAGACAAGGCATCCCCAGCCCTGCTATTGCCGCCGTGATTTGGCCAAATCCACCAGTCGTGATAGCCAAGCCTTTGAACGGATCATTGACATAGGCATCAAGCCCCAGAGCCACCACAAGAACATCCGCTCCGAAGGCGTCTATGCGGTCCAGAGCCCGCTCTAATGCCTTGAGATAGGCCGCATCATCTGTGCCGCGCACCAATGGGATGTTCAGATTATAGCCAAGCCCACGCCCCTCACCGCGCTCATGCGCGTGCCCCCAAAAGAACGGATAAAAGCGTTCGGGATCTGCATGCAGAGAGACAGTTAAAACATCATCTCGGTCATAGAATATCCCTTGCGTACCGTTGCCATGATGGACATCGACGTCAAGAATTGCCGCGCGCAGACCTTTGCTACGCAGCCGCTCTGCTGCGATCGCAGAATTGTTCAGAAAACAAAACCCGCCCGCAAGATCACCGAAAGCGTGGTGTCCCGGAGGGCGGCAGAGCGCATACGCGGCGGGCTCACCCGCATGAAGCAAATCAGCACCTGTAATTGCAGATTGTGCCGACCAGTAGCTCGCATCCCAAGTTCCAGCCGCAATCGGACAGGCGGTATCGGCTTGATGAAACCCCGCTTGCCCAACTGCTGACTTTGGATAACTATCGTTGCGACTTGCGGGGTGTATATTCGGGATGACCTCGTCGCCGCCACCTTCAATTCGCATCCAGCGTGTGTGAATTGTCTGAAGAAACGTGAGATACTCGGGGGAATGCAGCGCTGCGATGGGTCCAAGCCCCGCATCTTCCGGGCTATGCATCTCGCAACCCGCCGCTTTCGCCCCCGCCAACAAACGCTCGATCCGCTCAGGCTGCTCGGGATTGGGCAGAACAGTGCCATTGGCCATAAAGTGGCGCGGCTCGTGCTTCCGTTGTCTGGCGTCGAAGATAGCTTTCATTAGACTTCTTTCTTGGTCTTGCCTGTTGGAGAGTGTGCCAAGAGGCACATATCAAATCGCGGTTCTGTCACCGCCCTTGAGATCAAGCATCACGCGCGCCTCTTGAGGTGAGGCCACGGTACGCCCCAAATCTTCAACAATGCGGCGGATCTTTACAACTTGCTCTGCGTTGGTCTTTGCCAATTGCCCCCGAGCAATCATAAGACTGTCCTCAAGGCCGACACGGACATGCCCACCCAGAATAGCAGACATGGTAATCAGTGGAATTTGATGCCGACCGGCGGCCAAGACAGAGAATTCATAATCCTGCCCAAAAAGTTTGTCGGCAATAAGCTTCATGTGAGTGAGGTTTTCAGGGTCCGGGCCAATGCCGCCCAGAACGCCAAATACAAACTGAATAAAGATTGGGCCCTGCACCAAGCCACGGTCAACAAAGTGACGCAGCATGTAGAGATGGCTCACATCGTAGCATTCAAACTCAAACCGTGCGCCGCGTTTTTCACCCATTTCATGCAGCACATGAACCATATCTCGGGGCGTATTCTTGAAAACGAGGTCGTCAGAGCCTTCAAGAAAAGGCTGCTCCCAATCATATTTCCACTCAGTGATCCGCTCGGCAGCGGGGTAAAGCGCAAAATTCATCGTGCCCATGTTTAGCGAGCACATTTCTGGCTCTGCCTGCTTGGGCGCCGCGAGGCGGGCCTCCAATGTCATCGTTGCGCTACCCCCCGTAGAGATATTGAGAACCGCATCAGAGCGCTGCTTGATCTGCGGCAGGAACGCCCCAAAATGGGCAGGGTCTGCCGAGGGTCGCCCAGTTTCGGGATCGCGGGCATGTAAATGCAAAATCGCAGCCCCTGCTTCCGCCGCACCCACAGAGTGTTCTGTGATGTCTTCTGCCGTGATAGGCAGATGGGGCGACATGGAAGGGGTGTGAATAGAGCCTGTTATCGCGCAGGTGATAATGATTTTTGACATGGGGCTGCCTTATGCTGCGCCTGAATATTCTGGAATTTCGGCCATATATTGAGCCAAAGACGCCGCAAGAATATCAGCGATGTCGTCGAGTTGGTTTTCGGTCACAATCATCGGTGGACAGACAAGGAAATGATCACCAGATGCGCCCCCACGGGTCCGCCGTGAATAAATGATGAGGCCATTGTCATAAGCGATATCAACAAGGCGTGAATGCGCATGAAGCTCGGGCGGCAAAGGCTCTTTGCTCGTGCGATCTTTCATAAGCTCAAACGCCGTCAAAAGGCCTTTGCCGCGCACATCGCCTATAAGCGGATATTGCTGCATCAGGCTTTGTAGCCGCTCGGCGAGCTTGTCGCCCATTGTCGCCGCGTTTTTCACAAGGCCAAGTGCTTCAATTTGCTCAATCACAGCACAGCCTGCCGCGCATGCAAGCGGATTACCTGCATAGGTAAAGCCGTGAATGAAGCCGCCAGAGGCCATCACCGCCTCGACGATGTCGTCTCGGGCAACCATGGCGCCAAGGGGCACATATCCACCGCCAAAGCCCTTGGACAAAGCGATCAGATCAGGTGCAACGTCCCAGTGCTCTGCCCCAAAAAAACGGCCTGTGCGCCCCCCTCCTGTCATGACTTCGTCATGAACAAGCAAGACGCCATGGCGTGTGCAAATGTCCCGTATACGCTGCATATACCCTGCTGGCGGAACAAGCGCCCCAGTGGATGCGCCTCCGATGGGTTCAACGATAAAAGCCAGCACCGTGCCCGGCCCTTCTTCAAGGATCTTCGCCTCCAGCATATCAGCATAATGCTGGCCCGTCGCCTCGTCGTTGGGGTCAAGCCCATCAAGATAGGCGCGTGGCGCAGGGATCTTGGGCATAGCTTTCATCATCGGATCAAACGGGGCTGTCATTGGGGCATATCCGGTGATCGCCAAAGCGCCGAGCGTGCAGCCATGGTAGCTTGGATAGCGCGAGATGACTTTGTAACGCTGCGCCTCTCCTTGTGTGAGCGCGTACTGTCGTGCCATTTTGAGCGCGCTTTCAACAGCCTCTGAACCTCCCGAAACAAAGAACACCTTGTTCAGCCCCTCTGGCGCAAGTGCTGCTGTCATGGACGCGAGCTTCTCGGAAGATTCCGTTTGGAAATGAAGCCGGTAGCCAAAGGTCGAGCTCTCCATTTGAGTTCGCATCGCCGCCAGAACAGCTGGGTTCGAATGGCCGATATTGCTAACCATCGCACCAGAAGAACCGTCGATGTAGCGTTTGCCATCCTGGCCCCACATGTAGATGCCTTCGGCTCGCTCAAGCAGAGGGCGCGGGGATTTGGTTTGATAAAAAAGATTGCTCATGTTGGTGGCTTTCAGCGGCTCAGGTGTTTGCGCAGGAAATTACGGGTTCGTTCTTCCTTCGGGTTTTGGAAGATCACGGACGGCGGGCCTTCTTCGACCACAACACCCTGATCCATAAACAGAACACGGTCACAGACCGATGCTGCAAAATCCATTTCATGTGTCACAATGATCATGGTCATATGCTCTTCGGCGAGCTGCTTCATGACCAGATTCACCTCTTCAACAAGCTCGGGGTCGAGCGCAGATGTCGCCTCGTCAAAGAGCATCACCTTTGGCTTCATCGCAAGCGCACGTGCAATCGCCACACGCTGCTTTTGCCCGCCTGAAAGGCGCGAGGGGAACTCGTCAATCTTTTCTGACAGCCCGACTTTGGCCAGCTGTTCCTCGGCGAGCTGGTTGGCCTCCTCCTCGGAAAGGCCTTTCAGCATCCTCGGGGCAAGGGTGATATTTCCGCGTACCGTAAGATGCGGGAACAAATTGAAATGCTGGAATACCATACCAATATCTTGGCGTACCTGATTGACGTGCGCCTCATATTGTCGATGCGGTAGTGTCTTGTTGATCTGGACACCCTCGAGCCACACTTCGCCACCTGTCAGCGGGTCAAGTTCGTTGATGGCACGCAAGAGTGTTGACTTACCCGACCCCGACGGCCCGATAATCGCAACGATCTGGCCGCGCTCCACAGTGAGGTTGATGTCTTTGAGCACTTTCAGCGCACCAAAACTCTTAGCGGCATTCTTGATAGTGACGAAGGCTTTGTCAGTCATGTGATGTCTCCCAGTCTCAACGCGACGCAGCAATGCGGCGTTCAAGACGGCGCAAGCCCGCCTCTAGCGCGAGGTTGATGATGTAGTAGCAAAATGCTGCCGCGAGATAGAACTCAAAGGGGCGATACGTGCGGCTGATCGCTTGCTGCGCAGCCAGTGTGAGCTCCATAACGCCTATCACCGAAACCAACGCAGAGTCCTTCAAAAGCGCGATCATATTATTGCCCATAGGCGGGATGACCGCGCGTACAGCCTGAGGAATAATGATGCGGCGCAGCGTTTGCCCCCGCGAGAGACCAAGGGTCCGCGCGCCCTCATACTGGCCTTTATCAACCGACAAAATCGAGGCTTGGATCAACTCCGAATTATACACTGCAAAATGAAGCCCGAGGCCTATAACGCCGGCCACAAAAGCAGGCAGGTCAATACCTATCTCGATAAGGCCAAAGTAAATCAGGAAAAGCTGCAACAAGAGTGGCGTCCCCATAAACAGGAATGCAAACGCTCGCATCGGCAGCCGCAGCGACCAGTGCCCGTAGAGCGCGACAACAGCAAAGACGATCCCACCGAAGAAGCTCAAAATGCCCGCGCAAATTGTGATGGCAGCGGTCCAACCTGCGCCCATGAGAAGGATGCCGAAAAAGCTCGGTACCACTGTGAAATCAAGCCCCATAGCGGCTACTCCTTATGTGGTGCATAGCAATCATACGATCCGCGCCCGACGGTCCAGCCAGCTGATGCCTTGGCCCACAGCATAGATAATGATCATGTAAAGAAGGCCCGAGAGCAGAAACATTTCAAACGGCTTATACGTCGAACCGATAAATCTCTGCGCGGTATACGTCAGCTCGACAACAGAGATCGGCGCAACTAGCGCTGTCCCTTTGATCAATGCATTGATGTTCACGCCCAAGGGCCGGATCATCATCCGTGCAGCCTGTGGCAGAATAACTTTTCGCATTGTTTCCCAGCGGCTCAAGCCGAGGGTGCGGGCGGCTTCGGTCTGGCCTTTATCGACCGACACAATCGCGCCGCGTATCGTTTCTGTCATGTAGGCCCCGATGTTGACGCCAAGTGCAATTGTCCCCGCCGAGAAACTATCAAGCTGAATGCCAACTTGGGGGCCTCCAAAGTAGAGGATGAAAACCTGAATCAACGCAGGGGTGCCGCGAAACACACTGACATAGACCGCCGCGGCCCAGCGCAATGGAGCCAAGCGCGACAGGCGCGCAGCAGCGCCCAAAGAGCCGCAGGCAAGGCCCAGCAGAGCCGTGAGAACCGACAGCTGAATCGTGACCCAAGCCGCTTCAAGGAAAAAGGGATAAACCCGCAAAATCAGATCAGTGTCCACGACGCCGCCCTTTCAATGGTGATCTTTGCGCGGCAAGATCGGCAGCGCGCGGATTTCGTGGACAAGGGCAGTGGTCTCTTCGATCGCAGCCTCCAAAAACAGTCTGCCTGTTTCAGGGTCTGCCACTGTCGGATCGCCCATCGTCCCGTCAGGGGAAACTTCAGACCACCAGCGCATCAACATCGCGCCTCCGCCGCCGCCTGCAAGGTCAAGGTTGAAAAACTGACTGTCAGGATTGTGACTGTTTTGAGTGCTGGCCTTCTCGATAGTCACACGCTCTGGATGCAAGTGCATGTACATCGCGGCTTCAAATTCTCCTGCGTGCGCGATACCGCCAATGTCGGACTTACGTATCTCATTGATGCGCGCTGACATCAGGTTCCAATAGGAGGCTGAGACACAGATAATGCCTGTCTCGATAACAGTTTTACGTGCGGCCAGATCCAGCACGGGGTGGTTGGAGCCGTGCGAATTGAGAAGCAGGATACGCCGAAACCCGTGATACGCGAGCGACTTCGTGATGTCGGTCACAAAGGCCAGCAGCGTCTCAGGCTGGATCCAGATCACACCGGGGAAATCTTTGTGATGTTCGTTAAAACCGTAGGGCACAGGCGGCATAACAAACACAGCCTCGGGCGCAGCTTTGGCCACACCTTCGGCCACGGCCATACCAAGTACTGTGTCTGTATCCAGCGGCATATGCGGACCATGATCTTCGGTTGCGGATACATTAAGGATCACAACGCGGTCCTTGTCTGCGTCGCGCACCTCTTCCCAAGTCAGATGTCCATAGGTGGTTGTCACGCTGAAAGCCTCACGATCAAGTTGGAATGTGCGCCTGCCGAGGCTTGCCCCCGGCAGGCAGGCGTTTAGCGGATATCGCCACCAACCCATTCCTCGGCAATCGCGAGGTATGTGCCGTCTTCCATCATATCATCGAGGGCTTTTTGCATCGCTGCTGCCAGCTCGGGATTGTTTTCGCGGATCGCAATGCCCGCACCGATTGGCTCGGCCGACGGGTCGTTTACGATCGCCAGATCATACTGCCCCGCCTTCATCGCCAAGATCACAGGAATGGAGTCATTCACGATTGCATCAACGCGACCATTCTGAAGCTCAAGAAGCAACTCGGGCAGCCCTTTGTATGTGTTGATGTTGTAACCCTGCTCGCGCGCCCACTCTTCGTGGGTCTCGCCAAGTGTCACCCCAACTTTCGCATCATCCAATTGTTCTACAGTCGTAATGTCCGACCCTGCTTTCGTGAAAATGGCGCGCTTGGTGCTGTAATACGGGCCAACAAAGTCGATAACTTTGTCACGTTCTTCCGTGATCGACATGGAGCCAACAACAGCGTCATACTTTTGGGCAAGCAAGCCGCCGATAATGCCGTCCCAGGCTGTTGTCACAACCTTCACTTCAAGGCCCATGCGCTTGGCGATTTCTGTGCCGATGGCCGGGTCAAAGCCGACAACTTCGTTTTGCTCGTTCACAAAGTTGAACGGCGGGTACTGTCCGCTCATCGCGATGGACAGGACACCGCGCTCTTTGATCTCGGCAAGTTCGTCTGCACTGGAAGCTTGTGGCGCAAAGCTCAAACCGACCATGGCAACGGCCCCCATGAGCATGTGGCGGCGGAGTAGTGTGAATGAGTTTTTCATATTTTTTCCCTGTTGTTGATTGTGCCTTCTATGAGAAGCGCGAGCTGAGTCGCCGCCCAGAGACACCGTAATCGAAAGGTTGCGCCGCATTCTCTCATAGGGCAAATAGATATTGTAAATTTCAAAAATAGACTGAATCAATGTTAAAGCCTTACGAGCATCGCTTCCCCTGGAACTTGGACTGGAATCTGCTGCGCACCTTCATGGTCGTTGTTGACCAAGGCGGGATCACACCCGCCGCGCACTTTTTGGGCTTAAAGCAGCCAACAATCAGCGCAGCACTCAAGCGACTGGAAGACATCACAGGGCGAAAGCTCATAAACCGCTCGCCCAAACACTTCAGTGTCACACCATGGGGCCAAGTGCTTTATGCTGAAGCAAGCTCCATCTTCGGAACCGTCACCCAGCTGCCCGATCTTATGGGAGGCCTGGAAGAAGAAGTGACGGGGCAGATCAGTATCGCCGTCGCCAGCCACGTTGTCTCACCCCATTTTGATGATGTTCTGACCCGTTTTAATGCCCAATATCCGGGCGCCACATATACCATTTCAACAATGGACAGCGCCGAAGTGATCGCACAGCTTTTGCAAAACCGCGTCACATTCGGAGTGTGCCTGTTCACCGAAGCCCCAAAAGGATTGGAGGCCCGCGTTCTTTATCGCGAGTTTTTCGGTCTGTTTTGCGGGCCCCAGCATCCGCTCTTTGGCCAAGCTCCGATTGATCTGAGCGCTTTAAAAAACGAAGATGCGGTGACCTTTCAAACAGACGAAATAAATGGCCCACTTTCGAGCGTAGCTCACATGCGTAAAAAGTTGGGCATGCGCGCCGCACCAAAAGGTCTGTCGTCCAATCTCCCCGAGGTCCGCCGCATGATCGTTGCAAATATCGGGATTGGCGCGCTGCCTGTGCATGTTGCCAAGCGGGATGTCGAGGCCGGGCTATTGTGGCAGGTCCCCCCCTACAAAGCGCTGCCTGCCATTGATATTCACATGCTCTCCAACACGCGCCGCAGCCTGAACAGGGCTGAGCAAGCCCTTCTCGGCATGCTGAACGACCACTTGGACCAAGTCTCACTGGAAGAGCGCACGTATAAAGCCTGAATGAGCCCTATGGCGCAGCCTCGCTTGCAGCAATATCAAAGCCGTATTCCAAGCAACAAGCAGCGTGCACTGCCTTCATTGAGGCATATTCGGGGTGGTCTGGCCCCAAATCACGAGTCTGCCACCAGTCTTTGGCAAGATCAAAAAATTGTGTGGATCCGTCCGCATAGCGGATGAAACGATACCTGCCTTTGCGCACACTGGCACTGTTGTCATAAAAAGTGGGCACCGCCCGATCAGGTACGCGCTCCCAGTTGACTTGAGGCCTGAGCGACCGCCCGACACCGCCCTCAAGCGGCGGCAAGTCCAAGTAGTCCATCACAGTCGGGCCAACATCCAGTAGCGCGACCGGATCACTCACCACTTGCGCGACGGGCTGATCAGGGTCGTGGATAATGAGAGGAACATTGGCCACCTGCTCCCACAGCGTGTGTTTGCGAAAGCGGTTGCGCTCACCCAGATGTAGCCCATGATCAGACAGAATAATGACCAGGGTATTGTCCGCATGCGGTGACGCCTTAATCGCATCCCAGACACGCCCCAAATGATGGTCCGTATGGGTCAGCGCAGAAAAGTAATTGCGCACGCTTTTGCGCCATTGCTGAAAGTTGCTACTGTCAATGTTGTGCGTGTTCGTAAGCTCCATAAACGCACTTTCATCAAACCCGTCGCGCCACGCTTTGGGTTTGCGAATGTTCTTCTCATCATAAATTTCCTTGAAACGTCGAGGCGTAATCCAAGGGCCATGGGGGCCGAAGAAGCCCACCTCACGATAAAACGGAGCGTCATCCTTATAGTTCTTCAAAAAACGGGCGATGGAGTTGGCTGACTGATGATCATAAAATCTTGGATCATCCCTTTCATTTCGCGCAGCCTTACCACCGCGCAAACCGCCAAACTCCATGCTGATATGATCAGGTATCTGCCAATCACCCCGGAATTTCTTAGGCTTATCGGAGAAAAGTGCGTTGTGCACCTCATCGTCAAGAGCCGCATATCCCTGCATAACCTTGCCACCCGACGAGCAATAGAACCCGTTTTTCTTGAGCTGGTATGGCCACATTGCCTCGGCTGGTATCTTCTCAAAGTAGTTCTTGTAAGGGCCCGTAACACCCGACTGATGCGGCGCAAGGCCAGACATAAAGCTGGCGCGCGAAGGGCTGCAAATGGGAGCTTGGCAATAGGCCGCTTGAAACGCGGTCGACTGGGCACAAATTCGGTCTAAATTTGGTGTTTGAAGCGCCTCCCCAAAAACCGTTTTATACTTCCAAAATGCAACTGCATCGTCAAAACTGATCAATACAACATTCTTCTTTGGGGCTTGAGAAACCATGACTGCCTCGTAAACAACTTATCTTTGAGCGGATGCATCAGAGCCGCTTCGTTCCCCCAGACCTAGCCCGCTTTGGGGCATTGGTCTATGCGACAGGCCCTCAGATTGCCAAGGTGCGCGGTTTAGGCCACAAAGAAACCGTCCGAGACAGGAGCGCAACATGACCCCCCTGCCATTCAGCATCATGACAAAGCCCATTGGGCCTCGCTGTAATATTGACTGTAAGTATTGCTATTACCTTGAGAAAGAGAAGCTCTACCCAAGCGAGAAGAAATTTCGCATGAGTGACGAGGTTCTGGAGCGCTATATCGAGCAGACCATAGCCGCAGCGCTTGAAGCAAAAATGCCCGAAGCTCACTTTGCATGGCAAGGCGGTGAGCCAACGATGCTGGGCGTCGATTATTTTCGCAAAATTGTGACCTTCCAGAAAAAGCATGCGCCAAGCGACATGCCTGTGAGCAACGCGCTGCAGACCAATGGCATGCTGCTTGACGATGCGTGGGGCACATTTCTTGCAGAAAACGGGTTTCTCGTCGGGTTGAGTATCGACGGCCCCAAACCCGTGCATGACAAGTACCGCGTTGATCGTGCAGGGCGGCCCACCTTTGACGCCGTCATGCGCGGACTTGAAATCCTTAAGGCAAACGGTGTCCAGCACAACGCCCTCACAACAGTACACCGCGCCAATAGCGCCAAAGGCAAGGAGGTCTACCGCTTCCTCAAAAACTTGGGTTTTGACCACATCCAGTTTATTCCCATCGTTGAACGCACAGGGACATCAGGGCTGGCAAGTGCCCCTCAGGTTGATATGGACCCAACCAACAAAATAAGCGCATGGAGCGTGGCGCCGCGTGCTTACGGCAAGTTCCTCTGCGATGTTTTTGACGCTTGGTACAAAGCAGACGTAGGTAGGGTATCGGTACAGTTTTTTGATGTGCAACTTGGGCTTTGGGCGGGGCACCCTTCTTCGCTCTGCGTTTTTGCTGAGACATGCGGCAATAGCTTGGCATTGGAGCATGACGGCAGCCTCTACGCCTGTGATCACTATGTTTATCCAGATTACAAGCTTGGAAACATCACTCAGACGCCGATGAAAGACATGCTCTGGAGTGATCGACAGGTTGAATTTGGCACCGATAAACAGGCCACTCTGACAGCACAATGTCGCGCCTGTGAGTTTCGGTTTGCCTGCAATGGCGGCTGCCCAAAACACCGCTTTGCCAAGGCGAAAGACGGCGAAGCAGGGCATAACTATTTTTGTGAGAGCTATACCGCATTCTTCAGGCACGCCGGAGACCGACTTCAGAAAATGGCATGGCAGCTTAACAATGGCATGCCGCCGACAGGCCCCGCAGCCAAAGGGGACATCCTCTAGATTTCACCAAATCAGAGCCAGTCCCCTGTTCCACTGACTTGACCTGCATCAAAACCTCCTGCCGAAACATATTCTATAATGGGCATGTGAAGTGGAGGAATACTCATGCACGATTCGAATTTTACACCCTCGCGCAGAGGCTTTCTTAGCTTGGCTGCTGGTGCGGGTGCGCTCGGGCTTACAGGCGCGGCCAAGCCCGCCAAGGCCGCAGTGAAAACAAACGCAAATATCCTGATACTGGGCGCTGGCGCTGCAGGGGCTGCTTTGGCAAACCGCCTGACAGAACGGCTCGACGGCGCACAGATCACCCTTGTGGATGGCCGCAAAGAGCATTGGTACCAGCCCGGATTTTCGCTGATTGCAGCAGGGCTGAAGCCCGCAAAATATTCGGTGAGCCAGACCACTGACTGGCTCCCTAAAAACGCCACCCTCAAGCAGGACTGGGCCGCCAATATTGACCCCGAGAGCCGCAAGGTGGCCCTGCAAAGTGGGGAAATCCTGAGCTATGATTACCTGATCGTTGCAACAGGCCTGACACTTGATCACGATGCGATTGAAGGCTTCAGCCTTGATATGGTTGGTGAAAATGGCA
Source organism: Lentibacter sp. (assembly GCF_965658795.1). NCBI lineage: Bacteria > Pseudomonadati > Pseudomonadota > Alphaproteobacteria > Rhodobacterales > Roseobacteraceae > Lentibacter > Lentibacter sp. The sequence continues at coordinate 116,178 of NZ_CBFHTG010000003.1, read as the reverse complement.
TCGGTGCACTTTATGCTGGGCCAGAGTATGCTGCGCGCACGTGGACAGCAGCCTCAAAGTACATCGAAGATGGCGGCGTTGGGCTCTTCACCCGCCCCGCAACCGAAATGAAATGCGCAGGCGCGCCGCTCAAACACACATTCCTGATTGACGATCTGGCCCGCAAAGCAGGCGGTCGTGGCAAGATGGACGTCCGCTACATGGCCAACAACAACAGCCTTTTTGGCGTGCCGATTGTATCAGAAAAAGTGCGGATGCTCTTTGGTGATCGCGAGATCAACCCCGACTATTCGCATGTTTTGAAAGGCATTGACGCGGGCGCGAAGCGCGCAACATTTGAAACGCCTGAAGGTACAGTGGAGCGCGACTACGACTACATTCATGTCATCCCGCCCCAGCGCGCACCTGATGTTGTGCGCCAGTCGGGCCTTAGCTGGGCTGACAAATGGGTTGGTGAAGGCTGGATGGAAGTTGATAAAGCGACTTTGCGACACAACCGCTACCCCGAAGTCTTCGCGCTTGGCGATGTTGCTGGCGTTCCGAAGGGGAAGACGGCGGCGAGTGTGAAGTGGCAAGTGCCTGTTGTGGAAGAACATCTTGTGGCGCAGATTTCAGGCGATACGACAGATGCCGCCTACAACGGCTACACCTCTTGCCCCCTGATCACCCAAGTTGGGCGCGCGATGCTTGTCGAGTTTGATTACAACAACAATCTCACCCCCTCCTTCCCCGGCATTATCGCGCCGCTGGAGGAACTCTGGATCAGCTGGCTGATGAAAGAAGTCGCCCTAAAAGCCACGTATAACGCCATGTTGCGCGGCAAAGCGTAAGGAGAAAACCATGCAAGATCTGACAGTTACAACACTCATCGCCGTGTTTGAGGAAATTTTTGGGCGCACCCTGTTTTGGGCAATGGTCACAGCCGCTGCGCTGGTGACTGTGGCATATGTCTACGTGCTGATCCGCGACCGCAGCGTAAGCTGGCGCAAGTTTCTCTGGGCGCAGCTCTCTATGCCCATCGGCGCAATCGCGGCAGTTTTGTTCGTCCAGGGCATGACCCGCTCCGGCTTTTCAGACATCGGCGGACCGATTGATGTGGTCGTCTTACTGGGTGTGGCTGCGGGTGGGGCTGTGGGTATGGCAATCTGTATATACACCGTCCAGTCACTTTTCTGGCGACCAGACGGTGAAACCTGAGCCAATCAGCGCGCCACTTCCGTCATAAAGCGGTCGCGAATGATGACAGGGTCCATGGTGATGACCGGCATCTTCGCATTGCCACTGTCACACTTCACAACGATCACGGTCATTTCGCCGCTGTCCAGAGCCTCTTGTAGCACGCGGCCTGTATCGGCATCGCGGCACTCGATGACGCGTTCGCAGCCGCAGGCTTCAGCCACTTTCGCGAGCGAGGTTTTCTTGCCCGTGTATGTGGGCTGATCGCCCGTGGAGCCATATGATCCGTTGTCGATGATCATCAGGATGTAGTTGTTGGCCACATTGTTGGCGATGGTCGGCAAAGTCCCCATGTTGGTGAGGATCGAGCCGTCGCCATCAATGACAACCACGGGTTTGGGCTGCACAAGCGCGAGGCCGAGGCCGATACTTGAAGCCAGCCCCATTGTGCCAAGCATGTAGAAGTTACTCGGCTGGTCATCAATCGCGTGAAGCTCTTGGCTGGGGATACCGATATTGCACACCACAAGTTGGTCACGCAGGATCGGAGCGATTTCTTTCAGGATTTCAGAACGGATCATTGGTCGCCATAGCCTCCCCAGAAGTTGGCATCGGTCAGGATCGCCACAGGTTTGTTGCACATGAATGTGTATTTCAGGATCATGTCGAGCTCTTCGACATCGGACTGTTTGTGGAAATGGTACGTCGGAATGTTCATCTGCGCGAGGAGCGCTTTGGTGTGAACCGCCATTTCAACCTGACACGCCACCGGCTCGCGCAGCTCGCCACGATAGCTGATCAGCATCGGCAGTGGCATTCTGTAATACTGTATGAGCGTGGCCAAGGTATTGATCGTCACACCTATGGCTGTGTTTTGCATGATGATGGCCGGGCGCTTCCCTCCCATCCACGCCCCCGCGCAAAGGCCCATGCCTTCGTCTTCCTTGTTGGATGGGATGTGAAATATTTCATCCCTCTGGTCTATCTCTTCAATGACACCTGCAAGCTGCTTACAGGGCACAGTGGTGACAAACGAAATGTCATTGGCCACCAAATCATCGGTGATTTTTTTATCAATATTCATGCAGATCCTCCCGAGCGCATAGCTAACTATGGGGCGGGATTCACATTTCGCTCAAGAAAACTTCACACAGCAGAGCTTGTTTTAAGATTGCCTGAAAGCAGGCTTATTGCTTTTCGAACATAATCGTCACCGTGCCAAGGCGCACGCCGAAGCGCTCGACATAAGCAATATTGAGCAAACGGTTGTCAGAGAGCAGCCACATCCAGTCATCAAACTCAGCGCGCATCGTGCCGCCTTTGTCAGGTTGGGGCAGATCAATGGTATAGCGCCAATTGAACCTGTCGCCGGCTTCCTGCCCTGTCGCCTCACCGATGACACCCTCAGCAGAGCCGCGCCACGTGTCGTCTCCTGTCTTGGTCAGCGTCCAGATACGCTGCTCTGTTGTTCCGCTCGCGTAAGTGAAATCTTCTGTCAGGGTAAGCACCTGCCCGTCCCATTCTCCGAGCATATCAACCCTGAAGCGCTGACGCACTTTGCCGAACCTGTCTTGAAATTGGCCATAGGCCACAAACTGACCATCAAAAAACTGCTCAAGGTCAAGCTTGCGCTCTGACAAGGCAGGGTCATCAAACGAAGGCTTCCCGGAACACGCGGCCAGAAGAACGAGAGCAAATGTGAGCAAAATTTGTTTCATAGAGAGCTTACGCCGCAGCCGCGACAACCGATGAAAAACTGCGCCAAGCGGTCGCGGGCAGAAAAGCCGTGTCGCGGTGAGAAAAGTTTTACCACCGATCCAGGGGTATTCTCGCTCAAGCTTTCTGGAGGACAGACCATGACAACCAACATTTCAAGCGTGATGCGCCCTGTGGAAACGGCCAATGGCCTGCCCAACGAACATTATGTTGATGAACGGGTCTTTCTGGAGGAGCGCGACGCCGTTTTGTACAACAACTGGTCGGGTATCGGCGTTGAAGCCGATGTTCCCGAAAACGGCGATGCGAAACCGATCGAGTTCCTCGGGATGCCGCTCTTGCTGATCCGCGACAAAGACGGCCAAGTACGCGTGTTCCAGAACACCTGCCGCCACCGTGGCATGATTCTCGTGTCAGAACCAAAAAAGATCGAAGGCGCGATCCGCTGCCCCTATCACTCCTGGTGCTACTCGACCAAAGGCGAGCTTGTGGCAACGCCACACGTGGGCGGGCCTGGTATGAACACCCACAAAGACATGCCACGCAGCGAGCTGGGGCTTTATGAGGTGCCTAGCTACATCTGGCTGGGGGTTGTGTTCATCAATGCCTCCAACACGGCCGCGCCATTTGAAGAGACCCATGCGGAGCTTCTGGAGCGCTGGAAAGAATTTGACGTGCCGATGTATCATGGCGGTGAGGACAGCAAGTTTGAACTCGAGGTCGAGACAAACTGGAAGCTGGCCGTTGAAAACTACTGCGAGAGCTATCACCTGCCGTGGGTTCACCCCGGGCTGAACAGCTATTCCCGGCTGGAAGATCACTACAACATCGAAGAATACGGCCGCTATTCGGGGCAAGGTACGCTCGTCTACCGCCAGCTAACAGGGCAAGACGGCGAAACCTTCCCTGACTTCCCGAACCTCTCGGACAAATGGGAGACGGGGGGCGAGTATATCACAGTTTACCCCAATGTGCTCTTGGGAGTGCAACGTGACCACGCCTTTGCCATCATCCTTGAGCCGAAGGCTGTCAACAAAACGCTGGAGCATGTGCACCTGTTTTATGCCGAACCAAAAGTTGACGAAGCTTTGCGCGCCAAGAATGCGACCCAGTGGAAAACTGTGTTTATCGAAGATATTTTTGTTGTCGAAGGGATGCAGAAGGGCCGGTACGGGCGCGGCTTTGATGGCGGGCGCTTCTCCCCTGCCATGGATGGGCCGACGCATTGTTTTCATGACTGGGTGGCCAACCAGATCACCAACCACCGTCAGCAGCTCGCTGCCGAATGAGCGGGCTGCATAACCAGCTTTTGGCAGCACATGAGCACGATGACCGCGAGGGGCTGATTGTGCTTTACACTGAGGCTGCCGACAGATCGAACGACCTGATAGAGCGGTCGTTCTTTCTGACCCATGCCTTTGTCTTTGCGCTCGAAGCGGGCGACATGCGCGCGCGCGATTTGCACGCTCGGCTGCATGACATGGGACGGATTTAGTTGCTCCCGCCAAGGTGACAAGCTATTGCCTCGCTCATGTTAGACAAAGCTGAAGATATCCACCCGCTCTTTCGCGGCGCTCCCAAAAGCACCGAGTTCAAGAAGCTGCGCAAGCGCATCGTGCAACAGACGCGCGAGGCTATAGAGCAGTATGGAATGATCGAGCCGGGGGGCAAATGGCTTGTCTGCCTGTCTGGCGGCAAAGACAGCTATACGCTGTTGGCTGTGCTCTATGAGCTGAAGTGGCGCGGCCTCTTGCCTGTGGAGCTTCTGGCCTGCAACCTTGACCAAGGTCAGCCGGGGTTTCCCGCAACTGTCTTGCCAAAGTTTCTGGAAGAGCACGAAGTTGCCCATCGCATCGAGTATCAAGACACCTATTCTATCGTGATGGACAAGGTGCCCGAGGGGCGCACGTTTTGCGCGCTCTGCTCACGGCTCAGACGCGGCAACCTTTACCGCATTGCGCGTGAGGAAGGCTGTACAGCCGTTGTGCTGGGCCATCACCGCGATGATATCCTTGAGACCTTTTTCATGAACCTCTTTCATGGCGGGCGCCTTGCAACCATGCCGCCAAAGCTGGTCAATGAAGAGGGGGACCTGTTTCTCTACCGGCCGTTGGCACATGTGGCTGAGGTAGACTGCGAGAAATTTGCCCGCAGCCTTGAATACCCGATCATTCCTTGTGATCTCTGCGGCTCTCAAGACGGGCTGCAACGCCAACAGGTGAAACAGATTCTGGATGGCTGGGAAAAGAACAGCCCCGGGCGTCGGCAGGTGATGTTCCGTGCGCTGATGAACACACGCCCAAGCCACCTGCTTGATGCAGGTCTGTTTGATTTCAAAGGCCTTGAACGCCGCGACGCAGCCGCGCCCGCAGCCGACGAGCTGCCCCCGCTTTTCCGTTAATCGCCTGTTGAGACTAATGCTCTAGGCTTCTCTCAAGACTATCTGAGGGAAGAGTACGATGGCGTCCAAAGGCAGACCCGCACCGAACACCAAAAGATACGCACTGCGCAGCTGGCTGCTCGGGCCTCATATGCTTGCCTTTGTGCCTGCATTTGCCCTTGGGGCTTTCTGGGTTGCGGGAGAGCTGGCGCTTGTCACCGTTGCGCTCGGGCTGCCGATGATCTTTCTTTTGACAGGCACACTGAACGAAGCGCGCGAAACGCGGCTGCGTGAAGTTGATGCCACCACGGGCCTGCCGATGCTTGACCGCCTTGAAGCCGATGTTGAGAAAACGCTGCTATCCTGTGCACAAGACGGGCGAAAAACGGCACTTTTTTACATACAATTGGAAGAGTTTGACCCACTTGTTCAACGCTATGGCCAGATCGCAGGCGGCACCCTTTTGCAGCGCCTCGGCGAGCGTTTTCGGGCTATTTTACGCGAGGGTGACACCGTCTATTGGCTGGGCGGCGCGCGTTATGCCGTCTTGCTCGCGCCTGTGCCGCACTTTGAACTTGAGAGCGCCGTTCAACTTGCCGCACGTCTACAGTCTGCCGCTGAGGAGCCTGTTTCGATTGAAATGCAATCCCTCTATGTCAACTGTGCTATCGGATGCTGCCTTGGGGCCCGAAGCCCTGAGCCAACAAAATCTTCCTTGCTCAAATCAGCAGAAACGGCCCTGAACGAAGCCTGCCGCAACACCCCCTCCTCGATCCGCACCTATAGCCGCGAAATGGGCGAAACCACGGTCAGGCGCGAGGCCTTGATGAAAGATGCCTTTGATGCGCTGGACAACGGCGAAATAGCGCCTTGGTTCCAACCCCAAACCTCGACAGATACGGGGCGTGTAACAGGCTTTGAGGCTCTGGCACGCTGGCAGCACCCCAAGCGCGGCACTGTCACGCCAGCAGAGTTTTTGCCCGCACTCGAAGATTCGGGGCAGATGGAGCGGTTGGGCGAGGTCATCCTGTATGGTGCGCTATCGGCGTTGAAAAGCTGGGATCAATCAGGTTTTTTTGTGCCCTGCGTGGCGGTCAACTTCAGCGCCGAAGAGCTGCGGAACCCGCGGCTGGCCGAAAAAATCCGCTGGGATCTGGACCGGTTTGACCTCGCGCCGGAGCGGCTGACAATCGAAGTGCTTGAAACGATTGTGGCGGGCTCGCCCGAAGATGCCGCCGCCCGCAACCTTGCAGCATTGGCACAGATGGGGTGCCGCATTGACCTTGATGATTTCGGCACTGGCCACGCCTCCATCACAGCAATCCGCCGCTTTCAAATCGAACGGATCAAGATCGACCGTTCCTTTGTAACACGCGTAGACAAAGATCAGGAACAACAGCGCATGGTCTCCGCGATCCAGACGATGGCCGAGCGGCTCGGGCTCGAAACGCTGGCTGAAGGTGTGGAAACGGCAGGCGAGCATGCCATGCTGGGCCAACTCGGCTGTGCACACGTACAGGGCTACGCCATTGCGCGGCCGATGCCCTTTGAAGAGACCCTCGGATGGCTTCAGAGCCACAACGCCTCCCTTGGCGGATTGCCTCAAATTCGCGGGAAATCTGCCTGAGCGCCTTTGCAGCCGCGCATAGGCAGACGTCAGGGAAAGGAAGGCCCATAAGGCATTCCTGAAGTTTCAGCCCCGAATACTGCCTCCTTTTGCCTCAAGAGACCAATAACTGCTTGACCTTCACGCCGTCACTCTGTTGAACCTGCGTCACTCTCAAAGGCAAAGGGCTCGGGTCTTCATGGACGATCAGAACAAGAATCTTATTCTCGCAGTAGCACTCAGCATGCTTGTCATTCTGGGCTGGAGCGTTTTCTTTCCGCCCCCCGAGACAACACCGGAAGAGCTCGCCATTGGCGCACCTGCCACCGCAACGGCAACCGCAACAGACGGCTTGGCCAGCGTACCAACCGCAGCCAGCGCGACCCAAGCCCCTGCCGCCGCAACGGCTCAGGCCATTGTGGATGCGCCCCGCCTCAAAGTTGAAAGCGACGCGCTTGAAGGCACAATCTCGCTGCTGGGCGGACGTTTTGACGAGCTCAAGCTGAAGAACTACCGCCAAACGCTTGAAGACAGCAGCGACATCGTCCAGCTTCTCAAACCCACAACCAGCGAAAGTGCTTATTATGCACTTTATGGGTGGGCCCCGGGCGCTGGCCTCACGGCTGACCTTGTTCCTGGACCGAACACAGTCTGGAACGTGGAAAGCGGCAACACGCTGACCCCGCAAAGCCCCATTGCGCTCACGTGGGAGAACGGCGCGGGCCTCTTGTTCCGCCGCGAGGTGAGCTTGGATGAAAACTATATGTTTTCAATCAAGCAGTCCGTTGAGAACAACGGTGGCGCGACAGTTACACTGGCGCCATACGGCACGATCGCGCGCCATGGTGAACCCGCCGACTTGAAAAATTTCTTCATCCTGCATGAAGGAGCCATCCGCCACGTGGGCGGTGAGCTGACAGAAACCGACTACGGCGACTTTGAAACAGCCCGCAACCACGAAGAACTCGCCGTGGGCGACAAAGGCTGGACAGGCTTCACAGACCACTACTGGATGACCACGCTGATCGTGGACCAAGAAGGCGCCGAAATCAGCACCTTCAAGGACACAAGCCGCGACATTTTCCAGACCACGGCCAAGCACAAGACAGAAACCCTTGCGCCTGGTGCGCGTGTGGAAGTGTCTTCACGCCTGTTTGCTGGTGCAAAAGAGTGGGAAACCATCCGCAACTACCAAGACGACAACGGCGTTCCCAAGTTTCTGGACAGCATCGACTGGGGTTGGTTCTTTTTCATCACCAAGCCGATGTTCTGGTTGCTGCACTACCTGCACGCCTTCATCGGCAACATGGGCTGGGCGATTATCGCTCTGACATTCATCATCAAGCTCGTTCTCTTCCCGCTGGCCTATAAGTCTTATGCCTCGATGGCGAAGATGAAAGAACTTCAGCCGCAGATGGAAAAAATCAAGGAAGCGGCTGGCGAGGACCGTCAGAAAGTCCAGCAGGAGATGATGGCGCTTTACAAGAAAGAAAAGGTCAACCCTGCGGCGGGCTGTCTGCCCATCCTGATGCAGATTCCGATCTTCTTCTCGCTTTATAAAGTGATCTTTGTCACGCTTGAGTTGCGCCACGCGCCTTGGATTGGCTGGATCAAGGATCTGTCCGCACCTGACACATCGTCGATCTTCAACCTGTTCGGCATCTTTCCGTGGGATTCACCTGAGCCCGGCTCGATCATGGCCCTCGTGTTCATCGGTATTCTGCCGCTGCTTCTGGGTATCACAATGTGGCTTCAGCAAAAGCTCAACCCGGCACCCTCAGACCCCATCCAACAGCAGATCTTCGCGTTTATGCCATGGGTGTTCATGTTTATGCTCGGCAGCTTTGCCTCGGGCCTCGTGATCTACTGGATCGCGAACAACACGATCACCTTCACCCAGCAGTACCTGATCATGCGCAGCCACGGCTACAACCCCGACGTGTTTGGCAATATCCGGTCTGGCTTCAAACGGGCTTCGAAAGACGCCGAATGAGCGGACACGTCACCCAGCTTTGGCGCCACCCTGTGAAGAGTCACGGGCGTGAAGCACTGGGTGGCGTGACGCTCACGCGGGGGCAAACGCTCCCGTGGGATCGTCACTGGGCCGTGGTGCACGACAGCTCCAAAGCTGATGGCTCAGAGTGGGTGCCCTGCCAGAACTTTTCTATCGGGTCAAAAGCACCAAACCTTGCAGCTATAGATGCAAAGTTTGACGAAGCCACCGGCCAGCTTACGCTGACCCATCCGGCGCTTGGGCGCTTGGTGTTCAACCCCGACACCAAGGGGGAACAGCTCATCGCGTGGGCAGGCGCTCTTATTCCCCAGAACCGCGCGCAATCTGAACGGGTTGTTCGCGCGGCGACACAAGGCTTTACCGATACATCCTTTCCTTCGATCTCGATTATGAACGCCGCATCGCACAGAGATGTTGAGAGCCATCTTGGCGGCCCGCTTGAAACAGAGCGCTGGCGCGGTAACATATGGGTCGACGGCTTTGCCCCTTGGGAGGAGTTTGACTGGATTGGAAAACGCCTCAGCATCGGAGCCGCAGAGCTTGAGATCAAAGAGCGCGTGATCAGATGCAAACACACCACCGCTTCGCCCAAGACGGGCGCGCGCGACATAGACACACTTTCGCTGCTCAACGAGGGCTGGGGCCATCAGGATTTCGGCGTTTACGCCGAGGTGACGCGCTCTGGCAAAGTTGAAATCGGCGATACAGTAGAGGCCCTATAATGCAACTTCCCTTTCCCCTCGCCGAAACACCCGATGACTTCACCCGCGAAAAAGGCCGCAAGCTGTTTGCTGGCGGCATCGCCGAATTTGTCAAAGGTGTCGTCGCCATGTCGGGCCTGCCCGAGGGCGACCGTCTCGAAGTCTGCTTTGCGGGCCGCTCCAATGTGGGCAAGTCAACGCTAATCAACGCGCTGACAAACCGTAAGGGCCTGGCGCGCGCCTCAAACACACCGGGCCGCACCCAGGAGATTAACTTCTTTAACATTGGCGAGAGCCACTACCTTGTCGACTTGCCCGGCTATGGCTATGCAAATGCGCCAATCGCGATTGTGGAGAAGTGGCAGCGCCTGCTGAAACAATATCTCTCGGGCCGCCAGAACCTGCGCCGCGCTTTTGTGCTTGTTGATGCACGCCATGGCGTCAAAGCCGTTGATGAAGAGATCATGAGCCTGCTCGACAGCTCGGCTGTGACCTTTCAATGCGTTTTGACGAAGGCCGACAAAGTGAAGGAAGCAGACCTCGCGCGCTCGATTGAGACAACGCGCAAAGCGCTCGCCAGACACCCTGCCGCTTTCCCGGAGATCATTCTCACATCAAGTGAGAAAGATGAGGGTATCGATATTTTGCGCGCAACGATCGCAACGCTCGTCTAACGCATCTGACTTGCGCACTGGCTGACAATAAGGTCAGATTGTGCAACCGCAACGAGGCAAACCTATGAGAACCCAAGACATGAACCGTGACTGGATCGCCACTGCGAGAACGCTCAACCAGGCGCTACCGAACCTGCAGCGCTACACTGGGGCGATTGTGGTCGTAAAGTTTGGTGGCCATGCCATGGGCGATGACGCCGCGATGGACGAGTTTGCCCGCGATATCGTGTTGATGCAGATGGTCGGCGTGAACCCTGTGATCGTGCATGGCGGTGGTCCCATGATTAACGAAAAGCTCGCAGCCCTTGGCATTGAAAGCCAGTTTGTGAACGGCAAGCGTGTCACGGATGCCGCCACTGTCGAAGTGGTTGAAATGGTTCTGTCTGGCCTTGTCGGAAAGCGGATCGTTCAAGCCATCAACAGACAAGGCGGCAAGGCTGTGGGCCTGTCAGGCAAAGACGCCAATCTGATGATCTGCGAGCAGACCAATCCCGACCTTGGATTTGTAGGCACACCCTCCGAGATGGACCCGTCGATCCTGCGAGACCTGTTTGAAAAGGGCACGATCCCTGTGATCGCACCGCTGGGGGCCGGGCGCGAGGGAGAGACATTCAATGTGAATGGTGATACCGCAGCAGGCGCGATTGCGGCGGCGCTCAAGGCGGACCGCTTGTTGCTTCTGACAGATGTCGAAGGCGTCAAGAACAAGGAAGGTCAGGTTCTGACCGAGCTGACCAGCCAGTCTATTCGCGACATGATAGCCGATGGCACAATCGCGGGTGGCATGATTCCCAAGACAGAGACCGCGCTTCTCGCGATTGAGGGCGGTGTGCGCGGGGTGGTTATTCTTGATGGCCGTGCGCCCAATGCCTGTTTGCTGGAGCTGTATACCTCTCACGGTGCGGGCACTCTGATCCGCGGCTAACGGGAGCGTGACTTGCGCTTGCCTGCGCGTGCGATCATATTCCACACATGGAACATGAAGCACTTATACGGCTATCTATCTTTATCGGCTTGTTTGGCGTCTTGGCTGCGGCTGAGGCCTATTTGCCGCGCCGGCCAAGGCAGACACCGCGCAGCAAACGCTGGGTGACAAACTGGGGGTTTTCCCTTCTGAACACAGGTGCGCTTCGCCTTATGGCCTTTGCGCTGCCGCTTCTCGCCGTTGGAGCATCCCTTGATGCGGCCGAAAACGGATGGGGCCTTTTCAACCAGCTGAGCTGGCCAAGCTGGCTAGAGATCGTGCTGGCGGTTTTGATTTTTGACTTTGCCATCTGGCTGCAACACCTCATCACCCACAAAGTGCCCCTGCTCTGGCGCTTGCACCGCGTGCACCATGCCGACACAGAAATCGACGTGACTACCGCCATCCGCTTCCACCCTGTCGAGATCGCTTTGTCGATGTTGCTCAAGGTCGGGCTGGTCTATCTGATCGGCCCTGCGGCGCTTGCCATTATTCTGTTTGAAATCATCCTGAACGGCACAGCGATGTTCAACCATTCAAATCTGGCCCTGCCGCGCGGGGTTGACCGCGTCTTGCGGCTGATCCTGGTAACGCCTGATATGCACCGCGTGCACCATTCGGTAGAGCGGGCCGAGCACGACAGCAATTATGGCTTCTCCCTGTCCATTTGGGACCGCATGTTCAGAACCTATATTGCTCAGCCAAAAGACGGCCATGACGCGATGAAAATCGGACTTCAATGGCAAGATGAGCGGCCCACAAAGCTTGGTTGGAGCCTATGGCTGCCCTTCGCCAAGCGCTGAAGCCTGCCCCCGAAGCACAGGCACTTGCCGTGTTTGGGGCCCTTCACGAAACGGGCGACACCATCATCCTTTTGGGGCCACATGAGCCCGGCTTTTGGGCGCATTTTTCCGCCTCGCCCGAATACCGGGACGGCCTTGCCGACCCGCTTGACCGCTATTCAAAACGCGCGATCGGGCTCTTGGCAGCCGCTTGGGGCGGCACTGCAGTCTTCCCGTCGGACGGGCCGCCTTTTGCCCCCTTTATGGCGTGGGCCATGGCCAGCGGGCAAGCGTGGCAATCACCTGTGGGAATGCTTGTTCATGCCAGCGCCGGCCTCATGGTGTCATATCGCGGCGCCGTGCGCCTCCGCGGCGAGCTCGACCTCGCGGCACCTGCCGCTAGGCCTTGCGATACATGTGTTGAAAAGCCTTGCCTCACAGCCTGTCCTGTCTCTGCACTCAACGAGAGCCAGCGCTATGACGTGGCTCTGTGCAAATCACATATTTCAACTGCAGACGGAGAAATCTGTATGTCAGCAGGCTGCCTCACCCGTCGCGCATGTCCTGTGTCGGCCCGCTATGGGCGACGGCCTGCGCAATCGGCGTTTCATATGAAGAGCTTTCTGTGAGCCTGCGCCTGATCTTGATGCGACATGCAAAATCAAGCTGGGCAGACCCCAGCCGCCCCGACCATGATCGCCCCCTCAACACACGGGGCCAGCGCAGCGCAGAGGCGCTCGGGCGGTGGCTCAAAAGCGCAGGCTATCACCCTGAACAAGCTCTTTGCTCAACCGCGACGCGCACGCGCGAAACACTTTCCGGCTTGGGCCTCGACACGGAAGCTGCGTTCTTGCCCGCGCTCTACCATGCGCGTGAAGACACGATGCTCAAGCTTTTGCAGCAACACGGAACACACGCCACGGTTCTCATGCTTGGCCATAACCCCGGGGTGGCCTTCTTTGCGCAAACCATCCTTGCCGAACCACCAATGGACGACAGCTTTCGCCTGTTTCCAACAGGGGCGACAGCTGTCATCGACTTTGAGTGTAACACTTGGGCTGAGGTTCGCTTTGGCTGTGGGCGCTTGCAGGATTTTACGGTGCCGCGCGCGCTTTTGGGCTGACTTTCAGCGCTTTCACTTGCCGCAGCCTTGGGGCACACCCTGCCGCCATCGCGCGGGCCTCAACGCTCGGGTGCATGCTCTCACATGCCCCAAAGCCGACCCGCCGCCGAGCCCGCAGTAAAAAGAGCTTTCCCCAACCACGCCATGTTCCAATCGATCTGGCAGCTGGGTCTTGAGCAAAACGCTGCCGCCACCCAACGGGCAGCTGCAGGCCACAGATTTCTGCCTTTTCCAGCATCCAGACCAGCGAGATATTGGCCAGTGGGCGCACGTCTTCATCGCCCCCCAGCTGGCCACCGATGTCTCCATGCGTCCCGGGAAACCAGACCTGCTCCACACGGCCCTCCCAGTCTTTCGGGCACTCCCATAAAACGGGCTCAAACACCGCGCGAGTCTCATGCAACGCCAGTGCCTGAAAACCATGGCGCACAACCTTGCCAAGCTGGTGGTTGTGAAAAGCGTGGTTCCCCTCAGACCAACGCCACAAAAGGGGCAACCTGAGGCCAAGCGCCTTAACCGTGTCCCAGACACCAATCATCTCGATCTGTACCTCGGCATGGCAGTTGGCCTGATGAAAAGCCTGCTTTGCCTCAGCGCCCCCGCCCTGCTGGTATAGGCGATACGCCAGATCAACATTGCGCTCTGTGGCCGCCTCGGCCCTTAAAAGGCCCACCGTGTCTATAACCCCCGCGAGCGAGCGCACAGCATAGGCCCCACGCGAATATCCGAAGAAGAAAATACGATCACCCGCCCTGTAGCGCGACGCCAGGTAGCCATAAGCGCGCTTGATTTGGCGGTTCATCCCTCGCCCCATCATCACATGGTGGGTGCTGCGCCAGTCTTGCCACTGCACGCCCGCTTCATAGTAAACAGAGACAGGAGGGCCAACCTGCTCAAGCAACCGAAAGGTCAGGCCAGCATGTGTCTCGCAGCCAGCCTTTAACGAAGACATCGTACCGTCTAGCACAATCACATGGGTCATCGGGCCGCGACCGCGCAAGAGCGCGGAGTGGCCTTGACGTTCCTCTGGCCAAATCAGGCCAAAAAGGCGTTTTCCCATCTGATAGAGCGACATGCTGTAGCGACTTTCCTGATACCTGCCTCTCGCGATGCGGCGACTTTGCACAAAGATAGGACGAGCCGCGACCCCGCCCCGTCTAAGCTATGCTTATCTGTCGTGTTCATAAAGTGACCTCAACGCAAAGTGATAGACACCCCATAGCAGCCAAATCTGGCAGGGATGAGGCGTGCCTATAGCCTTGAGTTTAGCCATTCAGGCCTTGCACAAATATAACGACCCGGGAGAAAACTATGGGTAATTTTACCTAGCGAAAGCGTTGAACAGTGATCACCTTTCGCAAGCCGTAGCCGTTAAAGCGTGTCGCAATCGCCAGCGAATAAGCGCCCATACCTGCAAACATCAGATAGTCGCCTTCGCCGATATCCAAAGGCAAATGAACAGGCTCTGGCAAGCAATCGATACTGTCACATGTCGGCCCAAAGACGGTCCGTGCCTGTTCACGACCCGTCTTTTCTGCACCTGTTTCTGACAGCACACGCAGGCGCGTCAGCGCCGAGATATCGCGCCACTCGGCAAAGCTGCCATAGATCCCGTCATTCAAAAACACCGAGCCGTCAGCGCGCAGCGCCTTCACTTTGGTGGCCAGCGTAAAGCTCTCAGCCACCATGGCGCGCCCCGGCTCACAGACAAGCTTGGGCGGCGTCACGAAGTGCTCATGCACCGCAGCCGAGATCGCTCCGAACACGCGCTCCAAATTTGGCGCAGCCCCCTCACGGTGTGACGCAAACCCACCACCCACATTGAGCCGTGCAAGCTTAACATCTGCGCGCGCAGCAATATCCGCAGCCGCCGCAATATAGGCCACCCACGCCTCTGGTTCAGCGCATTGCGTACCAGGATGAAAGGTCAGCGCGGGGCGATAGCCCGAGGCGGCAACGGCCTTTAGTAAAGCCACTGCCACATCAGGCGTTGCGCCAAACTTGGCACCAAAGTCATAGTGAGCGCCCTTCACAGGCAACTTAAAGCGCACCGCCACTTCTTCCCCAGCACGAACAGCGGCACCAAGCTTCGCAAGCTCTGACATGTCATCAACCGACCACGAGCGCACATTCGCGGCCTTGCCCACCGCAATTTCACGACGCGTTCGCACAGGGTTGTTGTAATGCAGATCGGCTGTGGCCGAGGCCGCACGCACCTGAGCAATCTCCTCAGGGCTGGCCACATCAAAGCCAGTCAGCCCCGCAGCAACAAGATTTGCCAAAACCTCAGGCGCGGGGTTCGCCTTGACTGCATAAGTCACTTGGCCGTCAAATCCGCTGCAGAAGCGCTCTGCCTGGGCGCGCAGCACATGTGGCGCAAAATACATCACAGGCTCATCAGGCCGCGTCAGCACAATGTGCTCTTCAGGGCTGTCAAAAAGCGCTCTCTCAAACATCTGCTCATCCTCGCGTTTCTTTTCAGCTTGGCCCAGATTTTTGTCGATTCAACGTGGCAGATCCGCTATTTAGACCAAATGTTCAGTCAATATGACAATAAATTATGAAATACGACGAAATAGACGCAAAGCTTCTAGATCTTCTGGCAGAAAACGCTCGCGAGTCTGTCACCGCACTGGCGCGAAAACTCGGCTTGGCCCGCACCACGGTACAAGCCCGGATCGAGCGGCTCGAAACCACCGGCAGCATCGCAGGCTATACCTTAAGGCGCGGCGCAAAAGCGCGCCCGCCGCTCAGAGCAACTGTTCTCATTTCGATAGAGCCGCGCACAGGCCCGGCAGTGCTTGCGCGCCTCAAGCTCCTCTCGGCTGTAGAGCAGGTTCAAACAACCTCCGGCCGCTGGGATCTGATCGCAATCCTCAGCGCTCCGACAACAGAAGCACTCGACGAAACGCTGGATGACATCGGCGCAGCCAAAGGCGTCAAGAGCTCAGAAAGCCTCATTCATCTGAGCACAAAAATAGACCGAAGCTAGTCTTTCTTTTTGCCTCAAATATCCTGGGGGTGCGGGGGCTAGCCCCCGCATTGGTCGGATTTTCGAAGAAAATTCGAAGCCTAGATCTCAGCCAGGCGCTTCAAAGCAGCTTTCATAAGGCCTTCTTCTTCTTCACGCTCGGCAAGGTTGGCACGGGTCTCTTCAACCACCTCATCAGGCGCGCTGGCCACGAACTTGGGGTTGCCAAGGCGTCCACGCATACCGCCGATTTCTTTGGCAAGTTTGCCAAGGCTTTTTTCAAGCCGTGCTTTCTCTTCACCTACGTCGATGATGTCGGCAAGCGGCAGGCCAAATTCTGCCCCTGTCACGCTGAGCGCTGCGGTGCCTTTGGGGAAACTCTCCACAACATGCAACGCATCCATGCGTGCGAGCTTCTTGATAAGCGCTTCGCTGCCATCGTAGGCCGCTTGCGCCTCGGGGCTCATGTTGCGCACAACAACAGGTACTTTCAGCCCCGCGGGCACGTGCATCTGCGCCCGCACAGAGCGGATTTCTTCAATCAAACCAATAACCCAGTTCATCTCGGCATCGGCTTCAGCATCCACCAGTTCGCTGCCATATGTCGGCCAGTCGGTATGCGCGAGGATCTTCTGGCGCTCACCCAAAGTGCCCCAGAGCTCTTCTGTGATAAAGGGCATGATCGGGTGCAACAGCACCACGCACTGGTCGATCACCCAAGCCATCACAGCCTGTGTCTCAGCCTTGGTTGCGTCATCCGCATCCATCAAAAGTGGCTTGGAGAACTCGACATACCAGTCGCAGACCTTCCCCCAGACAAAGGCATAGAGCGCATTGGCCGCATCGTTAAAGCGGTACGCCTCAAGAGCCGCGTCAACCGTTTCGCGCACCTTGGCAGTTTCGCCGATGATCCATTTGTTCACCGTCGCATTGGCTTCGGGGATAGCGCCATCAGAGCCGATGGCCTCATGCATCTCCGCAAAGCGCGCCGCGTTCCAGAGCTTGGTTGTGAAGTTGCGGTAGCCCGTGATCTTCTGTTTTGAAAGCTTCAGAACACCGCCCAGTGCCGCCATCTGCGCGTTGGTAAAGCGCAATGCGTCAGCACCAAATTCATCAATTATTTCAAGTGGATCAATCACGTTACCCGTTGTCTTGGACATCTTCTTGCCCTTCTCGTCACGCACGAGCTGGTGCAGATATACCGTATGGAACGGGATCTCTTTCACGACAGCTTTTTGCATCATGATCATCCGAGCGACCCAGAAAAAGAGGATGTCAAAGCCAGTGACCAAAACGTCGGTCGGGAAATAGCGCTTCATCTCGTCGGTGTCTTCGGGCCATCCGAGTGTGCCAATCGGCCAGAGACCAGAGGAGAACCACGTGTCGAGCACGTCGGGATCGCGGGTGAGCGCTTGGCCACCGGCTTTTTCAACGGCTTCCGCCTCAGTTGCGGCGCAATAATGGTTGCCCTCACCATCATACCAAACCGGAATCTGATGCCCCCACCAGAGCTGACGCGAGATGCACCATGGCTCGATGTTCTCCAGCCAGTGATAGTAGGTCTTCTCGCCTGATTCAGGCATGATCTTGATCTCGCCGCCGCGCACGGCCTCGAGCGCCGGGCCAACAACTTTCTCGGCATCGACAAACCACTGGTCTGTCAGCATCGGCTCGATGACAACTTTGGATCGGTCGCCAAACGGCTGCATGATCGGCTTGTTCTCGACGAAGGGCACAAGGCGCGTCTGCGTCTCGCCCTCTTCGTCTTCGAACGCTTCCGTGACCATCACGGCGAGGCCTTCTGATGTGATCTGCTCAACCACAGCTTTACGGGCTTCAAAACGGTCAAGGCCGCGCAGCTCTTCGGGCACAAGGTTGAGCGCGTCTGCCTCTGCAATTGTCAGCTCTTTCAATCCCTTAGAGACCTCCATCGCAATGGTAGCCGCCTCATCATAGGATGCACCATCCGCACGCATTGCGCCTTTGGTGTCCATCAGGCGATAGAGCGGAATACCCGCGCGCTTGGCGACTTCATAGTCGTTGAAATCATGCGCGCCTGTGATCTTTACAGCGCCCGAGCCAAAGGTCATGTCAGGGTATTCATCTGTGATGATCGGGATCAGGCGGCGGTGCTCTTTTGGCCCCACAGGGATCTCGCAGAGCTTGCCCACGATGGGCGCATAACGCGCGTCATCTGCATGAACCGCCACGGCGCCATCGCCCAGCATTGTCTCGGGGCGGGTGGTGGCGATAGAGATGTAGTCGCGCTCCTCGGAGAGGGTCACATTGCCGTCTTCATCTTTCTCGACATAGGTATATGTCGCCCCGTCTGCGAGCGGGTATTTGAAGTGCCACATGTGGCCCGCCACTTCGATATTCTCGACCTCAAGATCAGAGATTGCCGTCTCGAAATGCGGGTCCCAGTTGACCAGACGCTTGCCACGATAGATGAGCCCCTGCTCATACATCTCGACAAAAACCTTGATCACGGCATCGTGGAAATTGGGCGAATTCTCATGGCCTGTGCGCGGATCTCCCTCAGCGCCAGCCATAGTAAAAGCGTTGCGATTCCAGTCACATGAGCAGCCAAGGCGCTTGAGCTGGCTCACAATTGTGCCGCCATATTGCCCCTTCCATTCCCAGACTTTCTCCAGAAATTTCTGCCGCCCGAGCTCGCTGCGCGAAGGCTGGCCAGAAGCAGCGAGCATCTTCTCGACCTGCATCTGCGTGGCAATGCCTGCGTGGTCCTGTCCCGGCTGCCAGAGCGTGTCAAAGCCGCGCATACGGTGCCAGCGGATCAGGATGTCTTGCAGCGTGTTGTTAAAGGCGTGGCCCACGTGTAGCGCACCTGTCACGTTGGGCGGTGGGATCATGATCGTGAAGCTCTCGTCGCGGCTGCGGTTCGCGCCAGCGGCAAAGGCGCCCTGAGCTTCCCACATCGCAGTGATGCGCGGCTCGGCTTCGCTTGCGTTAAATGTCTTTTCCATCGCCATAATCTCTCGCCCTTCTTGGGGTTTTCGCTTTGGCTTGGTCTAGCGAATGCGGCGCGAAAGTCCAAGGCCCAAAGCGGTGCGTACGCCCGCGTTAACGCCGCTCTCTCCCTGCAAAACCGAGGGGGTGATATGTGTGCACCGGGCGTGCACCATGCGTGCACCGCCCAAACCGCCCCAAAGATTAAGCCTTGTTACCTTAACGCAGCGCACGCAGCGTGGCCGCCGTTCACGAAGCGCAGGCTGCGGTTGGCGCAATTTTGCTGGTGGCACGGCCCGTTTCCCGGCTCAGTGCTGTCATATCCACAACCGATAAGGAGACCTCACATGTACCTCTTTTTTGAACGCCTCGCCGCAAGCCTTCTGGGCCCTGACGCGCCCGCCCACAGCCGCCGCCGCGCCCAGCGCCTTCTGGCCGTTGCCGCGATGGTCGGAATGATCACCCTGCTTGGCCCCGTCTTTGGCTACGGCCCCATGGCCTGTGCAGGCGTTCTGGTTCTGCTGCTCGCATCACCAGACAAGACAGGTGCATAAATGAGCGCGCTTTTCACAAGTGCCCCCCTGTGGGTCTGGCCGCTTCTGGCCATGTTGTTGGCACTTGGCCTCAACGCGATGCGCACACGCACCACACCCGCCTGGCCGCTCTATGGCCTGCCGCTTTTGGGCGTTTTATCGCTGCGCTCGGTGAGCGCGCTTGAGGCCTCAAACTGGGTCTGGGGTGTTTTCGCACTGGCTTACGCTCTGGGCGCTGTTTTTGGCCTGCGCTTTCAAGCCAGGCGTATTTTGAAAAAGGCGGGCAGGAAGGTGCTCCTGAAGGGCGAAGCCCTCACGCTCCCCTCGGTGATGGTGCTCTTTTGGGCAAACTTCGCCTTGGGCGTGCTCAGCGCCGTTGCGCCCGACGTGCTCGCAAGCTTTGGGTTTCAAGCCGGTTTTGCAAGCGTTCTGGCGGGTGTCTCCGGCAGCTTTTTGGGCCGCGCAGCGGCCATCTTGCGCGCGCCCAGAGAAGACGGTTAGCCAAAATCAAGCGCGCGTTTTTTGCATATTGGCGGCAATCACCTCCATTTGCTCGGGCTTGCCGATCAGGTCGGCCTGAGCACGGCTTTCGGCCAGAAGCACCGCGTCTTCATCAGCGCCGCTTTCGGCCAGCTCGATGAGCTGTTTGGCCGCGCGAATGGCGTTGGGACTTTTCTGCGCAATCACGGCTGCCAGCGCCTGAGCGGCTTCAAGCGGTGTGTCCGAAAGTTCGCTCACCAGCCCCCAGCCCAGCGCCTCTGCCGCCGTGACAGGCTCGGCCGTATAGGTCAGGCGGCGAATGACATCAGAGCGGGTGAGCTTGGGCAGAAGCACCATCCCCCCCATGTCAGGCACAAGGCCCCATTTCATCTCCATCACCGCGAGCTGTGTCTCGGGGTGACAAATGCGAATGTCAGCGCCAAGCGCCAGCTGGAAGCCCGCGCCATAAACCACGCCATGCAGCGCCGCAATCACCGGCACGGGGATGCGCCGCCAGACCATGACCAGCTCCTGAAAGAGATTGGTGTTGCCATACTCTCGCGGCATGATCCGCGCCTCGGGGTCACCCGCCGCAAGCATGGCAAAGCTCTGCACATCCAGCCCTGCACAAAAGGCGCGCCCCTCGCCCGACAGCACAACAGCGCGAATGCGCGCGTCAGCCTCAAGCGCGCGCCCGGCCGCAACAAGCGCCTCGGCCATTTCCATATCCACACCGTTCATCTTGTCGCCCCGTGTGAGGGTGACATGGGCGATGTGGTCTTTGATCTCGGTGGTGACACGGGCCATGGGCGATACTCCTCTTTGCGAGAAGCCTAACGCGGCGCAGCGGTGCGGCAAAGCCTAACGTAGAGGCACAATTTTCTCGACAGCGCGCATCATCCCGAGGGATTTGTCATAGACCAGCGTGAGAATGCGGCGGGTTGCTGCCTTACTGGCCACTGTGGGCACAGCGCGGGCTGTGCCCGCGGCCAGCGCCGTTCCGATAAAGCCGCGGCGGGTGAGATGTGGCATGATACGCCCTTCCAGTTGCGAGTGACTCTCATGTAAGGGCTCTTTGAAGCATTACAAGCTCTCTTGCCGCCGCGCCCCGCTTCAGATTAACAAAGCGCATGACACATACTCGCTTCACACAGCTCGCAGAGAGCCTGCCCGCCACCGTCCCGTTTGTCGGCCCTGAAGCGCATGAGCGCGCGACAGGCGTTGCCTTTAAAGCCCGCATCGGGGCCAATGAAAACGCCTTTGGCCCCTCGCCCAAGGCGCTTGAGGCCATGCGCGCAAGCCTTGCTGACATCTGGATGTATGGCGATTCTGAGAACCACGACCTGCGCACAGCCCTTGCGGCGCTGCACGGCTGCACCCCCGCCAACATCATGGTCGGTGAAGGAATCGACGGGCTTTTGGGCTATCTTGTGCGCCTGCTGGTTGAGCCGGGCGATGCGGTTGTCACATCGGATGGGGCCTACCCCACCTTCAACTACCACGTGGCAGGCTTTGGCGGCGTGCTGCACAAGCTGCCGTATAAAGACGACCACGAAGATCTCCCCGCACTCATCGCCAAGGCGCGTGAGGTCGATGCAAAGCTGATCTACTTCGCCAACCCCGACAACCCGATGGCCACCTGGCACAAAGGGGCCGATGTGGTCACAGCGCTTGAGGCGCTGCCCGAGGGCTGCCTTTTGGTGCTGGATGAAGCCTATATCGAATTTGCCCCCGAAGGCACAGCAGCGCCCGTTGATATCAACGACCCCCGTGTCATTCGTATGCGCACCTTCTCAAAAGCCTACGGTCTCGCAGGCGCGCGGGTGGGCTATGCTCTGGGCGCGCCCGGGCTCATCACCGCATTCAACAAAATCCGCAATCACTTCGGCATGAACCGCACCAGCCAGATCGGCGCGCTGGCCGCGCTTCACGATCAGCCCTATTTGGCCGAAACCCTGGCCAAGACAGACGCCGCGCGCGCAGAGATCGGGACCATCGCCGCTGAAAACGGGCTAAAGGCCATCCCCTCTGCCGCCAATTTTGTCACCATCGATTGCGGTGCAGACGGTACTTTTGCCAAGGCCGTGCTGGACGCGCTTGTGGCGCGGGGTCTCTTTGTGCGTATGCCGTTTGTTGCCCCCCAAAACCGCTGCATTCGCATCAGCTGCGGCACAGAGGCGGACCTTGCTATGCTCAGAGCTGCTTTGCCCGACGCCCTGAAAGAGGCGCGCAACGCCTAGGTCTTTCTTTTTGCCCTAAATATCCAAATCCTGCCCGCGCAAACAGCGCAAGGCTTTCAGCTGGCAGAGCCATCACGGGGGGCGGGCCGCGCCAGCGGTCCGCCCCCCGTAGCGATGCACGCAGTCCAGCGCAAATCCTCGCAAAAAAGTTAACCCGCTTTTGAAAAACCTGCGCTAACCTTGAAGCAGGAGAGAGCGCCATGCAAAACCGCCCGGTCACAAAAGCGCCAAACTACACCAGCGCCGCCCTGATCATGGGGTTTGTCAACTTGCTCTGGATTTTGGGCGTCATCATGGTCACGCTTGGCTTCCCCGCGCTGCTCCTCACAGCGCTTGGCTTGCATATCCTGCTCAACCGTTGGGAAGCACTATACCAGTGACAGCGCCACAAGCGCGATGAGCGCGCCAGCGCCCAGCTCCAGCGTGGCGGCAAGGCGGCGCGCTGCAGGGCCAGCGGCCGTCGCGCCAAAGGCGCTTTCGCGCATCATCACAGACAGGACAGCCACCAGCACCGTCACACTCGCCGTGCCAAGCCCCATGACAAAGGCCCCCGCAACGCCGACAGCATCGATCCCCAGCCGCCATGTGAGGATGAGCAGGAACAGCGCGCCCGTGCAGGGGCGGATCGCCACCGAGCCGATGACGAGCAGCGCATCGCGCAGGCTGTGGACCTGTTCGGCCTCATCCGCGCTAGGCCCGTGTTTGTGCCCGCAGCCGCAAGAGCCATCGGCCTTGTGGCCGTGGCCCCGGTGCTGCCAGTCGTGAAACAGTTTGCGCGCGCCGCGCGTTGCCAGCCAGAGGCCGACCAGCGCAATCGCCACATACGAAGCAGGCGCAAGCCAGTCTTCGGCCAGCCCGGTCATGGCCTGACGGGTGAGGCCAAAGGCAAAGACACCCGCATAGACCAGCACAACCGCCGCCGCCGCCTGCCCCAAGCTTGAGAGCACCGCCAGCGTTGACAGTCTGAGCACAGGCACACGCCGCGCAGCGCCATACCCGCCGATGATCAGCTTGCCGTGCCCCGGCCCCGCCGCATGAAAAAAGCCGTAGGCAAAGCACAGCCCCATAAGGCCCCAGAACGCGCCCGGATCGCCCGCTTTGAGCGCGCGCAAAAGGCCGGCCATGGCGTTTTGCACCGTGCGCTGGCCCTCTGCGGCCCATGCCGAAAGATCAGCCGCGCCGCCCAAGCCCCAAAGCCAGAGCGCCGCAGCCCCCGTGGCCAGAAGGGCAAAAATCAGGATCCAGAATCGCATGTCACAACTATCTCGTCTGCAAAAGCTTCGCCAACTTCGGGGTAGTCGGCCTCGGGGTCATCGACGCTGTCGCCCATAAGGTCCATGACCATCTGGGTGGCTGCCGACACATCGGCTTTGACCACCTCGGCCTTGCACCCCACAGGCAGATCAATGCCAAGGCCAAGGTCGTAGGCGGTGTAATAGGTCGGATCAAAGGCCTTGAGGCTGAGCGCGGCATCCGCGCCTTCCAGCGAACGGTAGTGACGCGAAATGATCTGCCCCGCCATAAAGCTTGTGCCACGGTTTTGCGGTGCGCCGAGCTTAAGCCGCCCCGCCGCGCTTTGGGCGTAAAGATCGCCTTCAAAGCCATCCACCCACTGCAAATCAAAGCCGTTGAGGCGCTCGAGCTCGGGCATGGTGAGCTGGCCGTCAAAGTCGCTATCCAGCTCCATATCTTCCAGCACCAGCAGCGAATAGAGCTCGTCATAGCGCCAGGTGACCTCAACGCCCTGAATGGCCCCGCTCTCGGAGGCAACAAGGCGCAGGCCTGTCTCGACAAAGACATGCGGATGCGCCTGCAAGGGCGCGGCCAAGAGAAGGAGACAGGCTGCAAAATAACGCATGACTATGCCTTAGATGTCAAAACGCCCCCCCGCAATGGGGCGGCTTGGCGGCTGGCAAAAAAGCGCCAGCCCCTCTTTACTTACCGCGCCGCTGATCAGGGTGAAGCGAGGCGCCAAGAATATGATTTGAGCGGTGAATCACGTGGTTGGCACTGGAGCAGATGAGCGGGTCAGGCTCGCCCACCACGTTTTCGTCTTTGCCCGGGTAGTCAAGGCTGGCCAGAAAGTGGCGCATACAGGCAAGGCGCGCGCGCTTCTTGTCATTGGATTTGACCACGGTCCACGGCGCATCGGCGGTGTCGGTATAAAAGAACATCGCCTCTTTGGCTTCGGTGTAGTCATCCCATTTATCAAGGCTGGCCTTGTCAATCGGGCTGAGCTTCCATTGCTTCAACGGGTCTGTCGCGCGGCTGGCAAAGCGGGCGCGCTGCTCTTCTTGGGTGACGGAGAACCAGTATTTGTAGAGCCTGATGCCCGAGCGCACGAGCATTTGCTCAAAATCGGGGGTTTGGCGCATAAACTCCAGATATTCGTTCGGCTCACAAAAGCCCATCACCCGCTCCACACCTGCGCGGTTGTACCAGCTGCGGTCATAAAGGACGATCTCGCCATTGGTGGGCAAGTGCTGCACATAGCGCTGAAAATACCACTGGCCGCGCTCTTCATCGGTGGGTTTGTTGAGCGCGACAACACGTGCCGAGCGTGGGTTGAGGTGCTCGGTGAAGCGCTTGATGGTGCCGCCTTTGCCTGCCGCGTCGCGGCCCTCAAAGATCATCACAAATTTTTCGCCCGTTTCTTGCGCCCAATGCTGCACCTTCAAAAGCTCGGCCTGAAGCGCGGCTTTCTGCGCTTCGTAGTCTTTTTTGCCAAGCTTGGTTTTGTAAGGGTATTTGCCACTCTCAAACGCACGGCGCACCTCTTCCAGTGAGGGTGTGGCTTCGGTTTTTGGTGTGGCTTTTGCATTGGCTGTCATTGCGCGCGTCCCTTTCGTTGGTGTGTCTTTGGGTCTGCGCTACCTCAATTTGCGCGCTTGCGCCTTGACCTCGCTCAAGCTTTTCTGGCTTTTGGGCAAAAATCAGGAGGCAAGGATGAGAGCAGTTTTGCAACGGGTCCGTGAGGCGCAGGTGCGTGTTGACGGTGCAATGATCGGGCAGTGCGGTGCTGGTCTGATGATTTTGGTTTGCGCCATGCAGGGCGATACAGAGGCTGCGGCCGAGAAGCTGGCGCTGAAGATCTCCAAACTCAGGATGTTCAAGGATGACGCGGGCAAGATGAACCGCTCGCTTGTGGATATTGGCGGCGCGGCGCTGGTGGTGAGCCAGTTCACCTTGGCGGCTGACACCTCACGCGGCAACCGCCCCGGCTTCTCTGCGGCTGCCGCGCCCGAGGATGGCGCGCGGCTCTATGAGCATTTTGCGGCATGTCTGGCCGCCCTTGGCATAGCTGTGGAGACAGGGCGCTTTGGCGCGGATATGCAGGTGAGCCTTGTGAACGACGGCCCCGTGACGCTCTGGGTAGAGAGCTAGGGGCAAGCGGGCGCAGCGAAAGTCGGCAGTGAGCCCAGAGAGAACCTTCGATTAGGAGCACCAAGCCGGTTAACAGCCGCGTAGCGGCCCGGCTATCGTCAGCCCCTCCCTTGGGCTGGCGATTTGGCAGATGCAGGCGCGCCATTCGTTCTGAGGATGTGCTTGGCGGGCATGAAGCGCCTTTCCAAAACCGTTAGGTCGCCACCCCAGGGGCTGACGTTCGCCTGCGTCGCGAACGGCCGCTTCGTCCGCACAGCAGACATCCCCCCCTACGCCAACACCTGCGCCGCGGCATCCAGAGCCCCCGCGCCGCGCGGGACTTGCAGGGCCGCGAGGCCTGCCTCGATACTGCCCAGCGCGCCCATGATCATGCTCGCGTTGACGTGGCCCATGTGGCCGATGCGGAAGAACCCGTCCCCCGCGGGGTCATCGGCGGTGGACATGCCAAGGCCGATGCCCAGCGTCACGCCTGCCTCGCCCTCTGTCCACTGGCGCAGGCGCTTGCCCACGGTTTTGCCGATTTGCAAGGAGGTTACAGCACAGGAGCGGTGCGCGACCTCGGGCACGTTGAGCGTGAGCGGGCCGCCTTGCCCCCAAGCGTCACACGCCGCCCAGATGGCCTGTGCAAGCGTGGCGTGGCGCGCCCAAACGGCCTCCATCCCTTCGCTGTGCAGCATATCCAGCGAGACTTGCAGCCCGTAGAGGTGGTGTGTGGGCGCTGTGCCTGCGAAATACTGCCAGAAGGCCTCGGGGGTGCCGCGCGGCGTCCAGTCCCAATAGTGGCTGACACGCGCCATACGGCTGCGTACGGAAGCCGCCTTTTCGCTATAGAACACAAAGCCCAGACCCGGCGGCACCATGAGCCCCTTTTGCGAGGCTGCGACCATGACATCAACGCCCCAAGCGTCCATCTCAAAGACATCACAGCCCAATGAGGCGATACAATCGACCGCCAAAAGCGCATCATGGCCAGCCGCATCAATGGCTTTGCGGATAAGCGCGATATCGTTTTTGACCGAGGTCGAGGTGTCCACATGCGTGCAAAGCACCGCCTTGATCTTGCCCGCGCGGTCTGCGCGCAGGGCCGCTTCGAGCGCTTCGCCCGCGACAGGGGCTGTCAGGCCGCACTCCAGCGGGAGAACGTCAACACCGAGCCCTTCGGCAACCTTGGCCCAGCCGCGCCCGAAGTGGCCGTTGATCACGCCAAGCACCGTATCGCCCTCGGCGACGATATTGCTCAGCGCGGCCTCCCATGCCGCGTGGCCGTTGCCGATGTAGATGGTGGCGAAGGCCTCGGTGCGGGCGACGCCTTTGAGCCCTGCAATGAGCGAGGGCATCATATCGGGCAGCTCGCCCTCGTAGATGTTGGGGGCTGTGCGGTGCATGGCGCGCAGCACCGCTTCGGGCATGACCGAGGGGCCGGGTATGGCCAAATAATTACGTCCACCTGCGCCTGACATGCTGCCACTCCTTTGCGATCTCTGCCGCGACTTTAGCCGCAAGCGGGGCCGCGTCAATGCGGTGCGCACACTGCAAAACCTTGCCACTGTGCGCCCCCTTCTCTAAACGCAGTGAGAAGGCAGCAAAGATTGGGCCAGAATGACCAAGACACCCCCGACCCGTGACACGCAAAGCTCAGACAGGCTCTTCAGGTGGCTTTGGGGCACTTACCTGAAGCGGTTCTCGGCTTTCTTGGGGCTGGCGCTTTTCTTTATGGTCATCGAAGGCTCGATGCTGGGCGCGCTCAGCTACATCATGCGCCCGATGTTTGACACCGTGTTTATCGAGGGCAACGAAAGCGCGATCTACTGGGTGGCGCTGGCTATTTTCGGGATTTTTGCGGGGCGCGCTGTGGCCTCTGTCGGCCAGAAGATCACGCTGGCCTATATTGTGCAGCGCATGGCCGCAGCCCTGCGCACCGACCTTTTGGCCCATATCATGCGTCAGGACGGGGCCTTTCATCAGACCCACCCGCCCGGCTTTCTGATCCAGCGGGTGCAGGCCGATGTTATGGCCATCAACGATGGCTGGCGCGCCCTTGTTATGGGGGCCGGACGCGACTTTATCACGCTGATGGTGCTCATGGGGGTTGCTGTGTCAGTTGACTGGCGCTGGACGCTGGTGGCCCTTGTGGGCGCGCCGCTCGTGCTGGCCCCGACGCGGCTGGTGCAGAAGTTTGTGCGCGCGCGGGCCCGCGAAGCGCGCGACCTTGGCGCACGGCTGGCAACGCGGCTTGATGAGGTGTTCCACGGGATTGTGCCTGTGAAGCTCAACCGCCTCGAGCGCTACCAAAGCGAGCGCTACGGCGCGCTGACGGACAAGCTGGTTAAGGCCGAATTGCGCGCCCATGCGGGCAGCGCTGTTGTGCCCGGTCTCATTGATATCATGTCTGGTCTCGGGTTTGTCGGCGTGCTGGTCTACGGCGGCTCCGAGATTATTGCGGGCGAAAAGACAGTCGGGCAGTTCATGTCTTTCTTCACCGCGATCGGCTTTGCCTTTGAGCCGCTGCGCCGCTTGGGCGCTGTGAGCGGGCAATGGCAGATTGCGGCCTCAGGCATCGAGCGGTTGCGCGAGCTTCTGGACACAAAGCCAAGCCTCACCTCTCCGGCCAAGCCCAAGCCTGCGCCAAAAGGCACGCCCGAGATCAAGCTGAACAATGTGACGCTAGCATATGGCGACACAACAGTGCTCAACGGCGCGAGCTTTACGGCGCAAGCAGGCAAAACCACAGCGCTTGTGGGGGCGTCGGGGGCGGGCAAATCAACCGTCTTCAACCTGCTCACACGGTTGGTTGACCCAGACAGCGGCGCTGTCACCATCGGCGGTGTCGAGACGCGTGATATGTCACTGGGTGATTTGCGCAGCCTCTTCTCTGTGGTCAGCCAGGACGCCGCGCTCTTTGACGAGACCCTGCGGGAAAACATCTTGCTGGGCCGCAGCGATGTGAGCGAAGCGCGCCTGAAAGAGGTCATCGAGGCGGCACATGTGGCCGACTTTTTGCCACAGCTCTCAGACGGGCTCGACACACCCGTTGGCCCGCGCGGCTCAAGCCTGTCGGGTGGGCAGCGCCAGCGCGTGGCGATTGCGCGCGCTTTGCTGCGCGATACGCCTATCTTGCTGCTTGATGAGGCCACTTCGGCACTCGATGCAAAGTCGGAAGCTGTGGTGCAAGACGCGCTGGAACGGCTCTCAAAGGGGCGCACCACATTGGTGATTGCGCACAGGCTTTCGACCGTGCGCGACGCACATAAGATTGTTGTCATGGATGCGGGCCGCGTTGTGGACGAGGGCAGCCACGAAGCGCTTTTGAAGGGCGACGGGCTTTACGCCCGTCTGCATGACCTCCAGTTCAAGACGAACGGTCAGACTGCCGATACTGCTGCGCTAGCAAAGCAGGGTCTGCGCCAAGCAGGTAGCGGGCCAGAGACAGAAGGTTCTGCGCGCCGCGGCGCGTCCAGCCTGATCTCTCGTATTTTTGCGCGTCTGTCAGGGCAGTAAAGCCAAGCGGCACAAGGCAGCCCTTGAGCGCGCGGGCCAGTGCCACATCTTCCATCAGCGGCAAGGGCGGGAAACCGCCCTTTTCTGTGAGCAGCTCGGCCGAAACCAGCAGCCCCTGATCGCCGTAAGGCAGGCCGAAAAGGCGCGAGCGCAGGTTGGCCCAGCCCGCCACAAAGCGCGGCGCAAAGCCGCGCGCGGCAAAGGCCAGAAGCCCATAGCCCGCTTTGTCAGGAGCCGCAGTCAGGTGGGCCAGCACAGCGCGGCTCCAGCCGGCTTCCAGCACCGTATCGGCGTGGATGACAAGCAGCCACTCGCCCTTGGCCGCAGCAACCCCGCGTGCGATCTGGCCACCGCGCCCTGCCGCGCCTGTGCACCAGAGCGCGCCAGCGGCCTCGCCTATGAGCTTGGTTTCGTCGCGTGAGCCGCCGTCTGTCAGGATCAGCTCGCGGATCAGCCCCGCCTCGAGCCCCTCGCCCAATGCCCCAAGGCAGGCGGGCAGGCCCCGAGCCGCGTTTAACGTAGGAATAATGACCGAGATTGGCGCGCGCATGAATGGCCCCTTTTGTTCGCCCTGCCCTCCCCTATATTACGAAGTGAACACGATGGGGAGAGCCAGCATGAGCCGCGAGATACTGAAGATCACAGGAGAAGACCGCGAGCACTTTCTGCAAGGGCTTGTGACCAATGATGTGACGCGCCTGAAAGACGGGCTGGTCTATACCGCGATGCTGACGCCGCAGGGCAAATATATTGCCGATTTCTTTCTGGTGCCTGATGGTGAGGCGATCTTGCTGGATGTGGATGCGGCGCTGGCCAAAAGCCTCGCCCAACGGCTGGGCATGTACAAGCTGCGCTCCAAAGTGGCCATCGCGCCAGCGGGGCTGCACCTGCACCGCGGGCTTGGCGCGCGCCCTGACGGCGCCTTTGACGACCCGCGCCACGAGGGCCTTGGCTGGCGGGCCTACCGCAGCGAGGCACAAGACGATGACACCACAGACTGGGCCGCGCTACGCGTGGCGCTTGGCGTGCCAGAAACGGGGGCCGAGCTTGGGCCTGATACGTTTATTCTGGAAATGGGGTTTGAGCGGCTGCATGGCGTGGACTTCAAGAAAGGCTGCTACGTGGGCCAGGAAGTCACTGCGCGGATGAAGCACAAGACCGAGCTGCGCAAAGGGCTGGCGCGCATCACCGCTGACGCACCCTTGAGCACGGGCGACGAGATCCTGGCCGATGGCAAGCCCGCGGGCACCGTGCTGAGCGTTGCGGGCACCTCGGCCCTCGCCTACCTGCGCTTTGACCGCGCCGAAAAAGGGCTGGAAGCAGGTGGGCAGGCCCTTGGCTTTGAGAAGCTCTGACACAAGAAAAGCCCCCGCAGATGCGAGGGCTTTCTTTAGGTTTTCAGGGCTGGGCCTTAGGCGCGCTCTGAATATTCCATTGTCTCGGTGTTGACGATGATCGCCTCGTCCTGACCCACGAAAGGTGGCACCATGACTTTGACGCCATTGTCGAGCACCGCAGGCTTGAAGCTGTTGGCTGCTGTCTGGCCTTTGACAACCGGCTCTGTCTCGGCAATCACGCAGGTGACTTTCTGGGGCAGCGTCGCATTGAGCGCCTCGCTGTCGTGGAACTCCACAAAGATCGTCATGCCGTCTTGCAAGAAGGGGCGACGCTCACCGAGAATCTCGGCATCAAGCTGGACCTGATCGTAGGTTTCTGTGTCCATGAAAATGAGCTGACCAGAATCTTCATAGAGAAACTGCATGTCTTTCTGCTCAAGGCGGACGCGCTCAACTTTGTCGGCGCTTCTAAACCGTTCGTTAAGCTTTGATCCGTTACGAAGGTTTTTCATCTCGACCTGCGCAAAAGCGCCGCCCTTACCGGGCTTCACATGGTCGACTTTTACAGCAGCCCAAAGGCCGCCGTTGTGTTCCAGGACATTGCCTGGGCGAATTTCGTTTCCGTTGATTTTTGGCATTATGGCAAAACCGTGGCAAAAGGTTGATCGGATTTAGGCTGCACCTATATCTGGGGGGAGCCACCTTGGCAAGAAACCCATATACTGTGCCGCATTTGCGGAAAGATATGACTAAATTGCATAGGAGCTATGCAAAACTGCCCTATCCGAATCGGAATAAAGGAGTCATAACGAGCCTCACGCCGAAAAAGACAAGAGCAAAAAACAAAGGACGAATCATGAGAGATTTCGTTGACGGCACGGCCTTCAATAACGAGCAAGGCAACCGTGCACGTAAACTATTTGCAGCCGTGGTACTGGCTGCCCTCGACGATGCTATCGCCGATGATAAGAAATATGGTAACGGCCCGGAGCAAATCGCGCGTTGGGCGCGGTCACGTGATGGCCGTGAAGTTCTGTCCTGTGCAGGAATTGACCCCAACGAACGTGTTGTGTCAGGCCTGATGGACTTTGTTTCTAAAGGGGTTCGCACCTCTGTTGCGCTCTCGCGCGAAGAAAGCGAGCGCCGCAATGCTGCTGCTCAGGCGGAAGCCGCCTAAGCAACTTCTATTTTTGTGCAAAATCGGCCTCCTCTGGAGGCCTTTTTTGTGTCTAATGACACGCTCAGAAGCAGGAGCGCGCGATGGGCAAGGCAGTGATGATACAGGGGACAGGCTCGGATGTGGGCAAATCCCTTTTGGTGGCGGGCCTCTGCCGCGCGGCTGTGACCCGTGGGATCAAGGTGGCGCCCTTCAAGCCGCAGAATATGTCAAACAACGCCGCTGTGACGGAAGACGGCGGCGAGATTGGCCGCGCCCAAGCGCTTCAGGCGCTGGCCTGCCGCCTGCCCGCCCATACCGATATGAACCCCGTTCTGCTCAAGCCCGAAAGCGAAACAGGTGCGCAGGTGATTGTGCAAGGCAAGCGCGTGGGCACACAAATGGCGCGGGACTTTGGCAAGACAAAGCAAAGCCTCATCGGCCCTGTGCTGGAAAGCTTTGCCCGCCTGAAAGACGCCTATGACCTCGTCATCGTGGAGGGGGCTGGCAGCCCTGCCGAGATCAACCTGCGCGCAGGGGACATTGCCAACATGGGCTTTGCAGAGGCGGCGGGCGTGCCTGTGATCCTGACAGGAGATATCAACAAAGGCGGCGTGATTGCGCAGATCGTGGGCACGCAGGCTGTGCTTCCGCCCGAGGACGCGGCGCATATCCACGCCTTTATCGTCAACAAGTTTCGCGGCGATGTTCGCCTGTTTGATGATGGTTTGAGCGCAATTGAAGAGCACACGGGCTGGCCCTCGCTCGGTGTTGTGCCATGGTTTTTCGAGGCCTGCCGCCTGCCCGCTGAAGACGCCCCCGAGCTGACCGCCGACACGGGTGGCACACTCAAGATCGCGGTGCCGCTCTTGTCGCGGATTGCAAACTTTGATGACTTTGACCCGCTGGCCTCGGAGCCTGATGTCTCGCTTGTGATGGTTCCGCCCGGCCAGCCCCTGCCCGCCGATGCGCAGCTCGTGATCTTGCCGGGGAGCAAATCAACCATTGGCGACCTTGCCTTTCTGCGCGCCCAAGGCTGGGACATAGACCTTGCCGCCCACATCCGCCGTGGCGGGCATGTGTTGGGGATTTGCGGGGGCTACCAGATGCTGGGACGCAGCATCAGCGACCCTGACGGGAGTGACGGTGGCCAGAGCAGTGCTGAGGGCTTGGGCTGGCTGGATATCGAAACGGTCATGAAGCCGGAAAAGCGGGTGCAGCTCACCCGCGCCTCAGAGCCTGTGAGCGGCGCGCCGATCAGCGGCTACGAGATCCACCTTGGCGAAACCAGCGGCCCTGATTGTGACAACGGCTGGCTGAGGGTTGAGGGCGCGGCCCATGGTGCGCGCAGCGCCAACGGGCGTATCAGGGGGTGCTATCTGCACGGGCTGTTTACCTCAGACAGCTATCGCGCTGCGTTTCTGGCCAGCTTTGGCGCCAACTCTGTTTTGAGTTATGATGCTGATGTGGATGCCGTGCTCGACGGGCTTGCGGCCCATCTGGAGACGCATCTGGATATTGATCAGATCTTGGAAATCGCGGCGAAGGCCTGATTATTCGAACTCTTGTGCCATGAGCGCGCGGTGAATTTCGCGGCGCACAAGTTTGCGCACATTGCGGGTGATCCGCTCGCCCAGCGCGCCTTGCAGCTCTTGGCGCACAATCTCCGACACCATTTCGCGCAGCGTGTCTTCATCCAGAAGCGCTTCGTCACTGCCCATAAAGTCAAACCCGTCTTCGTCTTGCTCAGGGGTTTCTGCGGCCTCGGCCTCTTCTGCGGTGAAGGTATTGTCTTGTGCGAAAGGCGCGGCTGGCTCTGCCTCTTCCTCGCTGTGGTCTTCCCAGACAAGCGCCTCGGAGGTGTCTTCTTCCTCCCACTCGCCCTCTTGGGCCGAAACGGCCGTTTCAAGAAGCTGGATACGGTCTTTCAGGCTCTCGCCTTCGGCCTCAGGCTCTGGCTCTGGGGAGACCTCTTCTGCGGTGACCTCGGGTTCGGGTTCGGGCGCTGGCTCGGCAGTGGCCTCGGCTTCGGGCGCATCCTGAGTGTCAGCTGCGCTCTCTTCGGCCTCTGGCTCATCATCCTGCGCCGCGCGCTCGCTTTCGGCTTCGTCTGGCTGGGTTTCGGGCGCATCGGCCACGCGCAACGACGGCGTCAGCACGAGCTTATCAAGCGGATCAGCCTCAGGGGCAGGCTCGGACGCCGGCTCTGACTGTGATGTCACTGGCGCAGCTGTCGGCTTTTTCGGCTCGGCTTGCGCGCCACCACTTTCAGAGACTAGCCTGCGGATCGATGACAAAACATCTTCGATTTCCACGTTCGTTACCGGATCTGACATTACTTTATACCACTCTTACCTCCCCCCCAATGTAACGCGGGGGCGAGATTCTCACAACAGATATGAACGATTTTACTCTTTGCCCAAAGATTTCAGCACACGGTCAAGCTGTTGGCCCTGCTTTGACGCGTTGACGGGCGCTTTCTTGACGAGGTTGTAATAGGCGGCAGGGTCATAGCGGGGCACATTGAGATTAAGCTGCTCGGCGGTGAGCAGGCCCATTGTGGCCAGCAACATATAGCCTGCGCGGACTTCATCAATCCGGGCCGAGACAAGGCTTGCGCGCGCATCGAGCAGCTCTTGCTCTGCATCCAGCACATCAAGTGTCGTGCGGGCGCCAAGGGTGGCTTCTTCACGCACCCCACGGAAGGCAACCTCGGAGGCGCGCACCTGTTGGGTGCTGGCCACAGAGGTGGCGCGGGCCACATTGAGCTGCGCCCAGGCGTTGCCGACATTCTGCGCGATCTGGAGCTGGGCTGTGTGCAGATCACCGCGCACAGAGTCGCGCTGCGCCCGCGACTTGCGCTCAAGCGCGCTCAGGCGGCCACCTTGGTAGATGGTCTGGCTGGCTTGGAGGCCCAAGCTTGCGCTCCGCCCTTCGGAGTCAGCTTCGAAGGTATCACTCACACCAATGCTGCTGGTGATTTTGAGGCGCGGCTTTTTCGCGGCCTGTGCAATCGCGATGCCAAGCTCGGCTGCCACGACCTGATGCTGGACGCTCTTGAGGTCCGGGTGGGTTTGGAGCGCGAAGGCTTTTGCGGCATCAAGCGATTTTGCAGGTGTTTTGACGCTGCCAGGTGCCTTCAGGTTGGCGGGCTTGCGGCCCACTGCGGCGATATAGGCTTCAGCCGCGCGGGCCTGATCGCCGCGTGCGGCGGCCAGCTGTGCGCGCGTCGCGGCGAGGCGGGCCTCGGCAATAGATACATCGGTGCGTGTCACTTCGCCCACATCAAAGCGGTCGCGGGCGGCGCGCAGCTCTTCATTGATCACGCGCAGGTTATTTTCGCGCAGGCGCACAAACTCCGCTGCGCGGCGCACTTCAAAGAAGGCATCAACGGCAGACATGAGCACTTGCTGCTCTACAGAGACAAGCGCCTCACGTGTGGCCAAGACGGTCTCTTTTGCCACCTCTGCGCTCAGGCGGTTGGTGCCGCCATCATACAACATAAGTTCGGCAGCAAGGCCGACAGAGCTTGTCACCGCTTCGCTGGTGGTGAGTGAGGCTTCGCTGTAGCTGTAGCTATACCCCACAGAGCTGGTCCAGCTTACAATGGGGCGCAGAGCAGCTATGGACACGGCCACATCTTCATCGGCGGCGCGTAAGAGCGCGCGGTTTTTGTCAAGCAAGCCGCTGTGCGTATAGGCTCCAACCATCGCGTCAGCGAGGGTTTCGGCATGAGCGGCCGGGGCTGTGAGGGCAGCTGCAACTGCCGCAACAACCACGCCCTTGCGCAACATTGAAAATCTATACCCAAGCCGCATAAGCGCTCTCTCCAAAGTAAACCCTCCAGCCGCCAAACGGCCGGATTTAAAGGGTGAACGCGACTTCGCGCTCAAACCCGGCCAGCACAGGCGCGCTGGCATTGAACGAAAAGCGCCAGCTCATCTGTCCTTTGATCTTGTGACCCACACGAACG
The DNA here is from genome assembly GCF_965658795.1 of Lentibacter sp. NCBI lineage: Bacteria > Pseudomonadati > Pseudomonadota > Alphaproteobacteria > Rhodobacterales > Roseobacteraceae > Lentibacter > Lentibacter sp. Next base: position 80,500 of record NZ_CBFHTG010000003.1, on the reverse strand, counting down.
GTGCCAAGCTGGCCCTCGGCAAAGATCGCCACCATGCGGCCACCTTCCTTGAGCTGATCAAGGATCGCCTGCGGAACAGTCTCAACCGCGCCTTGCACTGTGATCACATCATAGGGGCCGTGCTGGGGGGCGCCGTCTGCGAGCGCGGCCAGTTCAACCACCGCGTTGACTGCGCCAGCCTCGGCCAGAAGCGTCTCGGCCTCGCCCACCATGGCTTTGTTGTCTTCGACAGCAACAACGGCTTCGGCCATGCGGGCAATAACAGCCGAGGAGTAGCCCATGCCACAGCCCAGATCGAGCACAAGGTCACTGCCCTGAATATCGACAGCGTCGAGCATTTTGGCCAATGTGCGCGGCTCAAGCAGCACACGATCTTCAGCCAAAGGGAGGTTTTCGCCAAGGTAGGCGGCTTCGCGCAAGGCGTGCGGCACGAAGTTTTCGCGCTCCACACTCAGCAAGGCTTCGATGATGGGATATTTGGTAACATCGGAAGGACGCACCTGGTTGTCGACCATCATGCGGCGGCGACCTGTAAAATCTGTCATAAGTGAACCCGTTCGTTCAGAATCTCTGAACCGGTTCTGACACATTCCCTCGCCCCTATCAATGCTATGTGGCAAACGGCCTCAAGCCGCGCCACCAAGGTGTTGCGTGCCCTGCCACATGCTAGGGCGTGCAAGCTCAGTCGTTGGCTGCCGCTCTGGCCGCGAACAAATCCATACTGGTCACATTCACTTGCTGAAACTGTTCTGCGAGCGTTGAAAAGACGTTCATGTAGACATCTTGCCGCGCGTCGCGCCCGTCGTGGTTCATGGCCACGGAGAGAAGATCTTCGCACAAATCCAGATGTCCATTGTTTAACGCGAGCTGCGCGAGATCAAAAGTGACATCAAAGATCACTTCTTCTTCCGAAATAGACATGTCGTTTCCCTTTTAAGTTACCCTAAAAGGCTTAGCGACAATATATCGGAGATTTTACTAAGACTTAGAATAGGTTAACCTGAAATAAGTAGAAACACGCTAACCGTAAGGCTAGCGTGCCGTGCGCAAAAGCGCTGCTCGGAAATAGTTGCTTTAAACCAGCTGGCGATCACGCGCGATCATGGCGGCTTGGGTGCGGTTGGCAGCGCCAAGCTTGCGGCACATCGTTTTGACATGCAGCTTCACAGTCACCTCTTTAAGCTCAAGCTCACGGGCGATCTGTTTGTTAGGTTTGCCCGCGCAGACACAGCGCAGAACTTCCGCTTCACGGCGGGTAAGATTGGGAATGGCCTCACGGCCTGCATCTTTCATGAACTCGAACGGCACATAGGTTTCGCCCGACATGATCAGCCGGATCGTGCTCACGAGGCTTTTGGCACCCAAGGTTTTAGGAACAAACCCGGCTGCGCCCATCGAAATGGCTTCTTGCGCGATTTCGGGTGAAGCCATTCCTGACATCATCGCGACGGGCGCATCTGTCACCACGTCTTTCATGCGCGACAGGCCTTGCAGCCCCTCCATACCCGGCATGCGCCAATCGAGCAGAACAAGCTCCAGGGACTCCGAGGCCGCAGCCTTGGCCAGCGCCTCATCCAGGCTTTGCACCGTAACAATATTTTGGAGGCCTGATTGCTCCAGATAGGCGGCTATTGTCTCGGATACGAGGACATGATCGTCTGCAATGAGTATCATAATTTCTTCCTGCACCACCTAATGTACAAATTTCAAATAGCAGCTACACATCGGCAAATCTTAATTTTTGGTGCTTAACGCGTTAAGCGCCACCATACTCTAACAGGTACTGCTATCGCGTCCTGTACGCATAAGTACTACACATGGAAAAGAGGCGTGTAACCCTATGTTTTTGTATAGCAAACCATCTGCTTACCGTCTCATTTAAAGACTGTAAAAAGATAACTACAAAACCTTTCACCACACGAACAGAGCCGTTTAGGATAGAGCCGCAGACCTAAACACATAGGTGCCGAATTAAAAAGAGCCTGGCGAGCTGACCCTTGCGGGGTACTCAGCCAGGCTTTAGAGGCAAATGGCCTTGGCCAAATACGGCTCTTGGAGAGGTCTCAACACATGGTCAAAAACCGCCTCCAGACGGATGGCCCTGGTCAGTAAAAGGTCACCCTTGCCGCAGGACGTTGATAGGCAAGAATTGCCGCTTCACACAGAGTTCTAACGTTTTGAATGCCTATCTTTTGTGCAAATTCGCAACTACGCTTCGTAGTGGCTCAAGCCGTCCATCACAGCGTCTTTGGCTGCCAGCGCCTCAAGCTCGAGATCTTCGCGGCACTTGGCCAATGCGCGCATATCCTCGGCGCGCGCGAGATTTTCTGCGCTGCGCAGCTTCACGCTGATCTCGGACAGGCCGATCACCGAGGTCGACCCGATCGCATGGTGCAGGATGTCAGCCGTGTCCGGGCGCGGGTGGCGGATAGAGGCCAGAGCATTGTCGATATCATCCAGCGTGCCCAGCAAGAGCTTGCGCGCACGGACGCGGCCCAAGAGGCCAACAAGGCTGGAGAAATCAAGCGCGGGGTTGGTCTCTTCCATGCTTTGCAGTGAAGGTTCCTCTGCCTCTTCGCCCCCGTCTTCGCCAGTCAGGAAAGCCAGTGCATTGCTGAAGTCACAGAAAGAGGCAGGCTTGTGCAGGATCATGTCGACGCTGCCGTCGTCCCCCTCGCGCCCCGCATTCTGCACGGTGATATCTGCCGTCAGAGCGACCAGCTTTGCGTGTTTGCTGAGGCCTTCCTGTCGGATCTGATAACACGCCTCCCAGCCATTGAGACGGGGCATGTTCAAATCCATAAAGATCACATCAAAGCACTGGTCGGCGGCCAGAGCCACCGCCTCAATGCCATCTGCCGCAATCGTGGCGGTGCACCCGAGCTTTTCGACCATCTTGGCGGTCATCTCGCGGTTGACGATGTTGTCATCGACAACCAGCACATCGAGATTGAAGTTATAGGTCGCAGGTTTGGCCAGAGACAGCAACTTGAGCGGACGCGCCTCACTCTCTTCTGTCGCCTCGTTGAGCGGGATAGAGAAGAAGAAGCGGCTGCCTTTGCCAACCTCGCTTTCGAGCTCGAGCAAACCACCCATCCGCTCAACGCCCAGCTGGGCGATTGGCAGGCCAAGGCCGGTGCTGCGCGGCGCGTGTGAGCTGCTGGCTGCCATCTCTTCAGCGTCATGCCCCACAACAAAGGGGGTAAAGATGCGCAGCTGGTCGGCGGGGTCGATGCCAACGCCCGTATCTTCTACGCTGACAACAAGCTGGCGGGGGCCACCCTCGCTGCCTTCAAAATGCAGGGTGACAGAAACCCAGCCATTTTTAGTAAATTTGAGCGCATTTCCGATCAGGTTATAAAGCACCCGCGAAAACGTCTCGGGCATTCCAAGCCAGAGGCCCTCGGCGGCGGCGCTATCAACGCTCATGTTGAGCTGGTTGCCCTGGTCTTTGGCCAGAGCGCGCAGCTCACTCAAAATCGACGATACCGCACGGCCGGGAGAAAAGACCGTCTCGGCCTCGCGAATTTCGTCAAAGCTGGTGAGCTGCAGCACGTCATTGATCTGCAGCAGGCTGCGCATCCCGCAGTCGCGCGCGGTTTTGAGCAGGCTGCGCGTGTTGTCATCCACCGCACGGTCATCAACCAGATCAAGCGAGGCCAGAAGCCCGTGCAGCGGCGTGCGCATTTCATGGCTCATTGTGGCAAGGAACATGGTCTTGGCCGCCGCGTGGCGGCGGGCCTTGTCACGGGCGGCGCGCAAATCGGCCTCGTGGGCGACCTGCTCGGAGACATCGCGCACAAAGGCGATCAGGATTTTCTTGTCGATAAAGTCGGTGTTGGCCTTGATGGACAGTTCGATCTCGAATTCGGAGCTGTCAGCACGCATCGCGGTGATGTGGATCGGCCCGCGATCGACCATCTTGGGCTCGCCTGTCAGCTTGTAGCGGCTCATGCCTGCAATATGCGGCCCGACCATCCGTGGCGGTATGATCGTATCGGCGATGTTACGGCCTTTGACCGCATCCTGTTTATAGCCGAACATATCTTCAGCCGCCGAGTTGAAGAACAGGATTTCGCCATCCATATCAGTGCCGATCACGCCCATCATCGAGGCTTCATAGACCATGCGAATGTTGTCGTTGGCCTCGGTCATCAGCCTGATCTGGTCAATCAGCTGGCGGCGCAACTGGAACGCAATGACCATCGCGGCCCCCAGAATGGCGACAAGCACCACCGAAATGGTGAGAAAGCGCGTCGCGATCAGCCCCTCTTGCGCACGCGAGTCTTTCGCCTCGGCCACAAAGTGGCTCAATGCGCCCAAGGCGATCTCACGGATATCATCGGATAGCGCCATAACCCGGTCAGAAAACGCGTCATACTCCGCCACATTGCTCAAGCCCACCGTGTCGATCTGGTCGGCAAGCTCATCACGGATGTTGCGGATGTCGTAGAGATCATCCAGCAGCTCGGGAGGGGCTTCGGCGTTTTCCAGCGCGCTCAGGACAATATCGATACGGCTGTAAAGGATATCAAAGGCGCCCGACACATCGCGCAGCGCATACCGCGGGATGCCGTCTTCGGCGCCATCCACCAGCGCGCCGAGCTGGCGGGCCTGCTCCACTCTGGCCAGCGCCAAGAGCAGGCTCTGGTGATCCACCTCGATCTGCACCACACTCCAAACGCGGCTGTCAGAGGACGCGGCGCGCGTCTCTGTCAGCTGCTGTTTGAAGATCATGGCGTTGTAGATGAGCGTGACAAAGACCACAGCCAAAAGGCCCAGCAACAAAACAACGCTCAAACGACGGTGCAGCCAGGGGTTCTGTGAGCTTATCTGGCGGCGAGCCTGCAAAGTTAGTCCTTCAGAACTGTGATGCTATTCAATTGCCAAACACTGGCTGCAAACACCACCTCACTTTGGTAGTCAGGCGAACTATCATAAGGGAATATAACCCAGAAAGGGCCTTTATTGCGAGGACCAAATGTTTCGCCATCAATATGGGTGGCGATAATCGGCGCATCTTCGGTCACAAGCGCGCGGTCAACTGTGACGCGATAGTTGTTGGCAGCCTCCAACTCAAGATCGCCCTCGCCTGCACCGTGCTCCTGAAGCACTTGCCAAAGCGTCGGGCCAGAGAAGGCATGTGTGCCTTTTGTCCAGTTGGTTGATGTATTAAAAGTCTGCTGCTCGAACTCGGCCAGACTCTCGAGCGTAAAGGTCAATGGACCTTCTGTTGCGATATCGCCCTCCAAGAGCAATTTGGGCGCGTCAGCAGACACCCCGTATGAGGACAGGAGAAAAAAGGCCGTAGCCAGTGAGCCAAGCACATCACGTCTCTTCATCGATAAACCACCACTATAAGTACACTTTACTATCTACCGTATATCTACAGCCCTATAAGGTTTGAACTGTATCTTTAGATACGGGCTCCTATCTTTGAGCGAGTTTCAATCTACCCCTATCCGTTATAGCTTGACTATAGGAACTGGCCGCCCCGCTAAGATACATTGGCCGCAACATACGAATGGTTGATTGAGCGCAAGTTAATTAACTGTTCGCAAAAAGAGGCCCGAGACAGTCCAGTGCAAAATGTGATAGAAGACATCAAGCCTTATACGGCAAATCAAAACGGCGAGAAGAAGGACACTGAAATGACATCAGTTTTAATTGCGGATGATCACGTTCTACTGGCAGAAGCAGTGGCCGCCGCACTTGAAGCGCCCCCTCGCAACTTTCAGACTCAAATTGTCGGGTCTCTAGAAGGCACCAAAGCGGCCCTGACAGAAGGTCATGACTTTGATCTGGTCATGCTCGACATCCGCATGCCCGGCATGATGGGCCTCAAAAGCATCAATGAAGTGATCGCCGCTGCCGCCCCGACGCATGTGGTTCTTCTGTCCGGCAATGCTGACAGAATTATGGTGCAATCCGCCGTTGAAAACGGCGCGCGCGGCTTGATCCCGAAAACCATGTCTATCAAATCGCTTGTCAGCGTGGTTGATCTTTTGATGTCCGGTCAGGTCTTCCTGCCCGCAGAAGACTATGGCGACACAGCCAAAGACACCGCCAGCTCCAAGACAGTGCTTTCAAAGCGTGAAGCAGGTATCCTGCAGCTCACGTCAGAAGGCCTGACAAACAAAGAGATCGCATCCACCTTCGGCTCCAATGAAGTTGCCGTAAAAATGCATATGCGCTCGATCTGCCGCAAGCTGTCAGCCCGCAACCGGGCACACGCTGTGACATTGGGCAAACAGCTGGGGCTGCTCTAAGCCCCCCCTATAGCCAAAAGGAAAAGCGCGGTGCCATCGGCCCGCGCTTTTTTTTTGGCTTCTCCGAATTGAAAATCCAGTCAGCTGCGTTGCGCCGCGCCTAGCGCATAGCGCGGGCAAAGCTGCGCGGCGCGACAGGATCTGTGCGTTTGGCAAGCGCCCGCATTTCCGAGTTGTTGCGCGTTGCAGCCAACAGGCCTGCCTTCAGCTGTGTCAGATTGAGCGGCGCGCGCAAGGAGGCATCACAGATCGGCTTGCGGTCATTGCCCAGATCATCGCGCATCAAATCACTCGACACCAAGACAACAACGACATCGCGCCGTGTCTGGCGAAACTGCAGCAACTCGCCCACAGCATCGTCCACATCACTGAAGCCATCAAGGTTCACCAATAGATATGACATCGCCACGCTGGCGCACGCCAGGCCGCCCAACTCGGACACACGTGGCGTTGCCGCAAAGGCACCAAGACCCAAAGGCTTGAACAAGCGCTGCAACTGGCGTGTCTCTGCAGGCGCAAAGCCAAGCGCCATCACAGGCCCGTTGAGAAGCGCCTGCGCGTCTGCATTGCGCTCGGACGTATCCCAGAGACGTTCTTCGCTGGTGCCAAGATATTTTTGTGTGCGCCGCACGCGCGGCTGGGGGGAGCTTTCCGAAAGCGCACGGCGCACACGAGGGAGAGGCGCAAGAATATCAGAATTAGGCATGGGGTGAGTACTCCATTGAAAAGAAGCCGAAACCACCTGCCTGCAAAAACGCGCGAGCATCTTCATAGGCAGGGGACGGCTTGGCGCCTGTCGCCGCGCGCTCGGGGCAAAGCCCTGTCAGCACGCAGACCGTGAGGCTTGGAATTTTGCGCATCATCCGCGTCAGGCGCGCGCGCACAGGGTGGCTGCGCCACGCCGTTGATGTTGTCAGGATAAGGGGAGGCTCGTCCACGGCATCGTGCTCAAGGCCATCAACCCCGCTCAGGACCGTCAATCCGAGCGCACGGAACACATCCGGCCAGCCGTCCGAGCCATCTGTTGCGGTGGCAAGATAGACAATATCTCTATCTTCCACGTCCCAGCACCGCTCGGCCGCCTCATTCGTTTTCTGGGCGAGCTCGCGAAAGTTCACACGCAGACCGTGACCACCTTGCACAACAGCAGGCGGGAGCGTAGCGTCGTTGGACTGACCTTGACTGTTCATTTTGAATACCTTGCCTGTATCCAAAAAGTGTAATTCAAGCTTAACGAAAAATTAATTCACGCATTCGCTGCGAGACATTCTCCTTCGTCACCTTTCACTCTAACGCTTTTGATTTGTATCTTTTGACACAATCAACAGGTAGACCGACGCCAAGAAAGCGCCGTGCTGCGCCCGCACCCGGACACGATGCGCCCTGCCATGCCCCCTTAAAAAAGCGTAGCACAGTCTTAAACAGAGCCGGAACACGCCCAAATTTGGCCAGCCAGCACCAAAGAGCGCGAAGAAAACGCAAACACGCTGTTTACCCCCTTGCAGCCCTCGCAAGGAAACCCTAAGAAACCCGTGGCTTCGGCGAGTTGGCGGAGTGGTTACGCAGCGGATTGCAAATCCGTGTACAGGAGTTCGATTCTCCTACTCGCCTCCACCTTATTATTTGGCATCACGAACTTAATTCGCGCAAAGCGCGCTTTGAATTCAAAATTTCGCTAAAGCCTCTACACAGCAAAGCCGCACCGTGAGGTGAAATAAGCATACCCATAAGAAGCCTCTCGAAAGACGCCTAGCAATTTTCAAAACTGACAAAAGCCAGCTTTGGCATACTCGGCTATGGGATCGTCGAGAAGACAAATACAAAAAAAACACGGCTGAGGTATGTCGGTAATCCCCCCCTTTTAGTAGGGCTCAGCCGAAGACAACATGATCGGGTTCAACTCTATGACGTAACCGTTGATCAAGAAGGTTGCCGTGGGCGGCACAATGGCTGCTCGCTTTGAAAATCATACGCGCCGCCGTTTCGCATCGTGACGTGCATGCCCCAAACCTGACGGAACAGCCAACGCGCAGCTAAAGATATGTTTTCGCTTGGGCACCTGCTTTGTTCCAACGGTTCACCAAACCCTCCCAAAAAATACTCGTCTCATCCCGTCCAGCCCAACGTCGCTCGTATTTTTCCCGAGCAGATCTTATAGCCCCAATCAGCGCTTTGGGGTTGTTTTCGGCAGCGTCCAGCGCCCCGCGTGTTTTCGGACCAACTTTTCCATCGACCTTCAGGTTCAAAGCAATTTGCAAAGTTCTTACCGCGCCTGTCGGCCCTCGGTTCCAGGCAATATCTCTCAGCAAGAACTTTATGGCGTTGGTTCTGGCAATCCTTGCGGGGAAGTCTGTTTTGCCTGCTATGTATTCGACGGCTTCCCGCTCTGCGCGATCTGGTTCGCCAGCCTCAATTATCCTGCGCAACCTTATGGCCTCTGCGCGATGGTACTTCTCGTTTATGCCAGCAACTTCAAAACGTCCGCCACCATCAACCCCAGGCAGTGGATATACAATCAACTTGCCGTCGGCATCGCGGCGCGCTTCATAATCGACTATGAATTGCACCATCTTCAATCTGAGCGCGTTCGAGCTTTGAGCTTCAGTCCCCTGATGCTGCACCGAGGAACAGGCAACAAGCGGTGAGGTGAACAGAAGCGCCAAAGCACCACGGCGTGACCAGTTGGTTTTTGGGGACATACCTCTACCTTTCTACCAGAACCGTTTAACACCCACAGGGTAGAGCGCGCGCACGGGCGACGTCAATCTTGCGCCAGGTTCAGACCGGCTCTTGGCTGAGCGGGTTAAAGCCGTGGCAATATGCGCTTGGCCAAAAGCAGGGGTTACGTTGCCAACAGGCGCGCAAATTGCGCAGCAGATGTGACACCATCAACCAGCCTGACAGTATCACGCGTCTCAAAATACCGCGGGATATGGCTCATGCCAGCACAGCCAAGAACGATCGTCTTCACGTTGTCCTCATGCACCGCACGATTTATCTCGCCAATGACCACATCGGCGGTTCCGTCAGGGTCGGTTTCCAAATCCAGAACAGGCACACCACTGGCGCGGACACGGGCCAGTTGCGCCTTGAACCCGTAGGCATGCGCATTGCCTTTCAAGATCGGGATGGAAACATCGAGCGTGGTCACGACAGAGAACCGCCCCCCTGCCAATGCGGCCATGTGATAGGCGGCTTGCCCAACCCCGATAACAGGACAGGCGGCAATGTCGCGTGCCTCTTTCAGGCCTGTGTCATCAAAGCAGCCGATGATGATCGCCGTGGCGCCCGCCTCATTGGCTTTGCGCACCAGAGCCAGCAAAGGCGGAATACAGGCCGCGCCGTCGTCGGGGCCCTGAATTGCGGCCGGCCCATCAAGGGATGTCCAGCCTTCCAGCACAACGCCCGCTTTCAAGGCTGTTTCTACCATCGCCCGGGTCATTGCCTCAGTGCTGTTCGGGTTGATCAGAACAATCATCAGACAGCCTTTCCCGCGTCGCTGGCGGCGCGCGCTTTGCGGCGGTTGCTCAGCAGCGCAAGCGCAAGAAAGACACCGATGATGAGCAGAGAAAATAACGTGGTCAGTGTGCCGAGCGCGTAGAGCACTGGTGAGGTGACATTGGTCGTCATCCCGTAAATCTCGAGCGGCAGCGTATTGTAGCTGCCCGCCGTCAACAGGGTGCGTGCAAATTCGTCATAGCTGAGCGTGAAGCCAAACAAGGCCACGCCAATCAGGGAGGGCGCAATGATTGGCAAAACAACATAGCGGATTGTCTGCCAGGACGAGGCCCCCAGATCACGGGCGGCTTCCTCGTAGCTTTTGTCAAACCGGTTGAACACCGCAAACATGATCAGCAGACCAAACGGCAGCGTCCATGTCAGCTGCGCCCCGAACCCTGATGTAGACCAATGAACGTTGAGCCCGGATTGGGAAAACAACAACCCAACGCCCAGCGAGACAAGGATAGACGGGATCACCAGCGCTGTGATGATCAGGTAGAACAGAATGCCGGAGCCTGCGAATTTCTTGCGAAAGGCCAAACCGCCCATGACAGAGACGACCACTGTCGTGACCATGACCATCAGCCCCAACACAATAGAGCGGCGGAAGCTGCCCCAGATGTCGCCCACGGCCTGTTGTTCGAAGAGGTCATAGAACCAATACATCGAAACGCCGCGCATCGGAAATGTCAGCCCACCACCTTCGCCTTGAAACGAGAGGATGCCGATTGTCACGGTCGGCCCGTAGAGAAAGAGCACAAACAGGGCGAAGAACGCAGATAGCACGTAGAATGAGCGCGGACGCGGTTCCATTACAACTCCTTCCGAATGTCGACAAAGCGCAGCAAGATACCAATTGTGATCAGGACCGTGGCAAGCAGAACGATGGCTGTTGCAGAGGCGCTCGGGTATTGGAGCAAAGCAATATCATTTGAGATCAGGCGGCCCACATTGGCCGATTGGCTGCCGCTCATGAAGCGCACAGTGATGAAGTCTCCCATCACGAGCGTGACCACAAAAATTGTGCCGATCATGATACCTGGCTTTGTCAGGGGAATGATGACGTTCCACAGGATTTGCGCGCCGTTTGCGCCTGCATCCCGCGCCGCCTCGATCAGAGAGCGGTCGATCCGCATCATTGTGTTGAAGATCGGAACGACCATAAACAGAGTGTAAAGATGTACGAACGCGAGGATCACCGCGAAATCGCTGAACAACAGCCACTCGACCGGCGCGTCTATCACGCCCCATGACATCAAGGTTGTGTTGGCGATGCCGTTGCGCCCGAGGAACGGTATCCAGCTGATCATACGGATGATGTTGGAGGTCCAGAACGGAATTGTGCAGAGCAAAAACAGTGCGATTTGCCACGTCAGGCTGCGGATGTGAAACGCCAGATAATAGGCAACGGTGAACCCTATCAGCAGAGTGCACAGCCATGTGACGAACGCATATTTAAACGTGTTGAGAAACACCGTGTAGGTGACGGGTGATCCGAACAGAAATTCGTAATTGTCCCATTCAAAGGCCGGAATGATGGAAAATTCGGTAGCGCGCCAGAAGCTGACGATCACGATCAGAATGATCGGCATCACAAGGAAAAACAGCAAGACAGCCGCCAGGGGAGACACCATCAACCAGCCGGTTACATTGCGATTTTCTAGCAGCTTTTTCATAAGTCATCTTTGCAATTGGGGGGTGGGTGCGCCCTGTGGCGCACCCGTTGGTCATTCTCAAGCCGCGATAAATTCGTTCCACTTGCGGACCATGTATTGGTTTTCGTCCATGACGGAATTCCAGCACACAACCGATCCCATCCGGTCATTGAACGAGCCGCCATCGCGGACTTCGCCTGCGCCGGCCAGTTTGCTGCCCGTCGGAGACAGGATATCGCCCTGCGCGGCTTTGCCTTCGTACCAGAAGCCCCACTCATCCGCGGTCATAAACTCTTTGGACGTTTCCGGAACCGCCGAGTAATAGCCCTGACGCATCAGATAGCCACCGACCCAGCCGGAGAGATACCAGTTGATGTATTCATAGGCGGCTTCAAGCTCCAGACCCGACAGGGCCGCAGAGATCCCCAGACCACCACCCCAAGAACGGTAGCCCTCTTCCAAAGGCTGGTAGACGCAAGGAACGCCCTGAGACTTCACCGCTGTGATCGCAGGAGACCACATCGACTGGATCACAACCTCGCCAGAGGCCATCAAGTTCACGCTTTCGTCGAACGACTTCCAGAACGCGCGGAACTGGCCGTTTTTCTTGGCTTCCGTGAAGATACCAAGCGTCAGATCAATCTCTTCTTTCGTCATGTTGCCTTTGTCGGGGTAAGTGTATTCGCCCATGGATTCCACAACCATTGCCATATCCATGATCCCGATGGACGAGATATCGAGGATCGACGCCTTGCCCTTGAACTCGGGGTTGAGAAGCTCTGACCAGTTGTTGATCGGACGGCCGATGAGATCGGGGCGGATGCCCAGCGTGTCAGCGTTGTAGATTGTCGGGATCAGGGTCATCCAGCCGGATTCTTCCTGCACAAAGTCTGTGCCGTTCGGGCCCGATGTAAAGCCGACAGTATGCGGTGCTGTGCCTTGTGCAATCGTGCTCTCGGGTGTCAGCAAACCGCTGCGGAATGTACCGGCGATCTTGTCGTAATTGGCGATCTTTGAGGTGTCCATGGCCTGCATGTTGCCTGCGGCCCAGACTTTTTTGCAGATAAAGTACTCGATGTCTGCGATATCAAAGCTGTTGGGCTGTGTGGCTGCGCGTTGTGTCACGCTGTCGGTGTCAAGCGCCGTCATTTCAAGCGTGAAGCCCAGATCTTCTTTGACCTTATCCGCAACATCGTTGAGGTTGGACACGCCTGTGCCGAATTGGCGTAGGGTGATGTCCTTGATGTTTTGTGCCCAAATCATCGGGGCCCCAAGGGTCGTGGTTCCGGCAGCAATTGCGGTCGATGCCGCACCTTTGAGCATGGCACGGCGGCTGATGCCCTTCTTTGTGTCTAACTTGGTCATTCTGTTGTCTCCTTGTCGGGTTGGTGAGAGGCGCCGCGGTTTACGCGGTCAGTTTATGTTGATCTTTGGCATCCCAATTCAGACCAATCTGGTCTCCGGGGTGATGCGGGGTGGTGAAGTATTGGGCTTCGGGCACAAGCGCCGTCACCTCCTGGTCGCCTGCTATGCGCGACATCAGCGAAACGTGAGTGCCCTGATACTCAACGGCCATCACCTGCGCGTCTAACTTGCCCATATTGGGCGCAGTAATTGCGACCGCATCGGTGCGGACGGCAAAATGGCCGCTCTGCAGCGCGATCACGTTATGACCGCCCATAAACTGGGCCACAAAGCGGGTTCTGGGCGCGTTGAACACGTCGCGTGCAGGCCCGGCCTGTTCGATAACCGCGTTGTTCATCACCACAATCTCATCGGCCAGCGCCAGAGCTTCGTCTTGGCCGTGGGTGACGTGAATGAAGCTGATCCCCAGTTCTTTTTGCAGCTTTTTAAGCTCGCTGCGCATCCGGATGCGCAAAAACGGGTCAAGCGCTGACAGAGGCTCATCCAACAGCAACACCTCAGGGCGCGTGATCAGGGCGCGCGCCAGTGCAACGCGCTGTTGCTGCCCTCCAGACAACTGGTCTGGCAGACGGCCGGACAAAGCGGTCAGATCCACCAGTTCGAGCATCTCACCGGCTTTCGCGTGGCGCTCTTTTTGGTCGACACCTTTCATTTTCAAGCTAAAGGCCACGTTGTCGCGCACGCTCAGATGCGGGAACAATGCATAGTTTTGAAACATCATGGCTGTGCCACGGTTGGCGGGGGGCAAGCTGGAAATATCGCGCCCCGATAGCAATATGGCGCCTTCCGTCACGCTTTCGTGGCCTGCAATCATCCTCAGCGTGGATGACTTGCCACAGCCCGAAGGCCCGAGCAGGCACGTGTAGGAAGACGGCTGGAACCTGTGCTGGATTGCATCCACCGCAACGGTCGTGCCGTAGCGTTTTGTGACTTCCACCAGTTCCAGATCATGTTTCGCAGTCATGTTCGCTCCTTTGCTGACCCCAGCTGAGCGGCTTTGATGATCTGAGTCCAAACAGCGCCAACTTTTTTGAGAAAAAAGGTAGGCCGATGGCACAAAACTGAGCGAAGTGTCTTATCGTTGCTCAATTATTGAACACAATGTTAATACATCATTGTATACAATTGGGTCGCATCTTGTTCACGCGGCGACTGTCTGGCATCACCGATTCCAAAGGAGCCTTCTATGTCGGCATTGCCTATCTCCACGCCCAAACCGCAAAACGCGACTCAAAAGGTAGCTGATGCGCTGGCCTTGGCGATTCATGAACATCGCCTCTCGCCCCGCACAAAGCTGGGCGAGGATGAAATCGGTGAAATCTACAATGTGTCGCGCACCGTTGTGCGCGCCGCCTTGCAATCGCTCGCGCATGTCCAGCTTGTCGAAATCCAGCGCAACAAGGGGGCTTTTGTGGCAAGCCCGACCCCGCGCGAAGCCCGGGAGGTGTTTGAGGCCCGCGCATTGCTTGAGCCGCGCACAGCCCGCTCTGCCGCCAGCCGCGCCACGGCCCGCGATATCGAAATTCTCAAAGATCACATCACCCAAGAGCATTTGGCCCTGGACGCAGGGGACCACGGGCGCGCGCTCAACCTGTCAGGCCTCTTTCATATCGAGCTCGCACGGATCGCCGATCAGGATACAATCGGTCGGTTTATCGAAACGCTGATCGCCCGCTCTTCACTCGTCATTGCGCTCTATTGGCGGCGCGAAAGCGCGCTGTGTGAAAGCCATGCCCACCATGCCCTCGTGCAAGCAATCGCGGATGGGGACGCGCAAAATGCAGAGGAGCTTATGCGCAGCCACCTTGTCGATCTAAACTCGGCCCTTGATTTGCGGGATCGCCCCGTTCAAGCGCAAAACCTGCGCGAGTTGCTGCAAGGCACCCCCTAAGCAGCACGCGAGCGCTACAGCGCTGCGGGTACAGTACACCCCCGGTCTGATGGGGCGCAGATCAAAATCGTGGCGGCACCAAACCGGACTGGAACCAGTTGAGAAAACTGACGATGGAGTGAACGGGCCGCCCCGTGACCTGCGCAATGTCATGTGCATAAGGGGCCATGTTGGTACATTCGAGCACGATAGCGCCAATGCTGTCATGCCCAGACACCAGACCCAGCGCCGCATCGCACATCTCGTCGCGACAGGCCGCAAAATCCATCTCGTTTCTGTCTTGGAAAATAGCTCTGGCAAAGGCCCCGGTGCTTGGCAGACCAACAACAGCCGTATCCGCGCGCGCACCAACAGCGCGCAGATGGTCAGCGCTCAGGCTTTCTTCAGAAATCGTGAGAACGCCGGCTTTCTGGGCTGTGGGAAGCATCGCCTCGATCATCGGAAGCTGCATCAAAGGCGAGCTTGCAAAGGGCACACCCAGCGCATCCTTCAGATCATTCTGCATGAGAGACAGAAACCCGCATGATGTCGCGAGCCCCGCGCAGCCATCGGCCACAAGTTCGCGCCCCACACCGATAAAGGCATCAAGCAACAAGCGGGGGTTTTCATGAACAACAGCTTGCGCGCTTGCGCCCCCCACCTTGCGCATCACGACAGGGAAATCCCATGTCTGCGCGTGCCCGATGTCGCCCGGCGGGCGCGGGAAGTTTGTTTCCAGCATCAAGATGCCAACGGCTGCTTTGGCCATGTCCACTCCTATGTTGCACGCGTGAGGGGCGTGCCATCTGCTTTGTAGGGCTGAAGCTCTGCCAAGAGAAGCTGTAGAAACTCTTTGCCAACCTGAGACAGAGGCCGCGTGGCCGAGGTTATGACAACCATATCCATCAAAATTTCAGGTTCAAAACGGCGCGTCACAAAGCGGTCATCGTGGTCAAACTCCAGCTCGAACCGATCGAGCAACGCAACGCACATCCCCTCCTTAACAAATCCGAGCAGGTTCTTGAAAAGATGCGAATGGACCCGCGCTTGCAGGGGCACGCCAGCGCTGTCAAAGGCATCGCGCAAGCGGCGTTGCAGAATATGGTCTGGCCCCATCACCACAAAGGGTTGGTCCCGCAGCAAGTGAGGTGTGAGAACCGCGTGCTCTGCCAAAGGGTTATCTTTGGGCAAGGCAATACGTGTTTCAACATGGAGCGGATAGGCATGCAGCGTGTCATAAAGGATCGGCAGCTCACAAACGCCAATTTCAAACAGGCCCGAAAGAACCCATTCCTGAATCTTGGAGCTGTATTGCGACTGAAAGGAGATATTCATATCAGGCCGCGACTGGGCAAACTTGGCGATCATCTTGGGCATGAAGCCAAACGACATGGAATGTTGCGACGCGACCTGCAGCTGCCCTGCCTGCTTGTTCTGCAAATCCACAACCGTTTGGGTCACATGGTCAAGGCCGCGCACCACCGTATCGACCTCACGGTACATGAGTTCCGCTTCAGGTGTCGCAACAAGGCGGCCATGCAACCGCTCGAACAATCTGAAGCCGGTTTGGCGCTCAAGCTGGGACAGGAGATTCGAGATGCCCGGTTGAGAAATCCCCAAGGCCTCAGCAGCCCCTGTCACCGTGCCCGCCTCTACGATCGCGTGAAAGGCCTGTAATTGTCGAAATCTCAGCTTCATCCGAGCGAGATATCACTTTATGTGATGCTTGTGCTAGTTAATTATATTGGAAATGATGGAAGCTCCCTGCCAGTGTGAAAAGCTGGAACAGAGGGATACTGGCATATGAAGTCGGAGCATGTCGTCATCGTAGGCGCAGGGATTGTTGGTGCGGCGACAGCTATCTGGCTGCGGCGTGCAGGGCTTGAGGTTACTCTGCTCGACAAAGGCAAGCCCGGCATGGGCGCCTCCTACGGCAATGGCTGTATCTTGGCGAGCGCCTCTGTGGTGCCTGTGACGGGCCCGGGGCTTATCAAAAAAGGCCCGGCCTACCTTGCCGACCCCAATTTCCCGCTCTTCATGCGGTGGAGCTATGTTCCCAAGCTAATCCCGTGGCTTGTGAAATACATGAGCCACGCCAACGAAAATGACACACGCCGCATCAGCAAAGGCCTGACCACAATCGTGGGTGACAGCCTTGAGCAACACCAAGCCCTGACCGCCGGGACAGACGCCGCCAAATGGGTGCAGCAGAGCAGCTACAGCTTTGCTTATGCTGACAAGGCTGCGTTTGAGGCTGATGCCTTCACATGGCAGTTGCGCCGTGAGGCGGGCTTTGTTCCGGAGCTGATCGAAGGCCACGCTGTGCAAGAGGTCGAGCCGATCCTCGGGCCACAAAGCAAGCTCTTGGCCGTGCTTCAGAACCACGGGTTTATCCTCAACCCCGCGTCCTACGTCCAGGATCTTGTAAAACTGCTCGAAGATATGGGCGGCACATTTGTGCAGGCCGAAGTCAAAGACTTCGAGCTGAGCGGCGGGCAGGTGAGCGCCGTCGATACCAGCGCAGGCCGCATTCACTGCGACAAGGCCGTGGTGTCCTCGGGCGTTTGGTCCAAGCCTCTCATGGCCAAACTCGGGCTCAACGTGCCGCTTGAAGCAGAGCGCGGCTACCACATCGTTTTCAAAGACCCGAGCCAACGCCCCAACAACCCGATGATGCTGGCCGCGGGCAAATTTGTTGCCACGGCAATGGATCAGGGCCTGCGTTGCGCGGGCATCGTCGAATTTGGCGGGCTGAGCGAAACGCCGTCCAAAGCGCCGCTCAAGCTTCTGCGCCGCAAGGTTCAAGAGTTCTTTCCAGACCTGACCTTTGCCTCCGAAGAAGAGTGGCTCGGCTTCCGCCCTGCCCCCACCGACAGCCTGCCGCTGATTGGCGAGCTGAACAATAGCGGCGTCTTTACAGCCTTCGGCCACCACCACATCGGGTTGACAGGGGGTGCCAAAACAGGCCGCCTTGTCGCTGACATGATCACCAAGAATCATTCAAACCACGATATGCGCCCGTTTGAACCCATGCGGTTTGCAGCGGGCAAATAACCAAGAAACGTGCAAAACAAACTCAGGGAGAGATAAAATGAACGCACTTACCCAGAAACTCAGCACAGCTGCCGCAACCGTGGCGCTCGCAATTGCAGGCTCGGCCGCCACTGCGGAAAAGTGGGATATGCCCATGGCCTATGCCGCGACCAACTTCCATTCGGAAATGGGCGTTATGTTCGCAGACAAAGTACGCGAGTACACCGGCGGCGAGATCGACATCACGGTTCATCCGGGCGGCTCGCTCTTTAAAGGCGGCGAAATCAAACGCGCTGTTCAGACAGGTCAGGCCCCAATCGGTGAGCGCTTCATGTCGGCCCACGCCAACGAAGCTCCGCTCCTCGGCTGGGACAATGTGCCTTTCGTGGCGGCCAGCTATGAAGCCAACGAAAAGCTCTGGGCCGCCGCAAAAGACAAGGTCAACGCACAGCTTGCAGAGCAGAACCTCGTGACGCTCTACACCTGCCCATGGCCGGGTCAGGGCTTCTACTTCAACAAAGAAGTCAAATCATCAGCAGATACACAAGGCGTCAAGTTCCGCTCTTACAACACGGCCACAGCCACCTTCGCTGAAGAGCTCGGCATGATCCCTGTTCAGGTTGAAGCCGCCGAACTCAGCCAAGCCCTTGCGACAGGTGTTGCCGAAGCCTTCATCTCGTCAGGCTCGACAGGCTATGACCGCAAGGTCTGGGAGCAGCTCAGCCACTACTACAAAGTCAACGCCTGGCACCCGCGCAACTATGTGATGGTCAACAAAGGCGTCTGGGACGGCCTGTCAGCAGACATGCAAGCCAACGTCCAGAAAGCCGCCGATGAAGCGGGTGCCGCATGCGCCACCAAATCAGCCGAGCTGGCTGGCTGGTACTTTGAGCAGCTCGAAGCCAACGGCATGAAAGTGGAAGACGCGAGCCCCGAGTTCCTTGCAGAGCTGGAGCGTATCGGCGCCAAAATGAAAGATGACTGGATCGCCTCGGCCGGGGACGATGCGAAAGCCATCCTCGACGCCTACGCAGCCAACTAACCACACAAAGAGCGGCCTCTCAGTGCGAAGAGGCCGCTCGTATTTTATTTTGGGGAACGTTCAATGCGAGATTGGCAACCATTTCTGGGGCTGCCCTTATGGGTCTGGCTCTTTGTCTTTCCGACCCTGCTGGCGCTCTACTGCCTGTGGCAGGGGCCGAAGGCCGCACAGCAATTCCAGCCTCTCTGGCGATTGCTTGATTCCATCTACAAGGCCGCAGGCGCGGTCGCGGCCTGCTTTATGGTGCTGATCCTGCTCTTGATCATAGGTCAAATGGTCTCGCGCTGGTCGAATTTCACGTTCCATGGCTCAACCGAATATGCCGGCTACGCTATGGCCGCGACCTCCTTCTTCGCGCTGGCCTACACGCTTACACAAGGCGGGCACATTCGCGTCTCTGTGCTGTTGAACCTCAACAAGCACACCAGACTCTGGCTTGATGCCGTCGCAATGTTCATTGCCGCGATCACGGCGACCTATTTTGCCCGATATGCTGTAAAAACCAATATCATGTCCGAAGTGCTCAACGACCGCACACAGGGGCAAGACTTTGTGCCAGAGTGGCTTTTGACCTTCTTCGCGATGTTTGCAAACTCTCCTGCCAAATGGGGCGAGATGTGGGCCAACACCAGCTCGGAGCTGGTCTATACACCTGTGTGGTTGCCGCAGCTGCCCATGTCGATCGGCACAATCCTATTGGCCATTGCGATCTGGGATTACCTCATGCGCCTGCTCGCCACACGGACAAGCCACATTCACTCGGAGGTTCTGGAATGACCGAACTTTACGCAACAGTCATCTTCCTGTTTGTCCTCTTTGCCTTGCTCGGCGGCTCCGTCTGGATCGGCCTTGCGCTGATGGGCGTGGCTTGGGTGGGGATGGAGCTCTTCACAACCCGCCCGGCAGGCGACGCGATGATCACCACCATCTGGTCGGGCTCGGCCAGCTGGACACTCACCGCCCTGCCGCTCTTCATCTGGATGGGTGAAATCTTATTTCGAACCCGATTATCCCAAGATATGTTTCGCGGCCTTGCCCCGTGGATGCGGTCGCTCCCGGGCGGCTTGCTGCATACGAATATTGCAGGCTGTACAATCTTCGCGGCGGTGTCGGGCTCCTCTGCGGCAACCCTCAACATGGTTGGCAAAATGTCGATCCCCGAGTTGCGCAAACGCGGCTACCCCGAGTTCATGATCATCGGGACACTGGCAGGCGCGGCCACACTCGGCCTCATGATCCCGCCGTCGCTGACGTTGATTGTTTATGGCGTCACCATCAATGAAAGCATCACCAAACTGTTCATGGCAGGCGTCTTTCCGGGGCTCGTCTTGGCAGGGCTTTTCATGCTCTACATCGTCTTCTGGCACTTTATGTACAAAGACCAGCGCCCCGACCCCGAGCCTCCCATGCCGTGGAAAACACGCCTCGCCGAAAGCCGCTTTCTGCTGCCTGTCTTTGGTCTGGTGTTCGTTGTCATCGGCTCCATGTACACAGGCTACGCCACCGCAACCGAGGCCGCCGCCGTCGGCGTCGTGGGGGCGCTTGTGCTTTCGCTCGGGCAAGGGTCGCTTGATTGGGTCACATTCAAGGAGGCTTTGCTCGGCGCGACAAAAACCTCGGCAATGATTGCCTTCATCCTCATGGGCGCAGCCTTCCTGTCGCTCTCGATGGGCTTCACCGGGCTTCCCCGCGCATTGGCGGAACTGATCGACAGCTACAACCTGTCACCCGTCGCGCTGATCGCGGTCTTGACGGTCTTCTACCTGATCCTTGGCATGTTCATGGACGGGTTGTCTTCGGTCGTTCTGACAATGGCGATTGTGGAGCCCATGATCCGCAGCGCTGGCATTGATGTGATCTGGTTCGGCATCTTCCTTGTCGTCGTCATCGAGACCGCACAAGTCACGCCGCCCATCGGCTTCAACCTCTTCGTCCTGCAAGGCATGACACGCCATGACATCGGCTATATCGCCAAAACCGCGATTCCGATGGTGGGGCTTATGCTGCTGATGGTCGCAATCCTTGTGATCTGGCCAGAGCTTGCAACATGGCTGCCCGAGACCATGGCACAGCGACCCGCTGGCTAGCCTATGATCAAGGCACTTGGCCAACTCGCCCGCCACGGACGCTTTGTGCTCGTGGCGGGCCTTCTTGCAGGGCTGGTGCTGCCGGATGTTGCACTGGCCCTGCGCCCCTGGCTGGGTGAGTTCGTTCTCGCCCTGCTCTTCCTGACCGCCTTTCGCGTCGGCCTCCCCGAGACCATAGCTGGCCTCCAGAACGCCCACCGCACATTGGGGCTGGTGCTGGTCTATCAACTCGCCCTCCCGCTCGTGTGCATCGCAGGTTTTGCGCTCTTTGGCATGGCGCAAAGCCCCGTCGCCATCGCACTCACCCTCATGCTCGCAGCCCCCTCGGTAACAGGAAGCCCCAACATGTCGATCATGCTGGGGCATCCGCCAGATCCTGCTTTTCGACTGCTGATCATCGGCACTTTGGTTCTCTCTCTCACCATCATCCCGATTTTCTGGTTTTCACCCGCTTTGGGAAGCTTGCAAGCCGCAGTCTCCACCTCGCTGCATCTTGGCCTGTCAATCTGCACTGCGGTCGCTTTGGCGTTCGTCGCGCGCGCGCTTCTGCGCCCCTCAATGAGCGCTCCGGAAATTCAGGCGCTCGACGGGATAACATCCATCGCGCTCGCAATCATCGTGATTGGCCTGATGAGCGCCGTCGCACCGGCGCTGTCCGCCGCGCCAATGGTTCTCTTGGGGTGGATGGCCGTGGCCTTCGGCGCAAACATCGGCCTGCAGGTTTTGGCCTACGCGGCTCTCAAATGGCGCGGAGCCGGACGCGAGGCCGCGCCCATGGCGCTCGTCGCAGGCAACCGAAACGTGGCCCTGTTCCTCATCGCATCCAGCGCCACACAGTCTGAAGACTTCCTCATTTTCTTGGGCTGTTACCAATTTCCGATGTATCTCACACCCATTGTCATGGGCCCGCTCCTAAGAGCCAAAACCACAGAGGCCTGACACCTGTTGTGGCCACAACCCCGCAGGCCGCCGTGATCCTGAAGATCGGGCGCTCGATCGTCCCGCTCAGGGCCAAACAGCAAACTGGCGGCGCAGCAGATCATGCCACGCCGCCAGTTGTTTTACGTATGGTAGACCTCAGCGAAGCTGAAGGCTTCGGGAGGATGCTATCTTCTCACCGAGCAGCACCCATAGGCCTCAAAGGTTATGTGACGGACACGTTACCAAAGTAGAAACACCCGCTCTCGCCCTCAATGAGAAATTTGGGGGTCTCGGATACGGGTCCATCTACCGTGTAAAAGTCGCTGTCTGCCCATGTGTCTTCTGGGAAGGTCCCGAACAATCCGCCCTGGTTTTCGATAAGAACTGTCGAAGGTTGAGCCACGCTGCCATCCATGATCCAGGTTACGGTGTATGTGCCTTCGACGATTGCT
Source organism: Lentibacter sp. (assembly GCF_965658795.1). Lineage (NCBI taxonomy): Bacteria > Pseudomonadati > Pseudomonadota > Alphaproteobacteria > Rhodobacterales > Roseobacteraceae > Lentibacter > Lentibacter sp. Next base: position 58,245 of record NZ_CBFHTG010000003.1, on the reverse strand, counting down.
GCTACGAAGAGTTGGAATTGACGGTCAGTAGTTTGGACCCAAGTCACCGGAACAGCGCTGGCCACAGTACATGAGCTCTCAGCCGCCTTCACGATCACACGCTGTGGCAGGTAGCCGGGGCGTGTCATCACGTCCGAGAGCAGTGTCGAGGCCGCTGGTGCGCTGGCGAGTTGTGGTGCGCCACGCGTTGACAGCGTCGTTGCTTTGCCGCCCAAAGGCATCGCAAAGGTCACCGCAAGGCGGTTGTCGTCTGTCACAGCACCCGCGCGGCCTTCGATGAACGTGTAGCGCGCAGCAAGCGTGCCTGCGCCAAGCGCCCAGCTGCCGCCAAACCCGAGCTGGTTTTCAGACATGTTGTGGTCGGCAAAAACATTGAGACGTGTCGACGCGCTGAGCTGATAGCTCATATCAAGGCTCGCGGTCAGGCCTTCGGAGCCTGCAGTTGCGTCATCCCATGTCAGCGACTGGTAGCCAGCGCCCAGTTCGAGCGTGGCCGCCTCTGACACAGCAACCCGCCCTGTCATCTCTGCCCCTGTGGACTTCGCGCCGACAAAATTGTCGGTCGTCTCTGAGTCAACATGGTAAACATTAAAGGCGTAGCGGCTCGCATCATAAGCAACGCCGATCGCGTTTTGCTTGACCCACTCTTGCGCGCCCTCTGTGCCAAACTCGAGCTTCTCCTGAAGCTGGCCCGCTGTGAACACAACCTGACGCTGCGCATCCAGCTCCACACCGAAGTTCAGCAGCGCTTCGCGCTTGCGCTCGCCCGCCGTGACGATCGCGCCCAAGGCGGCATCGTTCTTCAGCGAGAAGCCGACACGCCCAGTAACAGACGCGCCCAGCTCTTCCGATCACTCAGGGCCGATGGCAAAGGCGGCAGCGCCGGTGCGCCCCGCAAACGTAGCGGCCTTGCTGAGCTGAGCAGCAACAACGCCCTCGTCAACAGCAGCAGTCAGCCCGCCCGCAGAGGCGATCGCGCCTGCCGATGTAAGAGCCGTTGCGCCCAGAAGGCTGAGTAAGATAGTTTTTGTCACGGTGATAAGTCCCCAAAAATTGCAGGCCAGCCATTTCAGAGGCAGGATTTCAACGCATCGTATCTTTGTGAGTATGTGGCTACCTAACGATTGTCTGACCTGAAGGTCACACATCCCGAAGCGAGGGGCGGCAGCAGCTTCCAAGGCCTTCGCTTGCGGATGCGTAAATTTTCCGCAGAAGCCGCGCATTACGGTTAAAATATAAGCAAGAGCTGATTGAGCCCCCTGCCATGTAGCTTTTGGCTGGAGCCCCCTCCCCGAACTGCCTCAAAAAGCAGCAACACACCTCAGCTGCTGGAGGCACGCATCACTCTGACCACCCGCATATCAGACGCTATGGCCGAGCCGGTACAGCCGCGCGCGATCGGGCGTGTTGCGCTTTCTGTCAAGCTGCGCGACGGAAAGACAGTGCTCGACACCCTGCGCCAGTCAGGCTCGTTTCGCTGCCTGTTTCCGCGCCAGAAAGCTGCAACGCTCGAGAGCGTCCTCGTCAACACCGCTGGCGGGATCACGGGCGGCGACAGCTTCCAGGTCGCGGCCACTGTCGCAACGGGCTGCGCCCTCACGCTCACCACACAGGCTTGCGAGCGCGCCTATCGCGCGCAAGCCGGCGCGGCGGGGCAGCTTGAGACCAGCCTCACTGTGGCCAAGGGCGGCCATATCAACTGGGTGCCGCAAGAGACGATCCTGTTCAACAAAAGCCACCTGAACCGCACGCTCACGCTAAACATGGCCCAAGGCGCAAGCGCACTGCTTGTTGAGCCGATGGTCTTTGGCCGGGCAACCATGGGCGAAGAGCTGACCCACCTGCAGCTGCACGACCGTATCGAGATTGTCCGAGATGGAGCCCCACTCTTTCTCGACGCGACCCGCTTTGACGGTGTCATGGCTGCGCATCTTGACCGCCCCCATGTTGCGGCTGGCGCGCGGGCGATGGCGCTCATCGCCTATGTTGCACCCGATGCCGAGAGCCACCTTGCTCCCTTGCGCGCCATGCTGCCACCCGCGGCGGGGGCCAGCGTGATTGGCGAAGATCTGCTGGTTGCGCGCCTGCTCGCGCCTGACAGCTACGCGCTGCGTCAAAGCCTCGTGCCTATTTTGAACCGCCTGTCTCAAAACCAACTGCCAAGATGCTGGATGATCTAACATGAACCTGACCCCCCGTGAAAAAGACAAACTCCTCGTGGCCCTCGCCGCCGAAGTTGCCCGCAAGCGGCTGGCGCGCGGCGTCAAGCTCAACCACCCCGAGGCAATTGCGCTCATCACCGATGCCGTTGTCGAGGGCGCCCGCGACGGCCGCTCGGTGGCCGACATGATGGAAGCAGGCGCGCATGTCATCACCCGCGACCAATGTATGGAGGGCATCCCCGAGATGATCCACGACGTGCAGGTCGAGGCCACCTTTCCCGACGGCACCAAGCTTGTGACCGTCCACAACCCGATCCGCTAAAAGGAGACCCACAATGAAATATATCCCGCTGTTGCTACTCGCCACACCCGCTCTGGCCCATCAGGAGCCACTGCCGCATATCCACGCATCAGACATCGGCGGCATCATGGCCGTGGGCGGGCTGGTCATCGTGGTTGCCCTGCTCATCTGGAAGCGCCGCGCATGATCCCCGGAGAGCTGTTTCCTGCCGCGGGCGAGCTGACCCTCAATGTGGGGCGCGAGGCGCTCACGCTGATGGTGTCCAATACGGGCGACAGGCCTGTGCAGGTCGGCTCGCATTACCACTTTGCCGAGACCAATCCGGCGCTGGAGTTTGACCGCGCCGCCGCCCAAGGGCAGCGCCTTGATATCGCCGCAGGCACAGCCGTGCGCTTTGAGCCGGGCCAGCGCCGCGAGGTGCAGCTTGTGCCCTTCGCGGGCGAGCGGCGTGTCTTTGGCTTCAATCAAAAAGTTATGGGAGCGCTCTAATGCCCGCCACGATCTCACGCGCCGATTATGCCGCCATGTTCGGCCCCACCACGGGCGACAAGCTGCGACTTGCCGACACCGACCTCATCATCGAAGTGGAGCGCGACCTGACCGCCGATCTGGCCGCAGGCCAGGGCAATGCGCCCCTCTACGGCGAAGAGGTCAAGTTCGGCGGTGGCAAAGTCATCCGCGATGGCATGGGCCAGTCACAGGTCACACGCGCCGAAGGCGCTGTCGACACGGTTATCACCAACGCGCTGATCGTGGATCACACAGGCATCTACAAAGCCGATGTCGGCCTCAAAGACGGGCGCATCCACAAAGTCGGCAAGGCAGGCAACCCTGACACCCAGCCGGGCGTCAACGTCATCATCGGGCCGGGCACCGAGATCATCGCTGGCGAGGGCCGTATCCTCACGGCGGGCGGCTTTGACAGCCACATCCACTTCATCTGCCCCCAGCAAATCGAAGATGCGCTGCATTCGGGCCTCACAACCATGTTGGGCGGCGGCACTGGCCCCGCGCATGGCACGCTCGCCACAACCTGCACCCCCGGCCCCTGGCATATCGGGCGGATGTTGCAGGCCGCCGACGCCTTTCCGATGAACCTCGCGTTTGCGGGCAAGGGCAACGCCTCGCTGCCGGCCGCGCTGGAAGAGCAAGTGGTCGGCGGAGCCTGCGCGCTCAAGCTGCATGAAGACTGGGGCACAACCCCCGCAACGATTGATTGCTGCCTCACCGTCGCGGATGCGATGGATGTTCAGGTGATGATCCACACCGACACGCTCAACGAGAGCGGCTTTGTCGAACACACCGTCAAGGCCATGAAAGGCCGCACGATCCACGCGTTCCACACCGAAGGCGCAGGCGGCGGGCACGCGCCCGACATCATCAAGATCTGCGGTGAAGAGCATGTCTTGCCCTCCTCCACCAACCCCACGCGCCCCTTCACGGTGAACACGCTGGAAGAGCATCTGGATATGCTCATGGTCTGTCACCATCTGGACAAATCCATCCCCGAAGATGTGGCCTTTGCCGAAAGCCGCATCCGCCGCGAGACGATTGCAGCAGAAGACATCCTGCATGATATGGGGGCCTTCTCCATCATCGCCTCTGACAGTCAGGCCATGGGCCGTGTGGGGGAAGTGCTCATCCGCACATGGCAGACCGCTGACAAAATGAAAAAGCAGCGCGGGCGGCTGGCCGAAGAAACAGGCGACAACGATAACTTCCGCGTCCGCCGCTATATCGCGAAATATACGATCAACCCCGCCATCGCCCATGGCATCAGCCGCGAAATCGGCTCTATCGAAGAGGGCAAACGCGCCGACCTCGTGCTCTGGAACCCTGCGTTCTTCGGCGTGAAGCCCGAGATGGTGCTCATGTCTGGCACCATCGTCATGGCGCAGATGGGCGACCCCAACGCCTCTATCCCGACACCCCAGCCCGTCTATTCGCGGCCCATGTTCGGGGCCTTTGGCCGCTCGGTCGAGCACAACGCCGTGACCTTTGTGAGCGAGGCTGCGCAAGCCGCAGGCATTGGCGCGCGCCTTGGCCTTGCCAAACAGACCGTCGCGGTGAGCAACACCCGCAACATCGGCAAGAAAGACCTCATGCTCAACACAGCCACCCCGCATATGGAGGTGAACCCCGAAACCTACGAAGTGCGCGCAGATGGCGAATTGCTCACATGCCAGCCCGCCGAAGTGCTGCCCATGGCGCAGCGCTATTTCATGTTCTGAAGGAGAGACAGATGTCACTGCCCACAGCCCGCTCCATCACCCACTCCCACAGCGGCGACGAGCGCGTCATGCTCACCTACGAAGAGCGGTTTTTACGCCGCAAGGTGCTGACCACACAGGGCGGCACCGAGTTTCTCGTGGATCTGGCCCAAACCACCTCGCTTGGTGGCGGCGATGCCTTTGAGCTGGAAGATGGCCGCCTGTTTGAGGTGATCGCGGCCGAGGAGGCCTTGCTCGAAGTCACGGGCAGCGACCTCACACGCCTTGCGTGGCACATCGGCAACCGCCACACCCCCTGCCAGATCGAGGCGGGGCGCTTGCTGATCCAGTCAAACCACGTCTTGCTGGATATGCTCCAAAAGCTGGGTGCAACCCTGCGGGAGGTGACAGAGCCTTTCACCCCCGAGGGCGGGGCCTATGGCCACGGACGGACCCATGGCCATAGCCACTGACACAGATATCCTCACGCTCACGCAGTGGCTCTCGCCGGCCTACCCCATCGGGGCCTTTGCCTATTCGCACGGGCTTGAGGCTGCCGCCGATCAGGGCTGGGTCACCGATGCGGCCAGCCTTGAGGCATGGCTGGAAGATGTGCTCCTCTATGGCGCTGGCCGCTCGGATGCGCTGCTCATTGCCGCCGCATGGCGCGCCAAAAGCGCAGAGACGCTCCTGACGGTTGACGCAACCGCGCGCGCCTTTGCCCCCAGCCGCGAACGCTGGCTCGAGAGTGATCAGCAGGGCGCAAGCTTCGGGCGCATCACCGAAACGATATGGGAGGGGGGGCTCACGGGGCTTACCTACCCCGTCGCCCTTGGCGCTGCCTCGGCGCGGGCAAACCTGCCGCTCACGCTCACCCAAACGCTCTATCTGCAAAGCTTCCTGTCCAACCTTGTGGCCGCAGGCCAGCGCCTTGCACCCGTGGGCCAAACCGATGGCCAGAAGATGCTGCAAAAGCTCACAGCCCGCTTGCCCGCTTTGGCCAAAGTCACAGAACACGGTGATCTGACAAAGCTGTCCTCCACCAATTTCCTCGGCGACATCGCCTCGATGAAGCATGAAACCCAATACTCAAGGATATTCCGCACATGAGCGAGACAGTGACACAAGAGCGCCCCGCGCCCGCACGCCCCAGCCCGAACGGCCCCCTGCGCATCGGGATCGGCGGCCCCGTCGGCGCGGGTAAAACCACGCTCACCGCCGCCTTGGCAGAGCGTCTGCGTGACAGCCACTCCATCGGCGTGATCACCAACGATATCTACACACAAGAAGATGCCGAAGCGCTGGTGCGCCTGCAAGTGCTGCCCTCTGACCGCATCATCGGTGTCGAGACAGGCGGTTGCCCGCACACCGCCATCCGCGAAGATGCCTCGATCAACCTCGCCGCCGTGGCCGAAATGGTCACCCGTCATCCGGATGTGGAAATCGTGCTGATCGAGAGCGGCGGAGACAACCTCTCCGCCACCTTCAGCCCCGAGCTGGCCGACCTGACAATCTATGTGATCGACGTGGCCGCAGGCGAGGAAATTCCGCGCAAGGGCGGCCCGGCCGTGACGCGCTCTGATATCCTTGTGATCAACAAAACCGATCTCGCCCCCTACGTGGGCGCGCGCCTTGAGGTCATGGAGCACGACTCCGCACGCATGCGCCCCAACCTGCCCACGCTCTTCACCAACCTGAAAGCCCGCGAAGGCGTCGAGGCCATCTGGGAGCGCATCCAAGCCATCGGCGGCGTCTGACACGCCAAGCAGACAGACCACACAGAAAAGCGGCGGCATGGGCTCCCATACCGCCGCTCTTTTTGTTTCAAACGTCAGGTTCAAGACGCGGTTGGCTGATCCTTCGCAGGGATCGCTTTGGCCAGGAGGTAAAGGCCGACAGCGCCCGCGATACCCACGATATCAGAGAAGATGCTTCCCTCGATCATGAACAGCGCCACAACGATCAGACCGATGCGCACAGGCGCTGACGCCCGCTTTGCAACCCACCAGCCCTGCACGCCCGATGACAACAGGAAGACCCCGAAGATCGCCGTAAAGGCTGCCCGCATGATCTCGTACCATGCGCCATCAAAGAGCAGCGCGCTGTTGTAAAAGAACATGAACGGCACGATGAACGCCGAAATCCCGATCTTGAACGAGGCCACCGACGTGGACATGGGGTTTGAGCCCGAGATCCCCGCAGCGGCGTAGCTGGCGAGCGCCACAGGCGGCGTGATGGCAGACACAACCGCGAAGTAGAACACAAAGAAGTGTGCCGTCAGCGCAGGAATACCCAGCTGCACCAGACCCGGCGCAACGACAGAGGCCGCAACCGCATAAGCAGCAGTTGTCGGCATGCCCATGCCCAGCATGATCGAGATACACATCGCAAAGAACAACGCCAGAAGCTGGTTGGCATCGGCAATGTTGAGCAGAACCGAGGAGAAGCGCGCGCCAACACCCGTGAGCGAGATAACCCCCACGATGATACCGGCACAGGCACAGACCGCGATGATCTGGATCGACATCACACCAGCCAGTTCAAAGGCTTTGGCAACCTTGGCTGGCCCCATTCCCTCGCCTTTGTAAAACAGCGCCCAAACAGCGATTGCCACCAGCATCACGATGAGCAGCACAGAGCCGTTCATCAGCGGGGCAACAAGCTCGCCCAGCGCAGGCAGGGCTGTAAACAGACCGAGGATAAACACCAGCGCCGCAATGATCAGATAGCCGGTGCGGTTGGGGTTCACCCAGCTCACAACAGCCGCCGAAGCGGTGGCCAATGTGCCCGCGCGGATCACCGAATAGCCCATGAACAACGCCGCAATCAGAATGATGATCGGCAAGAACAGGAAGATACGGCGCGCCATGGCTTTGAACTTGGGCAGCTCGTCTTCGCGCATACCGCGCATGCCGAGCTTGGCCGCTTCAAAATCAACCATGAAGTAGATCGAGATGAAGTAGAGCACCGCAGGGATGATCGCGGCAATCGCGATATCCTGATAGGGAATGCCCGTGATCTCGGCCATGATGAAGGCCCCCGCGCCCATGATCGGCGGCATGATCTGCCCGCCCGTCGAGGCAGCCGCCTCGACAGCGCCCGATGTCTGGGGCTTGTAGCCAACCTTCTTCATCAGCGGAATGGTGAGCGAGCCTGTGGCCACCACGTTGCCCGCTGACGTGCCGTTGATCATCCCCATAAGGCCCGAGGCAAAGATCGCCACTTTGGCAGGGCCACCGCGTGAGCGGCCTGCACAAGCAAAGGCAAAGTTCACAAAGTAGTCGCCCACTTTTGAGGCCTGCAAGAAGGCCGCAAAGATGATGAACAGGATGATATAGGTCGAAGACACAGCCGTTGTCGGCCCGAGAATACCTGCATCGGTGTAAACCTGGCTAAAGAAGCGGTCCCACGTGATATCAGGTGCATTCAGAAAGCCTGGCAGCAGATCGCCTGTGAAAACATAGAGCAGGAAGACCCCGGCAATGATCACAAGCGCAAGGCCCGCAACGCGGCGTGTCAGCTCCATAATCAGCGCTGTGCCCGCAACCGCGGCAATGCTCATCCCGATGGGGGCAAAAGGCGTGCCTGTGCTTGTGCGCATGGCTGTGCCGAAGATGGTGATCAGATAGCTCGCAACCGCAATCGCGCAGACAGACAGCACGATATCGGCGGGGGCCAAGCTGCCCTGCACACGCGGGCGCAACCAGCCCAGCACAATCCCTGCGCCAGTGGCCACAAGCAGCGGGATCCCGAAGTGATAGATCTCGGCGGCGCGGATGCCAGCATCAAGACCGTTCCACATGGTGCCACCTGCAATCTGGCTGGCAAAAGCCGCCGTCATGTAAAGCGCATAGAGCGCAGGCAGCAGCGCCGCAAAAGCGACAAAATCAAGCGGGTGCTTGTTGCCTTTGTCGGTGTCAGGAAAGGCGCGCGCGGAATAGAGAATAAATCCGAGGATCAACGCACCGGCGATGTGCACGATGCGGAAGTTCCATGTCTCCATCGGAAACACAGGCAAACCCGGAATGTTGAGGCCCGTCCAGCTGCGGATAGACCAGCCGTTGAGCGCGGCCATGTGAAACAGGGCGTAAAAGCCAGCGAGTGCCGCAATGGCGAGATAGGCTTTCCCCGTAAAGACACGTTGGTTGCTTACCGTGGGTTCTTCATCAACCCCTTCAGCAATGACGGGCCCGTCAAGCTGGTCATCCATTTGCGTTGTACTGGTCATTCTGGTGCCCCATATGCTGAGAAAACGCCCTGAAAAGGGTGTTTGTCACATCTCATCTGTCAAAATTGTTCAGATAAAGCACGGGGCCACACACACGGCGCGGCCCCGAACCTGTCACAAGATCTTAGTTACCAAAGATCTGGTCTGCAGGGATGTCTGCGCCCGCGTTCTCGATGAACCAAGCAGCGGCACCTGGGTGCCATGGCAGAACGCCTGCGTTCTTTGTGTAGTTTTCTGGCAGAGTTGAACGGGCTGCACGGTGGATGTTCACCATACGCTCGTTGTCTGACATCACCACGTCTACAGCCGCTTTCACAAAGCTCGCTGGCAGATCACAGTTGGCAATCGCGAAGTTCCACATGGAAACCGAACGCGCTGGCGCTGTGAGTGTTGTGTAGGCATCGGCGCTGATTTCAAACGCCGCAACCGGGAAGGCCGCCTGAATCTTGGCTTGCTCTTCTTCGGTGAACTCGATGATGTTCACTTCGGTTTGCACTTCAAGCTGGCTCACAGCTGGCACAGGAACACCGGCCGCAAATGCGATCACGTCCAGAAGACCGTCCTGAAGCTGGCCACCAAGGTCGCCCCAGCCGCCGTTGCGGCGCTCGAAGTTGACGCCAAGCTCTTCCATCATACGTGGGAAGTATGTGTCTGATGTTGAACCCGCTGGGCCAAAGCCGATACGCGCGCCATCAGGAATGTCTGCAATAGACGTGATGCCTGAAGACGTGAGCGCTGTCACAGAGAAAGGTGTCTGGTACATCGGGAACATTGCGCAAGCATTGTCCATCTGAAGGCCAGGTGCGATCGGGTTTGAACCGGCGATTGATTCCGCCGCTGGGCCCATTGTTGTCATGCCGAACTGCGCGTCGCCTGTGTGGACAAGCGCCATGTTCTGCATTGGGCCACCTGTGACTTCGCCGCCGCCTGTGACGCCGAGTTCTTCAGCAACAAGGTTTGCCCAGCCCGAGCCGTAAGCAAAATATGTGCCGCCCTGTGAGGCTGTGCCCACAGTAAAGCTTTCAGGCCAGCCTGTGCGGTCCTGATGATCGTCTGCAAATACTGACGTCGCTGTCAAAGCGGTCGTCGCAATAAGTGCTGCTAATTTCATGTGTCTTCCTCCACTAGGTTTGGCGTCCCCCACGCGGGTTGGCCTTGGCCGGGGCGCTCCTCACGCTCCGACATGCGGGGCATGCATAGCAGCTACCCGCCTGAAGGAAGCTTTTCGAAAGGTTAATCTGACGCAAGCGGCAAAAAAAACGCGCCCGATGCGTCACAAAGGGGACAAATGGCCCCTCGCATGGGTCGAAAAGGGGACATTATCAGAAAAAGACAGGCTAGCCCGTGACATCCGTTTTGCTGAGCCCGTGCTTTTGCATCTTCTCATAGAGCGCTTTGCGCGACAGCCCGAGTGATTCATAGGTGGGTTTCAACCGCCCCCCGTTGGCCCCCAGCGCGGCCGAAATGATCGCTTTTTCATGCGCCGCCACGGCCTCGGCCAGTGTCATGTCTCCACCCGCCGCACTCGGCAAATCCAAAGGGTCAAGCCCCAGAACAAAGCGGTCAGCCACGTTGCGCAGCTCGCGCACATTGCCGGGCCAGGCGCGCGTGGCCAGCTGGGCCAAGACACGCGCAGGCACATCAGGCATGGGCTTTGAGTAGCGCCGCGCGGCCTGTGCGGCGAGGTTGAGAAAGAGCGAATGAATGTCATCGCGCCGCGCCGCAAGCGGGGGCACATCAATCGTCACCACATTGAGGCGATACAGCAGATCGGCGCGAAAGGCCCCCGCAGCCACAGCTGCCTCAAGGTCGCTCTTCACCGCCGCAATCACCCGAATATCCAGCGCCACAGGGTCGTTTGAGCCAAGCCGCGTGATCTGCCTGTCTTGCAGCGCCTGCAAAAGCTTGGCTTGCACCCCCACAGAGAGGCTGTCGATCTCGTCCAGAAAAACCGTGCCTTGGCGCGCGTGCTCAAACTTGCCAAACCGCGCCCGCAACGCCCCTGCAAATGCGCCCGCCTCATGGCCAAACAGCTCGCTCTCGACAAGGTCGACAGGCAAAGCGGCGCAGTTGATGTGCACAAACGGATGGCGCGCGCGCTCTGATGTGTCATGCAGGGCGCGCGCTGTCATGTCTTTGCCCGCCCCTGTCGGCCCCGTGATCAACACATCGGCATCTGTAGCGCCAATGGTGCGGATCATACGGCGCAGCGCCACCATAGGGGCCGAGCGCCCGATCAGGCGGGTTTCGAGCTTGTCTTCGCCTGCCTCCTCTTCTTTCAAGGCGCGGTTTTCCAGCGTCAGGTGCCGCTTTTCCAAAGCGTGCTGCACCGTGCTCACAAGCCGCGCCGGCGCAAAGGGCTTCTCGACAAAGTCATAGGCCCCCTCGCGCATCGACTGCACAGCAAGGTCAACATCTCCATGCCCCGTCACCAAGATCACAGGAAACTCGGGGTCAATCTCAAGCGCCGCGCGCATCAGCCAGAGCCCGTCATTGCCGGGCATCCGAATATCCGTCACCAAGACCCCCGCGAAATCGCGGCTGATCTTGGCCAGCGCGCCCTCGGCGGTGCTGTGCACATCGGCGGGCAAGTCGGCCAACATAAGCGTCTGCGCCCCCGCAATGCGCAGCTCTTCCTCGTCATCCACAAACAGAACTGTCTGGCTCATTGTGCTGCCACCCTTTCCGAAGGTGCTGGCTTTAGCAGAACCGAAAACACAGCCCCGCCCTCAGGGTGGTTGGCTGCGGTCAAGGTGCCGCCAAAATCCCTGACAATATTGTAAGAAATCGACAGCCCGAGGCCAAGCCCCTTGCCGGGGGCCTTGGTCGTGAAGAAAGGGTCAAACAGATGTTCGAGAATAGCCTCGTCAATCCCGGGGCCCGTGTCGCGCACCTCGATCTCGGACCCCTTCAGAGTGATGCTCACAACAGGGTCGTCCTGCCCCTCCATCACATCGAGCGCGTTGTTGATAAGGTTCACAACAACCTGCTGCAAGCGCACATGTCCGCCCAAAGCCCGAACAGGCGCGCGCGGGGGCGTATAGGCAATGCGCCCGCCCTCGGCCTCAAGGCGCACATCCATCACCGCCAGCGCATCCTGGATCACCCCCTCCAGCGATAGCGGCCCAACGGTCTGCTGGGGGCGGCGCGCAAAGTTGCGCAGATGCGCCGAGATAGAGGCCATACGGTCAACCATACGCGACATGCGCTCAAGGTTTTCGTCGGTGGCTTGCACATTGTCCCGCGCCAGAAAGGCGCGCGCGTTGTCGGCATAGGTCTTGAGCGCGGCCAAAGGCTGGTTCAGCTCATGCGACAGCGCCGCCGACATTTGCCCAAGCCCCGCCATCTTCCCCGCCTGAATAAGCTCTGTCTGCGTGCGCTTCAGGTCTGCCAGCGCTTTGCGCAAGTCTGCCGTGCGCTCGGCCACAGCCTGTTCCAGCGCCTTTTGAGAGCGCTCTTGCAGCGCGATCCGCTCGGCTTGGCGCACATAGCGCAGCAAATAGGCCAAAAGCGCCGATAGCCCCAAAAGCAAGGTCAGCCCCACAATCGACAGGGTGCGCAACGCGTTTACAGTGGCAGGGCGCGTGGGCGAAAGTGACGCAATCGTCCAGTTGCGGTCGGGCATATCCAGCGAGGCCATGACAAAGCTCTCAAACCTGTCGCCCTCAATCCTCAGATAGTCAACCGATGGCCCCAGCGCGCGTGCGGTGATCGGCAACAGCTCGATACGGTCAATCGGCGAGAGCAGGTTCTTTTCAATAATATCCTGCGTCGCTGCACTCAGCGGGCGCATGGCGCGAAAGTGCCAGTCGGCACGCGAGGACATCAAGATAAAGTCGTTGCGGTCCATCACCAGAAACGCGCTATCAGCCCCGCGCCACACGCTTTCAAACGCATCAATATTAAACCTGACAGCCAAAACCCCAACAATACGGTCGCCCTCTTCCACGGGCGCGGCGTAAAAATAGCCTTGGTCGCCTGTTGTGGTGCCATGCACCTGAAAGCTCGACAAATCACCGTTGAGCGCCTGCGCAAAATAGGCGCGGTAGCTGAAGTTGCGCTCGATAGAGCTTTCGTCAGACAGGTAGGAGGCCGCGGCAAGCGTCTTGCCTGTGATATCCATCAAAAAGACATCAGAGGCTTTCACCGCCGCCGCCGTCTGGCGCAGGTCTTCGTTGAGCCTGGCCAGCAAGGCAGGGTCTTTTGGCGTGGCCAGCACCTCTGTCAAAAGCGGGCGCTGCGCGATCAGCGCGGGCAAAGGCGCATAGCGCTCAAGTGCGGCGCGCAGGCTTTCGGCCGCCAGCTTGAGCGGCACCGCGTCCTGCTCGGCCTGACGCGCAAAATAGCGCCGCTCCAAAGGCGCAAACGCCAACGCCCCGACCACAGCCAAAGCCACAGCCAGACAGGCAAGAGACAAAAGAACAGAGCGGCGCGATGACAGCATCGGCCAAGCATACGTCAGAGACGAATTCTTCTGCAATCCCATTGTCTCGCGCGCCTCGGGCAGCGGCCTTACTTACGCTTGCGCTCAACCTTGCGCTTGGTCTTGGCGGCTTTTGTCTTGGCCTTGGCTTGGGCGCGCTTGGGCGGCTTGCCACGGCCTTTGTGGCTACGGAACCCGTGTTGCACGGGCTTGCCGTCGAGCTCCAGAAGCTCAAGCACGATGCCCCCCGTCACAGGCGCGGCCTCGGCCAGCTTGACCTTCACACGCAGCCCGAGGCTGATCTCGCGGCGGGTCTCCGACCCGACGAGCACACCACGGTCGGCGTCATAATTGAAAAACTCGCGCCCCAGCTCGCGCATGGGCACAAGGCCGTCCGCGCCGGTTTCATCGAGCTTCACAAAAATACCAAAGCGCGCAATGCCGCTCACCTTGCCGCCAAAGCTCTCGCCCACGCGCTTGTTGAGGTACGATGCAAGGTAGCGATCTGTGGTGTCGCGCTCTGCCAGCATCGAGCGGCGCTCGGTGGAAGAAATATGCTGCGCAGTCTCTTCAAGGCCCGCCTCGTCCTCGGCGGTCAGCCCGTCATCGCCCCACCCGTGCGACGCCACCAGCGCGCGGTGCACCACAAGGTCGGCATAGCGGCGGATCGGCGAGGTAAAATGCGAATAGGCCCGCAGCGCGAGGCCGAAGTGGCTGAAGTTTTCTTTGGAGTAGTAAGCCTGCGACATGGAGCGCAATGTGCTCATGTTGATCAGCTCGGCCTCTTCCATGCCCTCGGCCTGCTTCAGCAAACGGTTGAGATGCATGGTCTTGAGCACCTGCCCCTTGGCCAGCGTCAGCCCCGAGGCCTGCGCCACTTCGCGCAACGAGTCGATCTTCTCGACACTGGGCTCTTCATGCACGCGGAACAGCTGCGCCGTCTTGCGCGCAATCAGCTCTTCAGCCGCACAGACATTGGCCAGCACCATGAACTCTTCGATCATACGGTGCGCATCAAGGCGCTCGGCATAATCAATCGAGGCCACATCGCCGTCATCTGTCAGCACAATCTTGCGCTCGGGCAGATCAAGCTCCAGCGGCTGGCGCACCGCGCGCGCTTCGCGCAGCGCATAATACGCCTCATACAACGGCGCGATCACATCGCCCATCAAAGGCGCACATTTGTCGTTGGGCGCGCCGTCTTGGGCGGCCTGCACCTCTTGATAGTTGAGCGAGGCCGGCGATGTCATCAGCCCGCGCACAAAGCTGTGCGATATCTTCTCCCCCTGCGCACTCACCTGCATCCGCACCGCAATACAGGCGCGCGGCACCCCTTCGTGAAGCGAGCACAGATCGCCCGACAAGCGGTCTGGCAACATCGGCACAACACGGTCGGGGAAGTAGCTCGAGTTGCCCCGCTTGCGCGCCTCGCGGTCAAGCGCTGTGCCGGGGCGCACATAATGCGCCACATCGGCAATCGCCACCCAGATGATATGGCCACCCACATTCTCGGGGTCTGTATCTGCCTCGGCAAAACACGCGTCATCGTGGTCGCGCGCATCATGCGGGTCAATCGTCACAAGCGGCAGGTTGCGCAAATCTTCGCGCCCCTTCAGCCCTGCGGGCTTCATACTGTCAGCCTCCGCAATCACCGCGTCGGGGAAGCGGTCGGGAATACCGTGCTGGTGAATCGCAATCAGGCTCACAGCGCGCGGCTGGGTCGGGTCGCCAATACGGTTCACAATCCGCGCTTTGGGCAGGCCCATGCGCGCCTTGGGGCCAATCGCCGCCGCCTCGACCAGTTCGCCGTCCTTGGCCCCGTTGACCTCGCCCGCGGCAACAGTCCATTCTTTCTGCTCGCCCTTATCAATCGGCAGAATGCGGCCACCTTCTGCGCCTGCGCGGAAAATCCCGAGCACAAGCGACGGGTTCGTGCCGATGCGGCGGATGAGACGGCCCTCATAGCCATGCGCCTCACCTGTCACCTGCGTGAGGCGGGCCAATATCTGGTCGCCTCCGCCCAGCGCAGGGTCAGAGCCTTTCAAAACCATCATCACACGCGGCGCTTCGCCCTCGCCTTGCCATTCCATCGGCTCGGCCAGAAGGTCTCCGTCGCCATTGGGGCCAACCACACGCAAGACCGACACAGGCGAAAGCGTATCCGCCTCGCGATAGGTCTTTTTGCGCCGCTTCAGATGGCCCTCATCCTCCAGCTCTTTCATCATGCGCTTGAGATCAATGCGCGCAGCACCTTTGATGCCAAAAGCTTTGGCAATATCGCGTTTCGCGGTGAGGGTCGGGTTCTCGGAAATCCATGTGATGATTTCGTCTTTTGAAGGCAGCTTGTTCATGCCCCAGCGCTATCACGGCGCAATGGGGAAGGGAATATTTACCTTCTGTTCACAAATCGCTTAACGCCGCGCGCGCCGTGCGCTGCATTAGCTAATTTTTCCTGAAGCAAAATCCCGTTTGGGCGGTGCACGCATGGTGCACGCCCGGTGCACACATATCACCCCCCCGCTTTTCGGGCTGCGATGCGCGTTAACGCGACCGCGCGCTGGCCAGATCAGCAGCCGTGTCCACATCAGCCAGCTCGGCCACAACAGCGTGGCTCTGCCCGCCAAGGCTGGCCAGACTGTCGGCCAAAGTGTGCTCTGTTGAAAAGCGCACACCCTGAAACAGCTTGGGCGGCAAGGGCCGTGTGCGGCGAAACCCCACCAGCCAGAAGCCCCCGTCGGTGGCAGGGCCAAAGACAGCGTCTTTCGCCCCCAGCGCCGCAAAGCTTGCCGCGATATGGTGTTTTTGCACGGTCGGGATATCGCCCCCGATCAGACAGGCGCGCCCTTTGGGCAGCGCCTCAAACGCTGCGCGCATCCGCACGCCCAAGTCGCCCTGCCCTTGGGAAATACGCGGCAGATGCGCAGGCCAGACGCTGCTGTCCAGCGCCGTGTCAGGGGCCACGCTCAGCCAGATCTGCCAGCGCGGGTCTTCCAGCCGCCTCAGAAGCGCGCGCAGCTGATGACGAAACCACCACGCTGCCGCCACGCGCCCGATATCGCGCGCCAGACGCGTTTTCACCCGCCCCGCGGCGGGGAATTTCACCATCACAACGAGATGATTTTCAGGCAAAATAGTCACTCAGAATGCGCTTGTAGATGTCTTTGAGCTGATGGATCTGCGCCGTCTCTACGCGCTCGTCCACTTGGTGCATGGTCTTGCCAACAAGACCAAACTCCACAACAGGGCAATGCTCTTTCATAAAACGCGCATCCGATGTGCCGCCCGTGGTCGACAGTTCGGGCACACGCCCTGTCACCGCCTCAACGCTCTTGGCCACCAGCGCCGAAAGCTCTCCCGGCGGGGTGATAAAGCTTTCACCCGAAATTTTCACAACCATATCAATGCCAACGCCAAACTCGGCTTTGATCTTGTCGGCCTCGGCCTCAAGCCACGCGGTGAGCGATGCGCCTGTGTGGCTGTCATTGAAGCGGATGTTCACCGTGGCCCGCGCCTGCGCAGGGATCACATTGGTCGCCGCATTGCCCGTATCAATCGTCACAACCGCGAGGGTGGAGGCGTCAAAATGGTCTGTGCCTTGGTCAAGCTCGTGGCTGGCCAAACCATCCATCATCCGCGCCATCGCATTGAGCGGGTTGTTGGCGCGGTGCGGGTAGGCCGAATGCCCCTGCACACCTGTCACAGTGATCCACGCGGTCATGCTGCCGCGCCGTCCGATCTTCATCATCTCGCCCATCTCGTTTGGGCACGTCGGCTCGCCCACAAGGCAGACATCCATGCGCTCGCCTGCAATCTGCATATGCTCCAGAAGCGCGGTCGTGCCGTCAATCGCATCGCCCTCCTCATCGCCCGTGATGGTGAGGATCACCGCACCGTCAGGGGGTGTGTCTTGCACAAACTCGATGGCCGCCGCCGCAAAAGCCGCAACGCCTGATTTCATATCGGTCGCGCCGCGCCCCCAGATCATCCCGTCTTTTTCAACAGCGCCAAACGGCGGCACGCTCCACGCGGCCTCATCGCCCACTGGCACAACATCGGTATGGCCGTTAAAGCCGAAAGACTTGTTCGCCCCCTTTGCGCCCCAGCGCGCAAACAGGTTGCTCACCTCGCCACGGTCCGCGCGCACACACTCAAAGCCGGCCTCGCTGAGCAAGCCCTCCAAAAGCGTGAGTGCGCCCCCTTCAGCAGGCGTTACCGACGCACATTGTATAAGAGCTTTCGTCAGCTCTGCCGCATCAACCTGAGAAGCCATTTTTTCCGCCTTTTGCCAATTCGGTGCACATCACACTACATATCGTGGCGAAAGGCGAGCCGCAAACAAGAGACCGCCGCAATTATGCCACGTTTCTGCCAAGACACGCCATAAGGTCTTAACAGGGCGGATTCTTTGGTGTTAACTTTATGTTAATAATAAACCAGAGGCAGAGCAGGTGCGCAGGGGAACATACTCCTGATCATCCACAGAGCGAAAAACGCCAACGATATCTGTACCTTACAGAGCCGTACCGTACGCTTTGCCCTGAATGAGGCAGTATAGTATGGTCGCGGCGTCAGAATTGCCGATCAACACGAGTGCGTCCGCCCTGCAAATGGCGCAGACGATTTTTGGAGACGGCACCACAGTTTCAAGTGCGTCCTATTCGGGCAGCAGCTACTCGTCAGGAGTGTACTCCAACGGCAACGCCATCGCCCCGGGCGTCATGCCCGGGAACACAGGCGTCATCCTCTCCACAGGCCGCGCGCGCGACTTCACAAACAGCTGGGGCCAGTCCAACCAGAGCGGCTCGACAAGCACCAACACTGGCGGCCAGAACAACAACGCCGACTTCAACGCAGCCGCAGGCGCACGCACCTATGACGCCTCCTACCTTGATGTAGATTTCGTGCCCACAGGCAGCGTTATGACTATGCAGTTTGTGTTCTCCTCCGAGGAATACCCCGAGTTCACAAACTCGCTCTATCAGGATTTCATCGGCGTTTGGGTCAACGGCAACTTGGTAAACCTGAGCGTCGGCGATGGCGATATTGACCCCTCCAACGTCAACAACACCTCAAACCAGAACCTCTACAACGACAACACAAGCGACGCCTACAACACAGAGATGGACGGCTTCACCGTCACCATGACGCTCACCATGAACGTCAACGTCGGTGTGACCAACTCGATCCGTATCGGCATCGCCGATGTGCTTGACAGCAGCTACGATTCCAACCTGCTCATCGCGGCAGACAGTGTGCAAACCGCCCTTGTCGCCAATGATGACGAATACCACATGCCTGATCCGAACCAGATCAAAACCATTGATGTTCTGGGCAATGATCTCACCGCCAGCGGCGCGACACTGACGATCACCCACATCAACGGTGTGGCCGTGTCAGCAGGCAGCTCGGTTACGCTCAACACGGGCCAGACCGTCACGCTCAACGCCGATGGCACCTTCACACTCACCGCCGATAGCAACGCCGAAGACTTCAACTTCACCTACACAATCGACGATGGCACCAACACCGATGTCGGCTATGTCATCGTTGACGCTGTCCCCTGTTTTGTGCGCGACACCCGCATCCTGACAGAGCGGGGCTATGTCGCGGTGCAAGACCTCACGCTGCAAGACCGCGTCCAAACGCGCGACAACGGCTTCCAGCCCCTGCGCTGGATGGGCAACCGCGTCACCGCCGCGCGCGGCAAACACGCCCCCATCCGTATCCGCGCCAACACCTTTGGCGCTCATGAAGAGCTCTGGGTTTCCCCCCTGCACCGCGTGCTGATCCGCGACAGCTTGGCCGAGCTCTTGTTTGGCGAGCATGAAGTGCTCGTCGCCGCGCGCGATCTGGTCAACGACACCTCCGTCACCATCGTTGAGGGCGGCAGCGTCGAATATTTCCACCTGCTCTTTGATCAGCACGAAGTCATTTATTCAGAAGGCCTCGCCACCGAGAGCTTCTTGCCCGGCCCACAGCTGGCGGGCAGCTTTGAAGAAGAGATCGCAGCCGAAATCTATGATCTTTTTCCAGAGATCGACCCCGAGACAGGGCTTGGCTACAGCCCTGCCGCCCGTCGTACGCTCAAGCCATACGAGGCGCAGCTTTGGTGCGCACTCGAAGCCAAAGTGGCCTAAGCGCCATGAGCTGGATCGCCATAGCCGATGCAGACACCCGGCACTTCTCGGCCCCCGATGTGCAGGGCTTTCTGCCACGCGGCAGCCTTGTCATCGAAACCCGCCTCTCGCCAGAAGAGCGGCCCCAAACCCTGCTCGCCTACCGCGAACGCCACCCATGGGAGCGCAGCCTGTCACTGCAAGCCATACCCGGCGGCGGGATTGTTCTCATCACCAGCCAGAACGGCGAGAGCGCACATGTGGCCCTCGCGCTTGAGGCCTCCGAGCGCGCCGATCTGTTGCGCATCACCTACAGCTGGGATGCCCCGGCCCGCTGGGGCCGCCTTGCCATAGAGCGCCCCGAGCGCGGCTCTGTCAGGACGGTTCTGGCCCCGCGCCCACACCCGCTCTGGCTGACCGATATCCAGACCATGGCCACCGCGCCCCACATGATCCAGCTGGATGGGGATGTCGAGTTTTTCGCCTTTTCCGATTGCGTCGAGCCCCTTGGCCCCATGCCCAGTCTGGCCGCCAATGTGCCCCTCTTGACGCAGGGCCAATACCGCCCCGTATCCAAGCTACAACAGGGCGACCTTGTTGAAACAGTGGAGCACGGCGCAGTGCCTGTGCTGGCGCATGTGTCACGCACCGTGCCTGCACGCGGCAGCTTCCGCCCCGTGCGTTTGCGTGCGCCCTACTTCGGCTTGCAACAAGACATCATCGTCGCGCCCGACCAGAAGCTGGTCGTGAGCAAGCCGATGGTGGAGTATATGTTTGGCTGCGAAGCCGTGCTTGTGCCCGCACGCCACCTCGTCAACGGGACTTCGGCCATATGGCAGGACCTGAAGCTCACAACGACCTACCACCAGCTTGTGCTGCCCGAACATGAAACACTCATCGCCGCAGGCTCGGCCCTTGAGAGCCTGTTCATCGGCCGCATCCGGCGCAAGCCCGAGAACCTCGCCCAAAGCCTGCTCGGCCCGCTCCTGCGCAACAGCCTGCCAGAGCATATGCTGTCAGCCCACCCGGTCTTGCGCCCCTTTGACGCCATAACGCTGGTTGAACAAAGCGCTGCCTAGACGCCCACATACTGCTGCGTCACCGCATCAGAGAGCGCGTCAATTTCACCCTGCCAGACAGAGCGCCCCCGCTCCAGAATAACGGCGCTGTCACAAACGCCGCGCAGCTCTTTCACCGACTTGTCAATCACCAGAATAGACAGGCCCGTCTTGGCCTTCAGCGCGGCCACCGCCGCCCAGATCTCCTGGCGAATGAGCGGTGCAAGCCCCTCGGTTGCCTCATCCAGAATAAGCAGGCGCGGGTTGGTCATCAGAGCGCGCCCGATCGCCAGCATTTGCTGTTCGCCCCCCGAAAGCGACGCGGCGCGCTGGTCTTTGCGCTCACCCAGACGCGGGAAAAGCTCTGCCACTTTGCCCAGATCCCATTCGCCCGCGCGTGCAGCTGCGGTCAGGTTCTCCTGCACCGTGAGCGAGGCAAAACAGCGCCGCCCCTCAGGCACAAGCCCAATCCCCAGCCGCGCCGCGCGGTGGCTTGGCAGGCGCAGGAGGTCATGGCCATCAAAAGTGATCTGGCCCTGTGCCGCCATCATGCGGCAAATGCATTTGACAGTCGTGCTTTTGCCCATCCCGTTGCGGCCCATAAGTGCCAGCACTTTGCCCTCCTCCAGCGCAAGCGAAACACCAAAAAGCGCTTGGCTCGCGCCGTAGGCAGCCGTGACATTGGCGAGCGTGAGCAGACTCATGTCGCATCCCCCAGATAGGCATCGCGCACATCCTTGTTGGCGCGGATCTGCTCAACACTGCCGGTGGCAATAACACGGCCATAGACCAACACGCTGATACGGTCTGCCAAGGCAAAGACAGCGTCCATATCGTGCTCGACCAGCAAGATAGGCGCCTCTTGCTTCAGCTCCGCCAAAAACTGCGTCAGCCGCTGGCTGCCCTCTGCGCCAAGGCCTGCCATTGGCTCATCCATGACAAAGGCCTTGGGTCGCAGCGTAAGCGCCACCGCCACCTCCAGCTGGCGGCGCTGCCCGTGGCTCAGCTCGGAGGTGCGTATGTTGCGAAGCTCTTCCAGCCCGACCCGCGCCAGCGCCTCATCGGCGCGCGCAAGCAGAGCCTTATTTTTCAAAGCAGGCTGCCAAAAGCGCCAGAGCGTGCCCATAGCCCCCTGCGCACCCAGCACAGCGTTTTGCAAAACCGTGTCTTCCATCGCCAGCGCCGAGATCTGGAAGGTGCGCCCCAGCCCCTTTCGGGCCCGCCCCCGCGCGCTCAGCGCCGTGATGTCTTCGCCGTTGAGCTCGACCTGCCCCGCATCAGGCGCAAGCGTGCCGCAGATTTGCGCAATCAGCGTAGATTTGCCCGCTCCGTTCGGGCCGATAACCGCGTGAATTTCTCCTGCCTTCAGATCAAGTGAAATCGCATCCGAGGCTTGCAGCGCACCAAAAGCCTTGCTGATGCCACGCGTGGCCAGAACCGTATCTTTACCCGCGTCACCCATGGCTTTTCTCCCGCCCTGCAACCATCCCGATGAGGCCACCGCGCCCGAAGAGCACAATCGCGAGCAGCAAAAGGCCAAGGTAAATATGCCAATAGTCGCTCAAGCCCCCGAGCCAGTGCTCAAGCCCGACAAAAACGAGCGCTCCCACAACAGGGCCAAAGAGCCGCCCCACGCCCCCAATGATGATAAACACCATGATCTCGCCCGAGAGCTGCCAGCTGAACATTGTGGGGCTAACAAAGCGGTTGAGGTCGGCAAACAGCGCGCCCGCAAGCCCGGTGATCGCCCCCGAGATTACAAAGGCCACCAGCTTGATACGCATACCATCAAGCCCCACGGTCTCTACGCGCTGCGGCGCTTGCCGCACCGCGCCCAGCGCCAGCCCGAAAGGCGACTTTGCCAACCGATGCGCGCCAAACAATGCCGCGCTGAGAAGCACAAGGCACAGGCCGTAAAACTGGATCGGATCAAGCGTGTTGAGGCCCGGAAAGCCGTTGCGCATATAGATCGACAACCCGTCTTCGCCACCATAGGCCGACCAGCTTATCGCGAAGTAATAAAACATCTGGCCAAAGGCGAGCGTGATCATGATGAAGTAAACACCCCCCGTGCGCAGAGACAGAACCCCGATCAATAGCGCCGCCAAGGCCGACACAACCACGGCCACAAGCCAGATCACCGGCATCACGTTTGTGCCCTCGATCAGGAACGGCACCTCCATGAGCGGCGTATAGGTCTGCGCATGATAGGCCAGAATGCCCATGCTATAGCCACCCAGCCCGAAGAAGACCGCATGTCCAAAGCTCACAAGCCCGCCAAGGCCAAGGGCGATGTTCAGCCCCACAGCCGCAAGCGCAAAGACGGCGGCGCGGGTCATAAGCGTGATGGTAAAAGGCTCATCGGCCCAGAGCGCCCAAGCCGGCACCGCCAGAAAGATCGCAAAGACAAGCGCGTTGAGCTGGCTTTCCCTGATCATGTGCGCGCTCCGAAAAGGCCCGTGGGCCGCAAGACAAGCACCGCGCCCATCAAAATATAAATCGCCATCGAGGCCAGCGACGAACCCACAGAGGCCGCCGCAGAGGGCTCCATAAACAGCGCAAATATCTGCGGCAGGAAAACACCGCCGAGCGTGTCTGTCAGCCCCACAAGCAGCGCCCCGACAAGCGCGCCCTTGATCGAGCCGATGCCACCGATCACGATGACAACAAAGGCCAGTATGAGCACAGGCTCACCCATCCCCACCTGCACCGACTGGATCGCGCCGACAAGCGCCCCCGCAAGGCCCGCCAAAGCAGCCCCCAGCGCAAAGATCAGCGTATAGAGCTTGGAGATATCAACACCCAATGCCGCGATCATCTCACGGTCGTTCTCGCCTGCGCGGATCTGGATGCCGATGCGCGTGCGCGTGATCATAAGGCCCAGCCCTGCCGCAACCGCAAGCCCCACCAGAATGAGCACAAGGCGGTAAAGCGGATACTCGATCCCGCCCGGCAAGCTGACAGGGCCGCTCAGCGCCTCGGGGATGTTGAGAAACAGAGGAAACGACCCAAAGAGCCAGCGTGTGCCTTCCGAAAAGATGAGGATCAGCGCGAAGGTGGCAAGCACTTGGTCAAGGTGGTCTTTGTCATAGAGCCTTCGGATCACCAGAAACTCGATCAGGGCACCTGCTGCCGCCGCCGCCGCCATGGCAGCCGCCAGCGCCAGCACAAAAGATCCCGTCACCCCTGCGACAGCCGCCGCCGCAAAAGCCCCCACCATATAAAGCGAGCCATGGGCCAGATTGATCAGGCCCATAACCCCGAAAATCAGGGTGAGGCCAGCGGCCATAAGAAACAGCATAATGCCAAACTGAAGCCCGTTCAGCACTTGCTCTGCGATAAGGA
The DNA here is from genome assembly GCF_965658795.1 of Lentibacter sp. Taxonomy (NCBI): domain Bacteria; kingdom Pseudomonadati; phylum Pseudomonadota; class Alphaproteobacteria; order Rhodobacterales; family Roseobacteraceae; genus Lentibacter; species Lentibacter sp. The sequence continues at coordinate 34,402 of NZ_CBFHTG010000003.1, read as the reverse complement.
TAAGGGACATGCGTGTCTCGGTCTGGCCGCGCGCCTGAGTGCGCGGCCAGCTCTACTTACATTTTGCAGTCAACGCCGTAAGCGTCAGCGTGGTTTTCAAGAGCTGGACCAATAAGCTTGTTGGTATAGACATCGCCCTCTTTGACAACTTCGCGGGCATAAATTGTCTGGATCGGGTGATGGTTGTCGCCAAATTTGAAGTCGCCCCGCGTGCTCGCAAAATCAGCTGCCTTGAGCGCGGCCCGAAACGCATCGGCATCACTCACATCAGCTGTATTGAGCGCCGAGATCAGCAAATTCGCCGTATCAAACCCCTGGCTCGCATAAAGCGAAGGCAGGCGGCCATATTCGGCCTGAAACGTCTCAACAAAGGCAACATTGGCGGCGTTGTCCAAGTCTTTGTTCCACTGGGACGTGTTCACGACCCCAAGCGCCGCATCGCCCACGGCCTGCAAAATACCTTGATCAAACGAGAAGGCTGGCCCCACCACGGGCAGATCAACGCCTGAGTCCGCATATTGCTTCAGAAACGCGATCCCCATGCCACCAGGCAGGAAAAAGAACACTGAATCTGCACCACTTGCACGGATCTGGGCAATCTCGGCAGCGTAGTCGGTTTGACCAAGCTTTGTGTAAATCTCACCCGCCAGCTCGCCTTTGAAGAACCGCTTGTAGCCTGTCAAAGCATCCTGCCCCGCGGGGTAGTTCGGCGCGAGAATAAAGGTTTTGCCGTAACCTGCCGAATTTGCATAAGCGCCCGCGGCTTCATGCAGGTTGTCGTTCTGCCAGGCAACGTTGAAGTAATTGGGGTGGCAGCCCTTGCCCGCAAGCGCAGAGGGGCCAGCATTGGGAGACAGGTAGAACTTGCCTTGCGCCGTCACAGACGGGATCACGGCCATGGCAAGGTTTGACCAGATAATCCCTGTCAGCACGTCCACCTTTTCAGATTGCACCATCTTGTCGGCAAGCTGTACGGCAACGTCAGGTTTGCGCTGGTCATCCTCGATAACAACTTCGATATCATCGCGGCCTGATTGCTTGATCGCCAGCATGAAGCCGTCACGTACATCAATACCAAGGCCCGCACCGCCGCCTGACAGCGTTGTGATCATGCCCACTTTTGTCTCTGCCAGAGCGCCTCCTGCAAAGCTAAGCCCCGCCGCAAGCGCCACAGCCAGAGTTGTCACTGTCTTTTTCATATCCGTCTCCCGTTGTTCCCCGACTGCCGAAAGCTCGTATGATATTGGCTCGCATGTAGGGCTTTAAACACGCCCCAACTTCTCGCCAAAGCCTCCGAAAGGAAAGCCCTTTTATGGCCAATCAACGAAAGCGGTCCTATAGGCCCTTATCGCAGCCATGGTGGTGCAAAAAACCTGCGGGTCCAGCCTCAAATCATTAAAGCGTCCAAAAGCGTTGCTCTGTCCGCGCTCACTTTGGGAATTGATTTTGTGATCTGCCCCCGCTGCATAATGTGGAAATGATCCGCATTCTTGAAAGCAAAATCAAAATTCTGCTCCACCAGAACAATCGCAATGTCGCCACGGCTGCGCAGAATATCGATTGTGCGGCCAATCATCTGGATAATGTTGGGCTGGATGCCTTCGGTCGGCTCATCCAGCAACAGAACCTTGGGGCGTGCGACAAGGGCACGCGCGATTGAGAGCTGCTGCTGCTGCCCCCCTGACAAGTCACCGCCGCGCCGCGCTTTCATATCGGCTAAGACAGGGAACAAATCAAAAATATCATCGGGAATTTTGTGCTCTGCCTTTGGCAGACATGCAAAACCTGTTTGCAGGTTTTCCTCCACGGTCATCAGTGCAAAAATTTCCCGCCCTTGGGGGACATACCCGATGCCAGCCTGTGCCGCGCGCGCGGCCTGACCAGAGGCCAATGGGCTCCCGTCCAGCGCGACAGTCCCGCTAAAAAACGGGTGACGGCCAGCAATGGCTTTCAGCAAGCTGGTTTTACCAACTCCATTGGTGCCGGTCACGCATGTGACTTGGCCCAGAGGCGCAGTCAGCGTGACATCTTGCAGGATTTGGGATTCGCCGTATTTCAGGTTCAGATCAGTGATTTCCAGCATCTCAGCGCCCCAGATAAACGTCGATGACGGTTTTGTTTTTGGTCACATGATCAAGTGACCCTTCAGCCAGAACCGACCCTTCGTGCAAAACTGTGACCCTGCAATCAAGGCGCCGCACGAACTCCATATCGTGTTCTACAACGATCACAGCGCAGGTCTCAGCCGCTTTTTTCAAAATATCTGTCGTGTGTTCGCGTTCTTGAGCTGTCATGCCAGCTGCGGGCTCGTCCACCAAAAGCAGTCGGGGGCTTTGCGCAAGCAACATCCCGATTTCCAGCCATTGCTTCTGCCCATGGCTGAGTTCCCCCGCTGGGCGCTTCAGGTGATCCGTCAGGTTGATTTCATCAGCGATGGCTTCTACCCGTGCGGCTCCTTCGGTCGATTTTCGATAAAACAGGACAGAGAACGGCCCACGCGGGTTTTTCAGGGCCATCGCAAGGTTTTCACGAACGGTTTGAGCCTCAAAGACAGTCGGTTTCTGAAACTTGCGACCAATGCCAAGAAGTGCGATCTCGCTTTCTGACAGACCAACCAACGAGCGGCTGTTCTCACCAAACAGAATGGTGCCGGAGTCAGGTTTGGTTTTACCCGTTATGATGTCCATAAACGTGGTTTTGCCTGCTCCGTTCGGGCCGATCACGGCGCGCAGCTCAGGCTCCGATATTTGCAGAGACAGATTGTTGATTGCACGAAACCCGTCGAAAGTTTTGCAGATACCAGAGAGTTCAAGAAGCGAGGTCATGATTTGCGCACCAATCTGTCAAAAAGGCCGCCAATGCCGTTTGGCGCGAAAAGTGTAACAAGTACAAACGACAAGCCAAGCAGCACCAGCCACCAATCAACCCACTGTATTGTATAAAAGCCGAGGTTGATGCTGGGCGCCCCACCCCCTGTGAACCAGCTCGCCAGCAGCGAGACAACAGCAGCACCGATCACCGCGCCATACAGCCGCCCACGCCCCCCGATAGCGACCCAAACAGCGAGATAGATCGACGCAATCGGCGCAATTTCGGCGGGGTTGATGATACCTGCTTGGGGATAATAAAGCGCACCGGCAACACCTGCGATGATCGCGGTGATCGTGAATACGAATAGCTTATAGCTTTCGACATGATAGCCAAGAAAACGCACACGGGATTCATCGTCGCGGATCGCCTGGATAATGTTACCGAGCTTGCTGTCGGTAATCCAAACAAACAGCAGATACCCAAGGCCAAGCGCAAAAGCAGACGCTGCGAAAAACACAATCGAGATGACGTCCTGTCCGTGGTTCTCAAGACCCGGAATGTTTTGCAGACCAGACAGGCCGTTGTTGCCGCGCAACCCGCTGTCGTTTTGAAAGAGATAAAGTGACAGCGCCAGCGTCATTGCTTGGGTCAGTATGGACAGATAAACGCCCGTGACACGGCTGCGAAATGCGAGCCAACCGAAGACAAGCGCCAGCAGCCCGGGGATGAACACCGCGAGAGCGAGCTGGATGTAGAGATTATCGGCAAAGCTCCACAGGAGCGGAAACTCCGACGATCCGACAACCCCGAAGATCTGGTTGCCGATCGCATCCGACATCTCTTGCGCCGTCGGCGGAATGATCTGTCCTGACAGACTTTGCACAACAATGATTTCCGTGCGCGCATACATCAGCCACATGCCAATGGCGTAGCCACCGATCCCGAAGAAAGCGAAATGCCCCAAAGACAGGATACCACAATACCCCCAGACAACATCCATCGCGATCGCGACCAGACACAAACAAAGGGTTTTACCCAACGTTTTCACAAGGGAGGTCGAGATAAGACCCGTTCCCGTAGCTTCAGACATCAAGGCCACCAGAATGGTAAACAGAGCAAGGGCCGAGAGAAAATACAGCACCGAGGGGTTACGGGCGATAAAGGACTTATGCTGAAATTTTGCCATGGATCAATCCGCCGCCGCGCGGCCTTTGGGGGCAACAATGCCTTTGGGCCTAAACTGGATAAACAGGATGATGAACAGGATCATATAGGTTTGAGCAGCCAGCGTATTGGACGGGTTCAACCACTCGATCCCTTTTTGCAAAAATCCAATCAGCCCTGCGCCTGCAAGAGTGCCAAAAACAGAGCCCACACCGCCGACAACGACCGTCATAAAGCTCTGCACGATATAGCCAGCGCCCATCTCGGAAGTGACCTGCGCATAGAGCCCGATCCCCACACCAGCCACACCGGCGATGCCCGAACCAAGACCGAAGGTCAGCATATTGATGCGATCAGGGTTGATGCCCATAGACGCCGCCATGCCGCGGTTTTGAGTTACCGCACGCACCTCAAGCCCCAGCCGCGTGCGGTTGAGAATGTAGAGTAGCAACAGCAGAAAGATCAGCGCCAAAACAAAGATAGCAATGCGGATATAGCTGATCTGGATCACATCAGAGATCACCAGCGCGCCGCCCAGCCAGTCAGGTGAAGTGAGCGGGCGGGCCTGCGTGCCAAATATATTCTTGGCCAATTGTTGCAAAGCGATCGAGATCCCAAAAGTCGCGAGCAAGGTTTCAAGCGGGCGGTGATAAAGATAACGGATCACCAGCCGCTCCAGCGCCACGCCCGCGCCGAAAGTAACAATAAAAGCCAACGGAAGAGCGACGATCAGCGAAACGGTGTAGTCCGGAATGACCAGCTGCACCACGTAGCCCGTGTACGCGCCCATCATGATAAATTCGCCATGTGCCATGTTGATGACGCCCATCTGCCCGAAGGTGATGGCTAGACCAATGGCCGCAAGAAAATAGATTGACGCAAGCGACAACCCGTCAAGCCCAAGATCAAGGGTTTGCGCCCAGCCAACACGTGTCTCTATGCTATCCAGCGTGGCGCGGGCAGCACCGGTAATGCTGCTGTCTGTCTCATTGTAGACCTCATAAAACACATGCTTTGCCAAGGCGGCATCAATGGCTTGCGGCGTCACCAAAGGAGGAACAAGACCCGCGTCCGACAAGGCGGTATAGGCCTGGATTCGAAGGCTATCGCGACCAAGCTGAGCGATGGGAATGCCACCTGCGCGGCCTTCAACAACATTCGCCTCAAGCGCCGCACGGATTTCCGCCGGGGTAACGATAGCAGGCGCAAGATCGGCGGCGACCAGCTGCGCATAGCGCGACTGCGGATCGTCTGTAGGGTCAATGATGCGAGCGATGTTTCCAGCAGGCGCTTGCGGCGCCACTCCTGACGTTGTGGCAAGAGTTTGGTTCAGCACAGCGCGCGCCTCTACAGAGGTATACCCCGATAGGGCCTTCAAGGCGCTGATACGTGCTTGAGCTGTGTCGCCAAAGCGCGCTGTCAGGAAGATGACAAGCTCCTGCTTCCGTTTCAGGAGTGCAGGGTCGTCTTCGCCTTCGAGCGATGTGATAAGTGGTGCAAGCTGTTCAGCATCACCCCGGCGCGCGATGCTGTCGAGTGCCGCACGCCTGCGCACGGGATCGGGTTCGCTCAGCTGAAATTGCACCAGCGCCAGTCCGATCATACGCCGCACGCCACCGTTGGGCCTGATCTGGATGTAATCATTGGGCAGTGCGGTTGTCTCAACACCAGTATCGACATCCTGCAAGGTCAGCATGTCGTCAGCTGCGGTTGCTATGAAAAAGCCACCCGAGGATTTCTCCCGCCAGACGTTGCGCTCGGCCCAACTCTCCAGAAATTTGGGGACTTGTGGCAAGTCTGACTGGGTCAGACTATCAAGCAGCACGTCCACTGACGTCCTCGAAGGCTTGGCCACCTCTTCAGCGTGAGTTTGCAAGATAGACTGCAGGGTTTGAGCCTGTACCGCGCCGATAGATACCAGCAACCAGATCAAGCCAATCAGAACAGAGCGCATATAAATCAGACCTTTAAGACGAATTTTCGAGCGTCGGGGCCGCTGTTTCAACGGCCCCGCCTCACAAGGTTCAATAGTTGGATGTCAACTGAACACAGGTCTTTGTCTCGGTGTTGTACATACCACAGCCGAGGTCTTTCCAATCCGAGGTCAGCACAGCAGACTCGGGCAGGAAGTCTGTCCAGGCATCACCGGGCACTTCGGCGGTCTGGCTGATGATATCAAACTGGCCATCAGCCGTGATCTCACCGATCAGCACAGGCTTGGTCAGGTGATGGTTGGGCAACATGACAGCCGTTCCACCTGTCAGGTTCGGAAACTCCTGACCATACATTGCTGTGCGTACGGCATCGACGTCTGTCGTACCCGCGGCCTCGACAGCATTCACCCACATGTTAAAGCCGATGTAGTGAGCTTCCATCGGATCGTTGGTGACCCGGTTTTCGCCTGCAAAAGCCTTCCATTCGGCAACCCATGCGTCGTTCGCCTCAGTTTTGGCCGATTGGAAATAGTTCCATGCTGCCAAGTGTCCGACGAGGTTGGAGGTATCCAGCCCGGAGAGTTCTTCCTCACCCACAGAGAACGCCACAACCGGAATATCATCGGCAGAAATACCCGCCGCTGCGAGCTCTTTGTAAAACCCGATGTTTGCATCGCCGTTGATGGTCGAGATCACGCCCACCTGGCTGCCGTCGGCACCGAGTTCAACAACATCTGCAACAATGGTCGACCAATCAGAATGACCAAAAGGCGTGTAGTTGACGAAGATGTTCTCTTCAGGAATGCCTTTGCTGATCAAATACTCCTGAAGAATATTGTTGGTGGTTCTGGGGTAGACGTAATCTGTTCCAAGCAGAGCAAATTTCTTTACCCCAAGCTCCTCGAGGAAATAGTCGGTTGCCGGGATCGCCTGCTGGTTGGGGGCGGCCCCCGTGTAAAACACGTTGCGCGAGCTCTCTTCGCCCTCATACTGCACAGGGTAGAACATCAAACCATTCAGTTCCTCGAGTACAGGCAAAGCGGATTTGCGCGAGACAGAGGTCCAAGCACCAAAGATGACATCGACTTCCGACACCGTCAAAAGTTCACGCGCTTTTTCAGCGAAAAGAGGCCAATCCGAAGCAGGATCAACAACAACAGCCTCGATCTGGCACCCCAGTAGGCCACCGTCTTCGTTTTGCTGTTTGATCAACAACTCCATTGTGTCTTTTAGCGTGGTCTCAGAAATCGCCATTGTGCCAGAAAGAGAGTGAAGCACGCCAATTTTGATCGGGTCGGCGCATTCGGCAAAGGCTGCCGAGCCCGTAAACATGAGTGCTGCGGTTGCAGAAAGAGTGGATTTGATAGACATCTTCATTGGTCATCCCCGTTGGGCGTGCGCAAAGACCCCCTTATCTTGACGCCAGCGCGCCTAAGGATCATCATTGCAGCACAGCGATTGCTGTAGCTGCGTGCGGGGCGGATCCAGCAAGACTACCCTGCTCGCAGCGCTCATTGTCAGAGCTTACCCAACGTCAGATTTTGCAGGGCTGTTAACAAGAAAGCACATATCGTTGCTCAAAAAATTACACTTCTGCGCTTAAGATTTGCCCTTTTCGCGGATGTGCGCACAAAATTTGGGCGCCAATCGTAACGATTTGATGAATGCACACCAGTTTGGGAGGCTTGCGGCCAGAATCGCACCCCTGCCTTCAAGCTCGTCCAACTTAAAATGCGCTCACTGAGTATCCGCTGTGGCCCACAGTGTATAAAGCGATGCCATTGCCCCACAAGCAAGTTCCCCTTATGTTCTAATCATGCGAGTCACTTTCCAAAACGTCTTTCCCCTTCGCACCGCACGTGTCCATGAGGTCTGCGGAGCGGGAGCCGTGAGTTTTGCCGCTATGACAGCACAGGGCCGTAGCCTTTGGATCCGGCAAAGTTGGCTGTCCGACACGGTCGCACCACAAGGCCTCATGCCTTTTGTCAATCCTGAGGATCTGCTCTTCGCCCACCCCAAAGACCAAGCTGACGCGTTAGGGGTCGCCGAGGAGACACTCAAAGATGGCGTACTGCCCTTTGTTATTCTTGAAATAACCCGCCCGTTAAATCTACGGGAGGGGCGACGACTACAGCTGGCAGCCAAAGCAGGTGGAACGACTGGTTTGTGTCTGATCCCAAAGGGTATGGGATCAAATGCAGCCGAAACACGCTGGGAGGCCTCCCCACTCTTTGACACACAAAGCGAAGACTCGACTCTCCAACGGTGGGAAATTATAAAGAACAAATCAGGAACATTAAGCGTGTGGTCGGTGAAGTGGGATGCGCAAACGCGTCGTATCAATGTGGTTTCCGAGGTTGCCCAGCGATAGGGTTCTACGCGCAGGTCTGGGCCACATCGCCGACAACAATCGCCCGTTCGCGCTGATCCATCATGAGAAAAATACCGACCGCATTTATTGCCTCAACCCCGCGGCAGAGGCCCAAGGTTTGCATCGTGGCATGGGGTTCTCAGATGCACGGGCTTATTGCCCCGATTTGCAAAGCGAACCGGCAGATAAGATCGCCGATGCAAAATTCCTGCACACGTTGGCACGGTGGGGCAAGCGATACTGCCCTTGGGTCGGCTTGGATGGCACAGATGGCCTGATGCTCAACATAGCGGGGGCAGCACACTTGTTTGGCGGTGAGGCGAAGATGCTTAACGACATGCGCCACAGCCTTGCCCGCGCAGGGGTAAAAGGGCGGGTTGCGGCTGCTGATACACGCGGCGCGGCCTGGGCGCTCACCCATTATGCGCGTACGTACACGGAAGATATAACCTCATTGCCTGTGGCCGCCCTACGCCTTGATGCAAAATCCGACACGTCCCTGCAGCGCCTTGGGTTGCGCACAATTGGCGACCTCCTCGCCTTGCCACGCGCTACGCTGGCGCGACGGTTTGGCCCCGATGTGATGTTACGTCTGGATCAAGCGATGGGTGCACAGGATGAGGTCATCGCCCCTCTAGGCGAGGCACCTCATTACAGCGTGCGCATGACGTTACCCGATCCTATTGGATTGGTCGCAGACGTGATGATGGGCACCGAGCGCCTTTTGGTTCGACTGTGCGACAAACTCAAAGCTCAGGATATGGGCGCGCGCCAATTGCAACTCACCCTGCGCCGCGTCGATCAGGGCGCACAGCAGGTAGAGCTACGCTTGGCTGCCCCCATGCGCGATGCAGCTCGGATTTTACCACTGTTCACGCGCGGGGTGGATGCGGTGGATGCGGGCTATGGTATTGATCAGTTGCGCCTTGAGGCCACACAGGTCGAGCGTTTGTTGGACGCACAAATCAACGCGTCCAAAGCATCGCGCCCCGACGGTTTGGAGGATCTCATTACGCGCCTTGGAAACCGCATCGGGCTGGATAATATCCAGCGGTTTTTGCCTGCCGATAGCCACATCCCAGAGCGCAGTTTCCAAAGTGTCCCGGCAGCATATAGTTCCCCGTCAGGATCATGGGCCAGCCTACACTCGCGCCCCTTGCGCCTGTTTACGCCCGAACCGATTGCAGCCGTCGGATCAAAGCCACCCGTACAGTTCCGCTGGCGACGTATGTCTCTGACAACGGGGCGCGCGACAGGCCCAGAGCGCATCGCCCCCGAATGGTGGTTACCCGATGACAACTGGCGTTCAGGCGTACGCGACTATTGGAAAGTAGACACCCGCGAAGGGCGACGACTGTGGTTGTTTTATACCCCTCAAAATCCGAGCTGGTTCGTACAAGGTGAATTCGCATGACATTCCGAAACCCGTCCCTCGATCCAGGCTATGTGGAGTTATGTTGCACTTCGAACTTTACGTTCCTACGCGGTGCTTCGCATCCGGAGGAGTTAATCACGCGCGCCGCCTCTCTCGAGTTGAAGGGCATCGCCATCACCGATCACAACTCTCTGGCTGGCGTGGTACGGGCATATTCAGCGCGCAAGGAATTGTGCCGTGAATTGGGCGAGGATACACAGCTGCCCAAGTTGATCATTGGGGCGCGGCTGATCCTGCGAAATAGCAGCACACATTGGATCGCCTTGCCTCAAGATCGCGCAGCCTATGCCCGGCTGACACGGCTGCTTACCCTTGGCAAACGACGTGCGCCCAAAGCCGCGTGTCACTTGGAGCTGCAGGATTTGACACAGGGATGCGCGGGAATGAGCTTGATTGCACTTCCACAACAGTCGCTAAAAGATAGTGCAGCTGAAATTACCACCCTCAAGAAACATTTCCCCGCAGATGTTTTTGTCGGAGCAGCTCCCCGCTATGACGGAAGCGATCAGCGCTATTTTAATGCCTGCGCGGCCCTTGCTCATCATACCGCCGCGCCGATGGTGGCTGTGGGAGACGTACTCATGCACCATGGGGCGCGGCGACAATTGGCGGATGTCCTGACGTGCATGCGAGAGCACATCAGCATCGACGAAATAGGCACACGCGCCCTGCCCAACTCTGAGCGCCGCCTCAAAGGCGAGGCCGATATGAAGCGCCTGTTTGAGCGCCATCCAGCAGCCCTACGTCGCACTGTAGAGATTGCAGCCAAGTCCAGCTTTTGCTTGTCAGAGTTGAGCTATGAATACCCGGACGAAATCGCAAATAATGAAACTCCCCAAGATCGCTTGGCGCGACTGGCTCATGAAGGGCTCATAACCCGCTATCCAAAGGGCGCACCAGACGCTGCCATTGCACAAATGGAAAAAGAGTTGGCCCTGGTCAAAACGCTCGATTTTCCCGCCTATTTTCTCACCGTGCATGACATCGTTCAGTTCGCACGCTCTCAGGGCATCCTATGTCAGGGGCGCGGCTCTGCGGCCAATTCGATCCTGTGCTATCTCTTGGGCATCACCGACGTCAGCCCTGAAACCATCACAATGGTGGTGGAAAGGTTCGTCTCCGAGCATCGTGGAGAGCCACCAGATATAGATGTAGATTTCGAGCATGAGCGCCGCGAAGAGGTCATCCAGCATATCTACACCAAATATGGCCGTCATCGTGCAGGGCTTTGTGCAACCGTGATCCATTTCCGCTCGCGAGCCGCCATCGCGGAAGTGGGCAAAGTCATGGGGCTATCCAGGGATGTGACAGCCAACCTCTCGGGACAAATATGGGGCTCGGACAGTGGGGGAGCAGACCCTGAACGGGTCAAGGAAATCGGCCTCGACATGACCGATCCTCGCCTCGCATTGACCATCAAACTCATCGGAGAGATCATCGGGTTCCCACGCCACCTGAGCCAGCATGTCGGCGGCTTCATCATAACAAAGGGTCGTCTGGACGAACTCTGTCCGATTGAAAACGCGGCGATGGAAGACCGTACGATTATCGAGTGGGACAAGGATGATATCGACGCGCTCGGCATTCTCAAGGTCGACATTCTCAGCCTTGGCATGCTCACGTGTATCCGCAAGAGTTTCGAGCTGATCGCGCAGCATGGCGGCCCGTCCTATCGCATCGCGACCGTCCCGCAAGATGATGCACCGACCTTTGATATGCTCTGCGCGGCCGATGCCATTGGCGTGTTTCAGGTCGAAAGCCGCGCGCAGATGAACTTCTTGCCGCGGATGAAACCCCGCGTGTTTTACGACCTGGTGATAGAGGTGGCCATCGTGCGTCCAGGCCCGATTCAAGGGGGCATGGTGCATCCCTACATTAACCGCCGACAAGGCAAAGAACCTGTCACGTTCCCCTCTCCTGCGTTCGAAAAAGTGCTCGGGAAGACTCTGGGCGTGCCACTGTTCCAAGAGCAAGCCATGCAAATCGCTGTTGTCGCAGCAGGGTTTTCACCCTCAGAAGCCGACAAGTTACGCCGTTCTATGGCGACGTTTAGACGGATGGGCACCATTGGCCAGCTACGCGACAAATTTATCAATGGAATGTTAGAGCGCGGCTATACTTCCGCATTCGCAGAAAGCTGCTTTTCCCAAATAGAGGGATTTGGTGAATACGGTTTCCCCGAAAGTCACGCCGCCGCCTTTGCGATGCTCGCCTATGTCTCCGCGTGGCTCAAACGCCATCATCCTGCCGCGTTCACTTGCGCATTACTCAACTCCCAACCAATGGGCTTTTACGCCCCTGCACAAATCGTGCGGGATGCTCGTGAACATCAAATCGAAGTGCGTCCGATTTGCGCAAATGCCAGCGCATGGGACAGCACCTTGGAAAAACGTGCCGACGGGTCTCTGGCGCTCAGGCTCGGGTTTCGCCAGATAAAAGGCTTCCGCGAAGAGGATGCCGCATGGATTGTCGCGGCACGGGGCAACGGCTACACCGACCCTGAGGCACTTTGGTTGCGCGCGGGGGTCGGGCCAGCGGTTCTCGAACGGCTGGCCGAAGCAGATGCTTTTGCAGGTCTCGGCATGGGGCGACGCGATGCACTTTGGGCTGTAAAAGCCATTACCGGTCCTAAACCGCTCCCACTTTTCAATGACTTGATTGAAGGCGAAGGAATAAATGAGCAAGCTGTCACCCTGCCCACCATGCACCTGGGCGAAGAGGTGGTCGAGGATTACGTCGCCATGCGGTTGTCACTCAAAGCCCATCCAATGGAGTTGCTGCGTCCTAAAATGGCAGACCTTACTTCCCATGCCGACTTGCCCAACATCCCCCTTAGCCCGATTGCCAAGCGCGCCATTTCGGTCTGTGGTCTGGTCATCACGCGGCAACGCCCCGGCACCGCATCTGGAGTCGTTTTCCTGACGCTTGAAGACGAGACCGGTGTTGCAAATGTGGTGGTCTGGAAAACCGTCTACAAACAATTTCGTCGTGCAGTGATGGGCGGGCGATTGCTACGTGTCACAGGCCTGGTACAGCGCGAAGGAATCGTGGTGCACCTCATTGCACAAACCGTCGAGGACGTCTCACACCACCTAGGTGAGCTCGGGCATCCGATGGATAGCGCCGTTGGTCTGACCGAACCCCAAGCAGACGACGCACCGCGCAGGCGCGCGCACCTCCTCACCATGCACCCTCGCGATCAAGCCAAACGCTTTTTCCCCAGTAGAGACTTTAAGTAATGAACGGGCAACTCAACACAGCATTCAATTCATCCCGCTATGACACCGCCAGAGCGGCTTCCGGCAGGCCATCGTTTGCCAAGGTTCCTATCCGCTACGCTTAACCCTTAAAAAGCTTGGCAAAGCGCGCGCAGTATAATCCACTTTGCTTACGGGAGGGGTGGCGGCCTTTGGCAAACTTCGCTTGCCGTTGTCGACTGATTATTCGGCAACCTGAATTCTGGGCGTAGAAGCGCGTTCAGGCTTCACCGAGGGCCAGTCTCAGGCGCGTCATCGCCCAGAACCTTCTTCGCCACGCGGAAGCATTCAAGCCCCTGCGGGACACCGCAGTAAATGGCAACCGCATGGATGATGGCCCGGATTTCTTCTTTGGTGACACCGTTGTTGATGGCCCCGCGGCAATGCAGCTCCCATTCGGTCATCTTTCCCAAGGCGCCGATCATGGAAAGGTTCATCATCGAGCGGGTCTTGGCGTCGATCACTTCATCGCCCCACCCAAAGCCCCAGCACCAAGCGGTCATGGCCTCCTGAAAAGGGCGGGTAAACTCGTCTGCAGCGGCGAGGTTCTTCTCCACATACTCTGCGCCCAGTGTCGCCTTGCGCTGTTCAAGGCCTTTCAGGAATAGATCTTCATCAAAAGTTGTCACTGTGTGCTCCCTCAAGTGGCAATGCCTTCGGTTATAACGATGTTTGCTGTGCAGGCCGCATCGCGATGTGCGCGCGCTGATTGGTACTCGGGCGAGTTGTAGCAGGCGAGCGCCTGAGCTTTGCTCTCAAATTCAATGACCACATGCCTCTGAAATGCCTGCCCTTCCAGCGTTTCACCGTCATCGCCCCGCACCAGAAACTGCGCTCCGTATTTGGCAAAAGCTGCAGGTGCGTGCTGCTGATAGCCTGCATATCGGGCCGCGTCCGTCACGGTCACGAAAGCAATCCAGTATCCTTTAGCCATTTTTGTGCTCCGTATCAGAAACTTTCAAAAAGCCTTGCGCCGTTTTGGCAGCATCGGTGATATGCGCCTCCACAGCCGCGCGAGCGGCGTCAGCATCACGACTGAGGATTGCGTCGTGGATCGATGTCATGTGGTTCATGCCTGATGTTTCCCGATTGCGGGCCGCTATCGTCAGGGCACGCAGACGGCTGATCCGTCCGTTCAGGCGCTGCACAATGCCCCAAGCGACGGTATGCCCCGCCTCCAAAAAGATCAGCTCGTAAAAACGCGTGGTGGCTTGCAAAAGCTCTGACCATTCGGTGTCATCCATCTTGGCTTCGACAGCCTTGAGAGCCTCCGTCAGCTTCGGGCCAAAACCTGTGCCTTGGGCCAACGTGCAAGCCGATGCAGCGGCTCCTTCCAGCAGCAAGCGCACATCATAGATCTGTCGTGCCTGATTCCAGCTCAGCGTGGCCACAATAGGCCCATGGTTGGGTACGATTTCAACCAGACCCTCAGCTTCGAGATATCGGATGGTCTCACGAATGACCGTGCGACTAACACCCAGCTGGTCGCACAAGGGGCGCTCAACAAGCCGTTCACCGGGCGCAAAATGGCCTGCGATGATTGCCTCCCGCATTCGGTCTTGCACGATATCACGCAGAGTTTGCGGGGCTTTCGTGATCTTTTGTAATTGGGTTGATGTCATGCGTTCAGCTTATCAGGGCGAAGGAAGGGCTTCAAGTATTCTTGACATACCGTCTTATGGTATACCATGATCTGCGACGACTCACCAAGCCAAGGAAATGCAATGCCCGCTGAAATTCGTAAGACACTGCTTCATGTGGAAAACACGTTGATTGAAGGCGGCAAGGTTGCCCCGACGCCCCTCAAAATGATCGCAGCGGTTGCCGTGATCAAAAATCCATGGGCAGGCCGTGGGTTTGTCGAAGATCTGCGCCCCGAAATTCATGATTGCGCGCCCGGTCTTGGCGAGATGCTAACAGAAATGGTGCTGGAGGCGGCAGGTGGCGGCGATAAGGTCGAGGGCTACGGTAAATCTGCGATTGTCGGCGTGGATGGCGAAGTTGAACATGCGTCCGCTCTGATCCACACCCTGCGGTTCGGCAATCACTTTCGCGAAGCTGTTGGCGCCAAGTCTTATCTGGCTTTCACCAACACGCGCGGCCCCGCGAATGCATCTTTGCAAATTCCTTTGATGGACAAAAATGACGGCGGTCGGCGCAGCCACTACCTGACCATTCAGCTGTCTGTCGCAGACGCACCGGCCCCGGGCGAAATCGTTGTTGCCTTGGGTGCTTCTATCGGAGGACGCCCGCATCACCGCATCGGTGACAGGTATCAAGACCTACAGGAACTTGGTCATGACGTTGACAACCCTGCAGCTGTCTGAACCCTACGGGACACTGGCGTTCCGCGACGCGGGGTCTGGGCCGCCGGTTGTGCTGATCCATGGGGTCGGCATGCAGTCGGCCGCGTGGATGCCACAGATTGAGGCCTTGTCCAAAACACACCGCGTACTGGCCCTCGACATGCCGGGGCATGGCGGGTCCGCACCACTCCGATCTGGCGCACAGCTTCCTGAATTTGTTGGCTGGTTACAGGCGGCGCTTCATGCGCTCGGCCTGAAACGCGTCAGCCTTGCAGGGCACTCCATGGGCGCGCTGATCGCGATGGGGTTTGCAGCGACGCATCGCGCACAACTTGACCGCGTGGCACTGCTCAACGTGGTGTATTGCCGTTCGCCAGAGGCGCGCGCTGCGGTGGAAAAGCGTGCAACCCAGATCCGCGATGGCGTGGTTGATCTGGAAACACCGCTGGCCCGATGGTTTGGCGACACACCCACCGAGCAGACCGCCCGCGCGCAGGTTTCAGGTTGGCTTTCGAAAGTGAGCTCCGAGGGCTACGGCACAGCCTATGATGCCTTCGCCCGCGGAGACACGACCTATGCTGACAAGATCGGTGGGATCACCTGCCCGTTGCTCGCACTGACGGGAAGCGGTGACCAGAATTCGTCTCCAGCGATGGCGCGAGCCATATCCGACGCCGCGCCGCTTGGACGCGCGTTGGTGATAGAGGGGCACCGCCACATGGTAAACCTGACAGCTGAAGATGAAGTGAACACAGCACTGCAAGACTGGCTGAAAACGGGACAAGAGAGAGAAACGCAATGACCGAATTAGACCCGCGCGCACTGCGCGACGCTTTTGGTGCCTTCATGACTGGCGTGACCGTTGTGACCGCCCATAATGCAGAAGGGAACCCCATCGGCTTTACAGCCAATTCGTTTTCGTCGGTCTCGCTAGACCCGCCGCTGGTGTCCATCTGCATCGCCAAGACCTCAAGCAACTATGAAGCTCTCGCAACTGCGTCAGGCTTTGCTGTCAACGTCTTGTCAGAAACGCAAAAGGACGTGTCCAACACCTTTGCACGGCCCGTTGAAGACCGTTTTGCTGCGGTGACTTGGCAGAAAGGGCCGCACGGGGCGCCTGTGTTTGATGATGGTTCGGCTTGGTTTGATTGCTCGATGTTCAAGACGGTAGAGGCCGGAGACCATCTGATCCTGATCGGCAAGGTTGAAGCCTTCGAGAACAGCACAAGGCCCGGCCTTGGCTACGCGCGCGGTGCCTATGTCACCCCCACGCTGGAAGCCGAGGCCCTTAACAACGATGCCAACCTACTGGTTTCGGTGCTGATCGAGCATCAAGGCAAAGTACTCTTGGTTGAGGATGGCCACGGCAAACTTTCGCTCCCAGAAACACGGGTTGGCAAAGAAGGTGTTTCGACCGTTTTGCAACGGCTCATCACATCAAACGGTGCCGAAGCCGAGGCCGGCTTTATCTACTCGGTCTACGAAGATGAGGCCCGCGCAACACACCATATCTCATTCCTCTGTCAGGCAAGCAGTGACACCGCGTCTTGTGGCGCCTTTGTCGAACTGTCTGCGACCACACTGATGCAGATCACTGATCCGGCCGCCCGCATCATGCTCGAGCGGTTTGCGAGCGAAAGCCGGATCGGGAATTTCGGAGTATTTTTTGGCAACCACGTCAGCGGTAAAGTCCGCCCGATGACTTCAGGGAGTTAAGGCATGAGGTTTTCTCTTTTTGCTCACATGGAGCGCGTTTCCTCTGATCAGGATCAGAAGAAGCTATACGATGAATTCGTCGAGCTGTGCAAAATCGCCGATAAAGGCGGGATGCATGCAGTCTGGACTGGCGAACATCACGGGATGGACTTCACCATCTCGCCAAACCCGATGCTCAACCTCGTGGATATCGCGCGCCAAACATCGAACGTGCGCTTGGGCACAGGCACAATCATTGCGCCGTTCTGGCACCCGATCCGTCTGGCAGGTGAAGCCGCCATGACCGACATCATCACAGGCGGCCGCCTGGATCTTGGCATCGCACGCGGCGCTTATTCGTATGAATATGAACGCTTCATGCCCGGGATGGACGCTTGGGAGGCAGGACAGCGAATGCGCGAGCTGGTGCCCGCCATCAAAGCTCTGTGGAAGGGCAACTATGCCCATGAAAGTGAGTTTTTCTCATTCCCCAAAACCACATCATCTCCCAAACCAGCGCAAGAAGAAGGCCCGCCGATCTGGATCGCGGCGCGTGACCCCAATAGCCACGAGTTTGCCGTAGAGCAGGGTTGTAACGTGCAAGTTACCCCCCTGTGGAACGGAGACGGGGAGATCACTGATCTCATGAATAAATTCAACGCGGCTTGCACCAAATTTTCGGATCACCCTCGCCCCGAGATCATGTTGCTCTTGCATACATATGTCGCGGACAGTGATGAAGACAGCAAAGAGGCCGCCATCGAGCTCAACCGGTTCTATTGCTACTTCGGGGCATGGTTTATGAACAAGCGCGATGTCGATCAGGGCCTGATTGCACCGTTGACAGACGAAGAGATCGCAGCCCACCCGTTCTATACGCCTGAGGCCATGGAGCGTGACTTGGTGATCGGCACAGCAGAAAAAGTGATCAAACGCCTCAAGGCGTATGAAGCATTAGGATATGATGAATATTCGTTCTGGATCGACAGCTCGATGCCGTTTGAGCGCAAGAAAGCCTCGCTTGAAAGGTTTATCAACGGCGTAATGCCAGCCTTCGCGTAAGGCCCAGACAGGGAAAAGTGGAATGCAGATTTTTCAGCAGTATATCGACGGCATGTTCCTCGATGGAAGCAGCCAGTTTGACAGCCTGGACCCTGCAACTGGCGCGCCCTGGGCCAAGATGCCAGCGGCCTCGGTTGCCGATGTTTCCCGTGCTGTAGAGGCCGCAGAACGTGCATTTTTCTCGCCTGACTGGGCCTTGATGACAGCGACAGCACGCGGCAAGCTTTTGATGCGGCTCGCAGACCTGATCGCAGAAAACGCACCCCGTCTGGCCGAGCTGGAGACCCGTGACACCGGCAAGATCATCCGCGAAACAAGCGCACAGATCGCCTATGTCGCGGAATACTACCGCTACTATGCGGGGCTAGCTGACAAGATCGAAGGCGCCCATCTTCCAATCGACAAGCCCGATATGGAAGTCTGGCTCCGCCGCGAGCCTATCGGGGTTGTCGCTGCAATTGTTCCGTGGAATTCGCAGCTCTTTCTGTCTGCCGTCAAAATAGGGCCCGCGCTCGCTGCGGGCTGTACGGTGGTTTTGAAAGCCAGCGAGGAAGGGCCAGCGCCCATGCTGGAGTTTGCGCGTATTTTTGATCAGGCGGGGTTTCCCAAGGGCGTACTCAATATTGTGACGGGTGGCCCCGAGGTTGGCGCCACGCTGACCAGCCACCCAAAGGTCGCCCATGTGGCCTTCACGGGTGGCCCCGAAACAGCACGCCACATCGTGCGAAACTCGGCCGAAAATCTGGCATCCACTTCGCTCGAACTGGGCGGCAAGTCTCCCTTCATCGTCTTTGACGATGCTGATTTGGAAAGCGCGGTAAATGCGCAGGTGTCAGGGGTGTTTGCCGCAACAGGACAAAGCTGCGTTTCCGGCTCGCGCCTTGTTGTGCACGCAACAATCAAAGATGCCTTTCTTGCGCGCCTCAAGGAAAAGGCCGAAGCCATCGTCATTGGCGCGCCAGACGATATGGCAACCGAAATCGGGCCGCTTTGCACCTTGCGCCAGCGTGACAATGCGCTCGCCCTCATCGCGCAATCTGTCAAACAAGGCGCCAAGCTTGTCACTGGCGGTGTCGCTCTGGAGCGCGATGGGTTCTACTTCCCGCCAACCATTCTGGATTGTGACGGTGCCCCGGAAGCCGTCAGCCTGAGTCAGGAGTTTTTCGGGCCTGTCCTGTCAGTTGTCAGCTTTCAAACCGAAGCTGAAGCCGTCGAAATCGCCAACAGCACCCAATTTGGTTTGGCGTCGGGGCTGTTCACACAAAACTTAACCAGAGCGCACCGCATGATCCGCGCCATACGTGCTGGCATCGTATGGGTGAACACCTACCGTGCCGTGAGCCCGATCGCGCCTTTTGGTGGCCACGGGCTGTCTGGCCACGGGCGCGAAGGCGGCATCGAAGCCGCGTTGGATTACACCAAGGTAAAAGCCGTTTGGCTGCGCACCAGCGACGAGCCCATTCCTGACCCTTTCGTGATGCGCTGACAGGAGCCGCCCAAAGCGCAAATCGCCCTACTGCAGTTCGGGAAACCCGTGGACGCCGACCAGTTTGTTGTGCATCAAGGCCCTTGAGGCAGGTTACAAGCAGCTGTCATCTTGCCGCTTTTGGTCGCGCGCTACAGGCGCGCAGCACCAGATCACAAGTCACCCGCTCGGCTCAATCCCAACGCTTTTGTGTCGCAACTCAATCGGCAGAATTTGCTCGCTTGGCCAGTTGCCGCTGACCAGCGCATCGCCATATCCTCCGGCCAGCCCAGCCTTTTCCATCGCAGTGGCGGCCCCTTGATAATCGTAATCGAGCAATTCGACGCTAAAGCCATCTTCTGATAGCTTGCCATATCGAGTCTGTGGGCTGCCATCATTCGGCGGCATGCCGATCACACCTGCATTGAACCACGTTACTCCCGCGACTTGCTTTTCGAAAGCTATTCCGCAGTGGCCGCCAATCACCACATCAACTGGTGTACCAATAGCGGCAACCTCTGCCTCAAAGACCTGTGGTGGGCAGGTTGGCCAAATAAAGGCCGCCAAATCTGTCATGCCACCGTGAATCACTGCATGTCGCTGTCCCCGATTTTCAAAAATGACACCGTCAGGCAGGCTGGCCATCCACGCGCGGTCCGAAGAGGACATCCGAGCCTTCGCAAACGCATACCAATCACGCGACAGCAGATCACAGACACTGCCATCCTCGAAACCGCAACCGCAATCATCCGCTTCAGCTTGTAGTTGACGCTCACAATTGCCAGCAACGACAGTCCAGCCGCGCGAGCGGATCAACGCAACACAGGCCGCTGGATCCGCGCAATAGGCAACTACATCGCCGGTGCAAATGACATTTTGCGCTGGATAGTCCGCCGCAATTTGAGCAAGAGCCTGCAAGGCATGCAGGTTGGAATAGGGGCCTCCAAAAATTAGAAGGTCGCCGTCAAGCCGTCCCAACTCTCGAAATTTCATCTAACATCCCCGTACCACTTTACAAAGACTGCGCCAGCGTGGAGGCACAGACAAGCCAATTATCGACACGTTGCAGGCTGCGTCACAAACATTTGTAGTGCGCGTGTGAGACCATCCTGATAGCTGCCGCCAAAGCCTGGGACAGGCCCACACCAAAGGAAATCGACCATGCAACCTGCCGTAATTTTTGGTATTTTCGCCGCCATCATTGCGCTGACCTTGGCCATGACACCGCGGCACACGACCGCCGAAGGCTTTTTTGCCGGGCTCGATCAAGACGGCACTCCACCTGGCTTATGGACTCTCGTACTCAGCCAGGTGACCACTTGGATTTTTGCACGTTCTTTGATGAATTCCGCTATCTTAGGCTACTACTATGGTATCGCAGGCGTGCTGGCTTATGCAGCATATTACATATCATTTTTGACGGGCGGATTGATTGTCGCGCAGCTGCGAGCTGCGGGTGCAGGATCTGTGCAGGATTGGCTCGGCGCGCATTTCGGTACGGTCGGTCAAAGCTGTTACAATCTCGTTGTCTCTTTGCGTTTGTTATCCGAGATTTTCGCCAACCTGATTGTCGTCGGATTGATTTTTGTGGCGGTACTCCCAGAGTTTTCAGATCACAAAAGCCTTGTCATTGTAATCGCAACAGCTCTTGTCTTGGCCTATTCCAGTTGGGGTGGGCTGAGTGCTTCGCTGCGAACAGACGTTATCCAAATGGTAATTTTTCTCGTTGTTTTCAGTGCAGCGTTTGTTGCGCTTCTTGCCTCACCCAGCTTTGATTTAGGCGCGGCGATAACGGCCGAGGGCGTTTCAGGCAGATACAACGGTTGGGTCTTGCTGTTGGTCGCCTTTCTGCAAGTATTTTCGTATCCGGCACATGACCCTGTTATGATGGACCGCGGATTTCTGAGCGATGAAAAGACAACCCGCCAAAGCTTCATACACGCTTTTTGGATATCTACGCTTTGCATTGTGGGCTTTGGTTTCTTCGGCATACAAGCCGCTTTGGTCGGCGCGACTTATGAAGCTCAATTGATCGGAACCTGGTCAACAATGCTGCCCAATTGGGTGTTTGTCGCGCTGATGGTTTCATTGCTCGTTTCAGCCCTCTCAACGCTTGATTCTGCGCTTGCGTCATCAGCGCGGCTGGCCACCGAAGAATTAGGGATGGTGAACCGTAGCTTGTTGGGCGGGCGTTTGGCGATGGTGGCCATTGCTGTGCCCGGAGCGTTGTTGACCTTGTGGGGCAATCAAACCCTGTTTGATGCGGTTGCAGTTTCAGGAACTGCATCAATGTTTTTGACACCCATTTTATTGGCCGGTTTGTTCCTTGATCGTCACGTCAGCCTCTGGGCCTTTCTGGTTAGCTTTTCAGCGGCAATGGTTGGTGCGATGCTCTACTTTGCACGGGACACCATATGGGCCAAAACTGTTCTGTATGAAGGGCACAAGTATGAACAGCTTTTGCAAATCTGTATTGCTGTATTGGCGATTGGCTTCGCCGCATCAGTGATTGGATCACATCTTCGGCCAACCAAAGGAGAGCGCGAGATCGATGAGACTCCCTGCTAGGCGCAACGTGCCCAGGCTATACTCCTTTAACTAATTAAGTGTAGATAATCTCGCTACGCCCCCCCAAAAAAATATTTAGCTCTCAGTTATAGTTCACGCCGTAGCCTCAAGATCGGACGGTGTCGAAACCCGTTAGGCTTACAAACCAGTGAGGGTTTCGCTTTCGATATTGGGTCGCCGTCCATCTGCCAGAAAATCTTATTGTGATCTCGCGCCTTGCGGGGTTCAGGCCCGGCCTGGATATCGCCAACGCGGGATCCGTGATACCTCATCCATTGTGCATCAGGGTGGGATGACCAAGGCGAGTAAGCCCCCCTGAACAGACAAACTCGGGAGCCAATCATGTACCTAGTTTTTTTCACTCCATCAAAAGCAAGTCGGGGCTCTCCTTGCTGGCTTCGTCTTAGGCCAAACAACTCCCCACATCTGGAGATTGCTCTAACGCATCTTCGAATTAACTCCAGCGCGGATGGATTTCGTCAATCAGCCTGGTCGCTAACAAAAACAGTTCACTTTCTTGATTGGAAAGATGGTCAAATGGGATAGGGCACTTGGGCCCAAGTTCACAATCTAGGAACTCAAGATATTTGGGTAGCGGCGGCAGTGTAAACGCGCCCTCCACCTGAGCAAGCAGCGCAGATAGACAAAGCCCAACACAGAGCCAAGCCGAACTTAAGAAACAAGCCTAAGCGCGAAAGTATGGCGGTCAACACACTTGCTAACGGGCAGCCAGAAGAAAATCTCCGCTCTTCTCAAACTGAGTCCGTCATCGACTGCCACGCAGCGTCTCGCGTTTGCAGTCCAGCTCCAGCGCTTGCTCCCGCTCGACGGCGCGCTCGCCTCGCATGAAAACATCTCTGGCGACGCCAGTGACGCGCGACACAGTCTGGTTGATACGGTGGTGGTGAACTGGGACGAGAAGGCAAAGGCTCATAAGCTGGAACTGCGTGGAGAATTGGTCGCTATACGAAACGCAGCAAGGCCCGCCGATGAGGCGGGCCTTGCTGAAAGCGATAATTCGCTAAACTTGGTTGCGGGAGGGGGATTTGGACTTTGGCGAACTTCACTTGTCGTTGGTAGCTGATTATTCGGCGGCGACAGAAGCTTTGCCCTCTTCCTTGGCCAGTGCCTTTGCAGCCTCGCGCTCGGCTTCTTCCTTCTGAGCCTTCAGATCTTTTTCGACCCGGTCGAGCAAACCTTCTGGCATAAGAGAGTGCTTGGCGATCCGGTTGCGGTTGCCACTGGTGGCCAACATGCAGATTTCGTAGTAAAACTCATGCACCGCTTCGGGGTGGTTTTCGTTCAGCCAGTGAATCCATTCGGCTACAGTATCCGCGATGGCTTGCCGCGCGGCACGCTGTGTGGCCTCGTCCTTTCTCGAAACATTGGCCGCAACACTGGCGACTTTGAACATGGCGGCTTCCATGGCCTGGCTCATCGGGATCGCAGTGCGGTTTTTGCGGGTGGATTTGGCGGGCTTTGTAGTCATACGCTTAGTCATTTGAAGGTCCTTCGGTCTGTTGGTTTTCGCCCCGGGACGGGATTGCCCCGGGCGCCGTTCCCATTATATTGCTCTCCATTTTTTTGGATGGGAGCGCGACAAGCAAAAAAAGGAGGTCAATCATCTAAACTATTGTCATCGTTGTAATCTTTTTTATGATTTTGTCTTTTCTGCGAGACCGTACCAGCTGCCACAGCCTTTTTGAGACGTTCAGTTAGCGACGAAAGTGAGCCAACATCAGCAGAGAATCCAGCGCCGAGAGAACCGCCAATTTTGGTCAGCAACCATGTCGCTTCCTTGAGAGTTTTTGTGGCCAGCCTGAAGTCGTCGCTGACACGCTGGAATGCATCTTGTCGCGCCTTCTTGAACATCGTGGCCCAGCCGGCACGGAACGCCTTGGCAACGCGTGAAGCTCCCTTGGGCGACCGCTTTACGTGCGCCACGGCTTGCAGGAATACGTCATCGTTTTCGTGCCCTTTAGTGGGTGAGATGCGATCTGTGTTGTCGGCAGCAAGATCAACGGCACCGTGCCCGATCGCGTCGGTGATCCCGATTATGGCATCGGCCTCTGCCGACCGTTCTTCGACCACCGCCGATCGCGCGTCCAGGTCGATCTCTCGTTTCGACAGCTCACGGTCCTTCTTCCGCCGCCAGTCGCGTGTTTTACTGTGCATCCGCTTTGGAGGCGGGGTCTCGCCCTTGGCGACGGCCTCTTTGTATGCCGCCTTGCGCCGTTCCCCACGATCAAGACCGATCTCGGAGAACCATTCGCCAACGCTATTCTGGGCGTACTCATAATCTTTGATCTCGTTAAACTTAGAAGGCTGCAACATCTGCCGGGTGGCGATGACTTTTTTCTCGCCAGTCTTTTTGTTCGTGCGTGTCATCTCAACCTGCATGCGCGGCATGATCACAGCGTGAATGTGGTAGGCCTCTTCATCAAGGTCTGCGCGGGCGTGGATGACATCATCGCGAAATACATCCTTCAGCCAGGCAATCGACCGCTCTTCAAAATCTATGATCCGTTGATTGTGCTCGACACCTTCGCCGAAGACAGCCGCTGGGTCCGCATCGAACCACTCTTTGTTGGCCGTCAAGATTACTTCGCGCATCGGCCCGTGTCGCGTCGGTCGCCATGGATTGTGCGGCCCCTCAGCCAGCCGCTTCTGGATGTCTTTCTTTCGTTTGCGCTGCTCCAGGGCTTCCAGCTCGGACGCAAAGTTCTGCGCCTTGATCTCGGCAATCTCAGCCAATGCTTCAGCGGCCCAATCCTCAGATCCAATCAACAGGCGATTTTCAGCGGGTGGGTTCTTGAGGATGTGGCCTACGTCGCCGCCAACCCGCTTGCGATGCTTCTCATAGCCGGCAAGATTTTCTGGGCCGATGCCTTCAAAGCGCAGGACAACAGGGTAGCGTTTGTCGAAATGTGAACCATCCATTTTTCATCTCCTTGGTGGTGGAGACGAGAAAATGGATACGCGAATTCCGAGACTATAACTTGAACGGTCGAAAAATTTCTGATGACAGATTTAATTGTTGCGATGAGTTGCTAATTGCCGACCCACAGTTGGCTCCTTGGTGCGGAGAGCTGACCTTCGCTGCACAGAGCATCAATGTCAGCAATGCGGGACTTTCCCGACATTGGTGTTTGAGCATACTGCTGACGCAGCATTGCTTTGCATGTTCGGCAAGTTTCTTGCTGCGATGCGGCTCAAGTCACTTAAGCGGTCATTGCCGAACCGATTTAGCGGCCTTACCTAAACTGCATTTTCGCTGCATGACACTTGAACTCGAAGGGCGCGGACTTTGCGGCCATTCGAGACAGTTCCGTTAACGACCGCTTGGCTGCAATCTGTGCCGTTGTAGTGGGATTATTTATGCCAAGCGCTTGGACGATTGAAAAACAATGCATTGCATCTTGAGCGCCCCCAGTGTTGGGCTAGGCATCCTCAAGATTTTTTGCGCAACAAAAGAACACTCAAGCGCTTGGGGGACGCCGCAGTAGATGCCGATGACGTGGATGAACGCGCGGATTTCGTCTTGGGTCACTCTTTTGCTGATCGCGCCACGGCAATGGATTCCCCATTCGTGCATTTTGCCCAGCGCTCTGATTATTGACAGGTTCATCATTGACCGTGTCTTGGCGTCGATCAAATTATTAATCCGGCCAAAGTTCCAGCCCCTTCAGGAAAAGGTCGTCATTAAGTGCGCTCATCTTTTAGCCCCTTAATCCGATTGCGACGTTTTTCGTCTGCACCTAATTCCACAAGGCTTCGCGGCCCTGTTTGAGTGTAATGCATCGGAAGGAGGCAGTTCCTGAATCAGCCATTCATGCGCCGTATGGTGCTGGCACCGAGAAAGTCCTATGTGCACGATGGGTCTGACGTAAGCGCTGATTGCTCCAAAGGGTTCATGGCGGCGGCAAACGGCCACTTGCGATCGGTTCTGCTTAAACTGATCGAGGTTATGGGCCGCCAGAATCGACGGCCCACGAGAAGCTTTTTCTAGCCAGCCCAACCCCATTTATAGTGGTGATGTTCGTAGGCTACATGTGCTGGAGCACCGACGACGCCTTTGCGCATGTGGCGATAAACCGAGCGCCAGTAAGGCTGGATCGTCACAGCTTCGGCACGGATGACCTCGGCTGCCTTCTTGGCCACTGCGCTGCGTTTTTCGGCATCAGCGATCGACAGCGCCTCTTCCAGCAAGGCGTCAAATTCAGCATTGGACCAACCGAATTCGTTCCAGGCCTCGCCCGACCGATAGGCGAGCGCCCAGATCTGCACACCAAGCGGCCGATGATTCCAGTTTGTGGAACTGAAGGGATATTTTGCCCAATCGTTCCAGAAGGTTGAACCCGGAAGCACAGTGCGTTTGATATTGAGGCCTGCATCGCGCATTTGGGCTGCAACCGAGTCTGCTGTATTCTTGCGCCAGTCGTCGTCGATAGACATCAGCTCGAATTCGAAATCCGCCATGCCGGCTTCTTCCACCAACGCCTTGGCCTTGGCCGGGTCGAATTCCGGCTTCGGCAGTTCAGCATATTCCGGATGGATCGGCCCAAGGTGATGGTTTTCGGCCACTGTGCCCGCACTATTATAGCCAAGTTCCAGGCAGACCGCATTGTCCACGGCCATCTGGATCGCCTGACGAACTTTCAGGTCCGCATAAGGTTTCTTACCATCGACTTCTGCAAGTTGGTTACCCCTGATCACAATCGACTGCATAGAGACCGCTTCGGATTTCTCGTAGCCGAGATCGTCGAGCACGTTCACGAATTCTCCAACGGTTTCGTGCAACATGTCGACTTCTTCGGAGTCGAGCGCCGACAGCCACGCCGCAGAGTCTGTGCCGAAATCAATATACTCGATCCGATCCAGCGCGGGACGGCCAAAGACATCTTCACCCCACCAGGTGTGGTTCTCTGCTCGTACCAGATTGCATTTGATTCCGGCCTCAAGTACTTCGATTACATACGGACCAGTGCCAATGAACTGGGTGGGATCATCCGATGAATGGTTCGCGTGAATGATCGCGGACGGATAATCCGACATGGACGCAATCAGCGAAATATCCGGTCGTGGAAGATTGAGTTTGACAGTGTGCGTATCCACAACTTCGACCGATCCGTCGATCGCTGTGCCGGTTTCGGGATTTACGAGGACGGCGAAACGTCCGGCCATCGAATTGCCTTCGACGTTCTTGTCGCACCATCCAATGATATTGCGTGCGACGTCCTCGGCAGTGAAATCATCGCCGTTATTCCATTTGACCCCCTTCCGCACGTTCAGGGTGTATTCGGTGGCGTCTTCGTTGATGTCCCAGCTTTCCAGCAGCATGCCTCGGAAACTGCCGTCGGAATTGTACTCGACCAGATATTCCAGCGTGCCGCGTGTTTCGTTGCCGAGTTCCGACCAGTCATAAAGTCGCGGATCCTTGAGCGCGCGGACGCTCATCTGGACACGCAGCGTTCCGCCTTCTTTCATCTGGGCGCTGGCCGGGGTTGGCATTGCGACGCCAATCAACCCGTAGGCGGCGGCAGCCGTCAAGCCAAGGCCCGTCGCCCGGGTCAGAAATTCGCGCCGATCAAGCTGGCCGCGACCATGTTCTTTCGCATACATCAGTGCCGCAGGATGCACAGATTTTCCGGTTTTCGTTTTTGTCATTTCAGTTCTCCTTGTTGGTGCGGTTAGAGTATTCTCGTCCGAGCCGCATTCCCGGTATTTCTCGTTTTCATGTCTCGCTTTCGGCCAAGACCTTTTTCGCGACGCGAAAGCATTCCAGCGCCTGCGGCACGCCGCAGTAGATGCCGATGACATGGATGATGGCACGGATTTCGTCTTGGGTGACGCCGTTGGTGATCGCACCGCGGCAATGGGTTTCCCATTCGCTCATCTTGCCCAATGCGCCGATCATCGACAGGTTCATCATCGATCGTGTCTTGGCGTCGATCACATCGTCGCCCCAGCCAAAGCCCCAGCACCAAGCTGTCATCGCCTCCTGAAAGGGGCGCGTGAAGTCATCGGCGGCGGCCAGATTCTTCTCGACGTATTCTGCGCCAAGTGTTGCTTTGCGTTGCTCAAGGCCCTTCAGAAACAGGTCTTCGTCAAATGCGCTCATGTGTCAGCCCTTCAATTTGATTGCGACATTCTTTGTCTGCACGTAATTCCACAAGGCTTCACGGCCCTTTTCGCGGCCATAGCCGGATTTACCGTAGCCACCAAAGGGCGTTTCCACCCCGCCTGCATACCATTCGTTCACAAAAACCTGCCCCGCCCGCAACTGCCGTGCGGCGCTTGTGGCCCGATCCAGATTGTTCGTGAAAACGCCACCAACCAAGCCATAAGGCGTGCCGTTCGCGATCTTGATCGCCTCGTCATCGGCAGAGAATTTCAGGACGGAAAGAACCGGGCCAAAGACTTCGCTCTGGGCGATTGTCATATCTGGCGTGACATTGGTCAGGATCGTCGGCTCAAGAAATGCTCCGGGCGTATTCAGCTTGTGCCCGCCGGTCGCAACAGTGGCCCCTTCATGCTGTGCGGCCGTTATCATGGCAACGGCGCGGTCGCGCTGCGCGTCAGACACCATCGCGCCCATCGTCGGGCCAAAGTCGGGCTGATCAATCCCTGGTTTGACGATCAGCGATTGGGCAACACCCACCATACGCTCGACCAATGCGTCATGCACGCTGTCATGGACAATCACGCGGCTCATCGCCGAGCAGACCTGACCTGCGTTGAAATAGATGCCCCAGCGTACGTCAGTCTCGAAGGCCTCAAGGTCGGCATCATCATGGACAATGGCAGCCGATTTGCCGCCAAGCTCCAACACGCACGGAACGACGTTCTGCGCAGCAGCCGTCGCGATGGCGATCCCTGTTGGTACTGATCCTGTGAAAACGATCTGGTTTACATGCGGGTGCGCGGACAGAGCCGCTCCTGCCTCATGGCCCAACCCGCACAGGATATTCACCGCGCCCTTTGGCAAGCCAACCGCCTCAGCCGCATGGGCGAACCATGCATTGCTGAGCGGTGTGAGTTCGGGTGTCTTGATGACGCAGCTATTGCCCGTCGCGAGTGCGGCCGACAGCGAACGCGCAGTCATTTCAACAGGATAATTCCAAGGGATGATTTGGGCGGAGACACCAAACGGCTCGTAGGTGGTGAAATCGAAGTAGTCTTTGCCAAGCGGGATCGAGCGGCCTTCGACGGTTTCAGCCTGATTGCCATAATACTCGAAATAGCGCGCAGCCCCTTCGACCTCGATCCGCGCCTCCCAAAGCGGTTTGCCCTGTTCGAGCGTCAGAACGGGGGCAATCTCGTCGATGTGGTCCAGCAAGAAGCGGCCCATTGCCTGCACCATCCGGCCCCGTTCTACGGGGCGCAGGTCCGATAGGTCGCCGGACATGTGGACCCGACGGGCCGCCATGACCGCACGGTCTACATCGCCCGCATCGGCAAGCGCCTGTTCCGCCAGTTTTTCACCCGTTCCGGGGTTGATAACATCGATGCGTCCCGCGCCGCCATCACACCACGCGCCGTCGATGTAGTTTTGCCAATAGGTCTTCATGTCGCTTTGATCCGGTGTTGGTAAAGGTGATCGTAATGCGGCTTCATCCGCCTGTGCACACGGCGCACGCGTTCGGGGGCATCGGCAACTTCGACGTAGCGGCGCGTCTGCGGCGTCAGGCCGGTGGATTGCGCCAGATTGGCGTGAAAGCTGCCCCCATCCCACCACGAATGGGCTGATGGATCTCCGCCCGGGGCCCATGACATCGCCTCTGGCAGAAACGGGATACCCACTGCATCGCAAAAGGCTGCGACCATGGCGTCTGGGTCTTCAAGCAGATCGTCGCTGTCGATCACGGGGGGCGGCGTGCCGTTCAAAGCGGTCAGCAGGTCGTACAGGGCGCGTTGCTCAGGAAAGCCGACCTCCAGCTCATCAAAGTCGGGCCATTTGTTATATATACTCGAGATCGTCTTGGCCGGATCGCGGATCAGGAAGGCATGGGTAAACTGCCCCAGAAAGTCGGGCGTCCACATGTGGTTGATGTAGTGGGGGAAATCCTTGAGGAAGACCGGACCTTTTTCGGCGCGGGCCTGAATGTCGTCCCAGACGCTTTCAATGGTCAGACCCTTGGTGGTTTTCTCCCCCTCTTTGAAACGCGGCCAAAGCGGGTCTTCGCCCTGGTACCACGCCTCGCCGAAAGGTTCGTGCAGGCAGTCGAGATCACCGCGCTGGCGCATCATCCATTCGAATGCGGTGGAGGTAGAACGCGGGATGGCCCAAAGTGCTATGATCTTATGCATGAAGGCTCTCCAACAGGCGGCTTTGCGGTGTGGTCGGCGCGATGCCGAGATCTTTCATGATCCGCCAATAAAGGGCGGTGTCATGGCCGATCACAGGCTTGCCCAAACGGGCCTCCATCGCACGGGCCAGATGCAGCGGTCGTTGCGGCAAACCCGACGGGCCAGAGCGGAAATTGCACATGCCGTTGATCAGATAGGCGTCAGCCTTTGGCGCCTTATCGGCCACGTAGGAAAAGCTCTGCTCAAACAAATCACCATCAAAAATCCAGCGTTTGGCATTGACCGTGGCCTGATCGGGGAACCAGCCCTGATCCACAAAATTGCCCGCCCAAAGCACATCGAACCCTGCTTCGCGCAGGAAGCCGGCGGTGCCCTGCCACCATTCGGGCCAGTGGTAGGCACCATTCAAGGCTACCTTTTCGATGCCCTGATCGCGCAAAGCCTCGACCATTGCGTAGCCGGCCATGTGAAACCGGGTCTCGTATTTGTCGGACAGGTCGGCGCAATGCTGACGGATGCCTTCAACGCCCAAACCGCTGGCATGGACCCAGTTTGACCCGACCTGCCCGCAGACATCGACCCCGTTGCGCGCCATGCAATGCACAAAATCATCGAGCATTCCAAAGTTCTTTTTACGCTGGTCCAGTCCATGCGCGTAGTCGGGCACATGTAGCATCCAGCCGTGCACCCCCACACTATCCGGCGACATGCGCAGGAAATCCGACGGGGCGGCGTCAAAATCAAACGGGGGGCAAGTGAAGCCGACCTGATGGGGGAACAGCTTTTGCTCTGCCGTCCATTGAGTGGGCATTAAGGTATCAGCCATCAATCGCTTCCTTCATCCAGCGTTGCAAATGCATGACGGGATGTTCGGAATTGACCCCGCCTTTCGGGTCCACCACCAGCGGGCCGGGCTTGTAACCGCGTGACTGCAACCCGCGCTGTACGCTTTCGACCAGATGAATGTCTTCCTCTACGGTCGTCGCGCGATCCTGCTTGGCCAGCAGGCGAACCTTTTCATCGTCAATCCCATCGACAGAATACCAGCCGCGCCAGACGACAACGTGGTCCTTATCCACCGCACGCCAGTGATAGGTGTTCAGCACATTGCCGGGGTAGACCTGAAACGACACCATCGGCCAGAGGAACCAGCTGGAATATTCGTCGGCATGCTCGAACCCCGAGTTGATGTCATAGGTCATCTGGTCCAGCGATTGGCATTCCGTTGTATGGCGCAGACACATGCCCTGCGGCTGGATGTCATAAGTCTCTGGCTTCACCACCCCATTGGCAAAAGTTGGGTGGTTCAAAGAGCAGTGATAGCATTCTGAATAATTCTCGACCGAGACCTTCCAGTTGCAGTTTTCGGGAATTTCCACCCATTCAAGCGGCTTCAACGCGGCCCAGTTGGGCACCCATTCTTCCAACTCGGCCCGCGCGCCCGGAAACCAGTCTTCCATCGGGGCGGCATCGGGATCAAGGTTCACAAAGACAAAGCCAAGGAATTCTTCAACCCTGACCTCGGTCAGGCAAACGGATGATTTGTCAAACCCGTCGACGGCCTTCAGGTTCGGGCCGGCGCGCAACTCGCCCGTCAATTCGTAGGTCCAGGCGTGATAGGGGCAAACGACAACCCGCGTTGTCCCGGACCCGCTGACCAGTTGATGGGCGCGGTGCTGACAGACGTTGTAAAAGACGCGGATTTTCTCGTCCCGGCCGCGGATCGCAAACAGGCTCTCGCCCGCAATTTCAAAGGTGGCGTAGGCGCCGACCCCCTCTACTTCGGATGCATGGCACCCAAATTGCCACGTGCGCGCCAGCAATCCTGCGCATTCCACCTCGAACACGCTGGCGTCGGTATAGTATCGCGCATCAAGCGACCGGATCGGTTCTGTCATTTGTCCTCCGCATAATACATGCCAAGCTGGTGGCGGCGTTTGTGAAAGGTCTCTACCCGCTCGACGATTTCTTCGCTGGCCACGGCAACGACGAAAGACAAAAGCGTCTCCAGCAGGGCAATGGTGCCGATTGACGACGGGAAAAACTGGGGCGTGTCGACCGAAACGACGAATCCGTGATCGGCACCGCGCAGGATCGGGCTGGCCGGACTGTCGGACAACGCGATGATTGTCATGCCTTGTTCGCGGGCAATCTCGACCGCTTTGACCACCTCTGTGCGGTAAGGCCGGCTGGTCATCGCGATGAGCACATCGCGGCCATCGGCCCAAGCCAGATCATCAGCCGGGGTTGACCCCGGCCGCGGGATCGCGTGGAATTCCGTCATGCCTGTCGAGGCGAGGTAGGTGAAATTCCGCGCGACAGAATTGTTTACACCGACCCCCAGCGTAAAGACCCGCCGCGCAGCCCAGATCGCCTCGGCGGCGGCTTTCAGATCGTCGGTGGAGATTGCGGCAAATGTCTCTTCGATATTGCGCAGCGCATCCTTGAGCATATCCGCATAAAGCCCGCCGAGATCACCCGACTTGCGGATATCCTGCAGCCATCGCGCACGGTCGGGGAAGTCGGCAGCACCGCGCCGTATGGCATCGCGGAAAGGCGCGCGGAAATCCTCATAGCCTTCAAATCCCACCTGACGCGCCATCCGCACCACGGTGTTGGGTTTAACGTTTGCCGCCTGCGCAATCTCGCGCACGGTTGAAACACCCACATCGCGCGGGTTTTCCAACACATAGGTGGCCGCCTTGCGGGCTTCGGGCGTCAGGTCGGGTAGCTCTTGAGCCAGCCGTTCCAGAATCGCAATTGATACATTTGTCCCATTCATGATTGACGATGGTATTTTTGTTTGCTTAGGTTGTCGAGAGAAAAATCGACTCGCTGAAAGGGATAACTGTGGCAAATGAGTTTCCATCGACTGCACGGGTGGTCATCGTCGGCGGTGGCGTCATGGGTGTGGGCTTGGCCTATCATCTGGGCCACGAAGGCTGGGGCAACGACACCGTTCTGCTGGAAAAGGCCGAACTGACATCGGGCAGCACATGGCATGCGGCAGGCCAGATCACCCATTCGACATCCAGTTTCGGGTTGGGCAAATGTGTTGATTATAACATCGGGCTTTATTCCGGCGGGCTAGAGGCCGAGACGGGCCAGCCTGTCACATGGCACGGGTGTGGGTCCTTCCGGCTGGCCTATACAACAGATGAAATGGACTGGTTGCGCCACACGCTGTCGGTCGGTCGGTCGCTGGGGTTCAACATCGAGTTGGTGGGCCCAGAGAAGGTCGCCGAACTGCACCCTTTCTATAATCTCGACGGTGTGTTGGGCGCCCTGCACACGCCCGATGACGGCCATGTCGACCCCACGAACGTGACGATGGCCATGGCCGCTGGTGCGCGGCAGAAAGGTGTTAAAATCATCCGCCAGTGCCGCGCCACCAACATCACGCAATTGCCCTCGGGTGAATGGCAGGTCGAGACCGACAAAGGCACGATCACCTGCGAACACGTTGTCAATGCGGGCGGCACCTATGCGCGCCAAATGGGTGAATGGTCAGGTTTGCAACTGCCGATGACCTCAATGACTCACCACTATTTTGTCACCGAACCGGTGCCCGAATTCGAAGCACTCGACAAAGAGCTTCCTGTTATCCGCGACGACAAAAAGGTGTCGGGCTACATCCGGATGGAGCAAAAGCGCGGCCTCATCGGGATCTATGAGAAAGAGAACCCCAATTCTGTCTGGCACGATCACTGCCCGTGGGATTATGAAAACTGGCTGTTTGATGCCGATTACGACCGGGTCATGCCATATCTTGAGGAAAGCCTGAACCGCATGCCGATCTTTGCAGAGCTTGGCATTCAACGCGAAGTGCACGGCGCGATCAGCCACCCGCCCGACGGCAACCCGCTGATTGGCCCTGCCCCCGGCGTGCGCAATTACTGGTGCTGCTGCGGCACGCAGATCGGCATCGGCTGGGGGCCGGGGCTGACCCGCGAGCTGGCCCGCTGGATGGTACACGGAGCAGCCAACATCTCGATGCGTGAATACGATCCGCGCCGCTTTGGCA